>NZ_FYDY01000004.1:0-305158 GCF_900187435.1 Pseudomonas sp. Irchel s3b5
GGTGCTCGCGGCGGCTAAAAGCTCAGAAATAAGCGGATGATCTGATCGTTTTGGTCGATTCGCCGTTTTCAAAATCAGCGGAGGCTGAAGTCAGCCAGAAAAGCGTGACTACTTCAGACCATCCCTAAGTCTTTGCAGGGATTATGTTCGTGAACATAAAGGCGCGATTGTACGGGGTAGCGTCCAAACAAAAACACCGCCCTCGGGCGGTGTTTTTAACAACTGTGGATTACGACGCAATCAACTGCCGCAACACATAATGCAGAATCCCTCCTGACTTGAAGTATTCCACTTCATTCAATGTATCAATCCGGCACAACACTTCGATTCGCTCGCGGGTGCCATTCTCGCGGGTGATTTCCAGTGTCAGATTCATCCGCGGCGTCAGTTCGACGCCGGTCAAACCGAGGATGTCCAGCGTTTCCCGGCCGGTCAGTTTCAGGCTCTGGCGGTTTTGATCCAGCTTGAACTGCAAGGGCAGCACACCCATTCCCACCAGGTTGGAGCGGTGGATCCGTTCGAAACTCTCGGCGATGACGGCTTTTACACCCAGCAGATTGGTGCCCTTGGCAGCCCAGTCGCGGCTTGAACCGGTGCCGTATTCCTGGCCGGCGATCACCACCAACGGTGTGCCCGCAGCCTGATAACGCATGGCCGCGTCGTAGATCGGCATCTTTTCCATGGTCGGGATGTAGAACGTGTTGCCGCCTTCTTCGCCGCCAAGCATTTCGTTGTGAATGCGGATGTTGGCGAAGGTGCCGCGCATCATCACTTCATGGTTGCCACGACGCGAGCCATAAGAGTTGAAGTCCCGTGGCTCCACGCCCTTGTCACGCAGATATTGCCCTGCCGGGCTGTCGGCCTTGATGTTGCCGGCCGGGGAAATGTGATCGGTGGTCACCGAGTCGCCGAGCAGCGCGAGGATCCGTGCACCAGAGACATCCTTGACCACGGGCGGCGGGCCAGCAATGTCATCGAAGAACGGAGGATGCTGGATGTAGGTCGAATCGTCCTGCCAGACATAGGTCGCCGCTTGCGGGACTTTGATCGCTTGCCACTGTTCGTCACCGGCAAACACTTCGGCGTATTCCTTGTGGAACATGGCCGTGTTGACCTGGTTCACCGCGTCAGCGATTTCCTTGCTGCTTGGCCAGATGTCCCGCAGATAAACCGGGTTGCCGTCCTTGTCTTCGCCCAAGGGTTCGCGGCTGATGTCGATCCGTACCGTCCCGGCCAAGGCGTAGGCCACCACCAAGGGCGGGGAGGCCAGCCAGTTGGTTTTGACCAATGGATGCACGCGCCCTTCGAAGTTGCGGTTGCCCGACAGCACCGATGCCACGGTCAGGTCGGCTTGCTGGATAGCTTTTTCGATCGGCTCCGATAACGGTCCCGAGTTGCCGATGCACGTGGTACAGCCGTAACCGACCAAGGCAAAACCCAGCTCATCAAGGTAGTGCGTCAGGCCTGCCGCTTTGTAGTAGTCGGTGACGACTTTCGAGCCGGGCGCCAGTGAGCTTTTCACCCATGGCTTGCGCTTGAGGCCTTTTTCCACGGCCTTCTTTGCCACCAACCCGGCGGCCATCATCACGCTCGGGTTTGAGGTGTTGGTGCAGGACGTGATCGCGGCGATGACCACGGCGCCGTTTTTCAGGCGATAGGTCTGGCCTTCGTAGTGGTAATCCGCTTCACCGGCCAGATCGGCGTTGCCGACGGCGACACCGCCACCGCCCTCGCTTTCGAGTCGGCCTTCTTCCTTGCTGGTGGGCTTGAACTGCAGGTCAGTGAAGTCGCTGAACGCTTGCGCAACGTTGGGCAGTGAAACGCGGTCCTGTGGACGTTTCGGTCCTGCCAGGCAGGCTTCGACGCTGGTCATGTCCAGCGCCAGGCTGTCGGTGAACACCGGTTCCTGGCCCGGAAGGCGCCACAAACCCTGAGCCTTGCTGTACGCCTCAACCAGTTTTACGGTCTCGGCGGGGCGGCCGGACAGGCGCAGGTAGTCCAGCGTCACCTCGTCCACCGGAAAGAAGCCGCAGGTGGCGCCGTATTCCGGGGCCATGTTGGCGATGGTCGCGCGGTCGGCCAATGGCAGGTCGGCGAGGCCGTCACCATAGAATTCTACGAATTTCCCCACCACGCCTTTTTTGCGCAGCATCTGCGTCACTGTCAGCACAAGGTCAGTGGCGGTGATGCCTTCCTTGAGTTTGCCAGTCAGTTTGAAACCGATCACTTCGGGTATCAGCATCGACACCGGTTGCCCCAGCATCGCCGCTTCCGCCTCGATACCGCCGACACCCCAGCCGAGGACGCCGAGACCGTTGATCATGGTGGTGTGGGAATCGGTGCCGACCAGGGTGTCGGGGAAGGCATAGGTGCGACCGTCTTCATCTTTGGTCCACACCGTGCGCCCCAGGTATTCCAGGTTCACCTGATGGCAGATCCCGGTGCCCGGCGGCACCACGCTGAAGTTATCGAAAGCACTTTGGCCCCAGCGCAGAAAGGCATAGCGTTCGCCGTTGCGTTGCATCTCGATGTCGACGTTCTGCTCGAAGGCGCTGCTGGTCGCAAATTTGTCGACCATCACCGAGTGGTCGATCACCAGGTCGACGGGGGAGAGCGGGTTGATGCGTTGCGGATCGCCACCGGCCTTGGCCATCGCCGCGCGCATGGCGGCCAGGTCGACCACGGCGGGCACGCCGGTGAAGTCTTGCATCAGGACCCGCGCCGGGCGGTACTGGATTTCGCGATCCGAGCGACGCTCCTTGAGCCATGCGGCAATCGCCTTGAGGTCGGCGCCGGTGACGGTCTTTTCGTCCTCCCAGCGCAGCAGGTTTTCCAGCAGCACCTTCAGCGACATCGGCAACTTGTCCAGATCGCCCAGGGTCTTGGCGGCTTCCGGCAGGCTGAAATAGTGGTAGGTCTTGGTGTCGACTTGCAGTTCTTTCAGAGCGTTCAGGCTATTGAGGGACAGCATTACGATCACTCCTGTGAGTCCGCACGGTTACGGACTGAGGGGACGGGCAGAGCCTTAAACCTAGTCCTGTTTTCAGTAGCTGGCTAATAACTGGACTCTATGGGCAAGTTCAAGGTTCCGAACTCGGCTATCATGCGCGGGTTTTCGTGACAGGCTTTGCTTTAGAGCAAGTCTGGGCATCGCGCAGTGGCTGAAATTGGTCGCCATTGCCCAGGAGTAAGAATGAACACCCTTTTTATGCATTGCCGACCAGGCTTCGAAGGTGAAGTCTGTTCCGAGATTTCCGACCTCGCCGCGCGTTTGAACGTGGCCGGTTATGCCAAGGCCAAGACTGCCAGCGCCTGCGCCGAATTTGTCTGCACCGAAGAAGACGGTGCCGAGCGCCTGATGCGTGGTCAGCGTTTCGCCGATCTGATCTTCCCGCGCCAGTGGGCCCGGGGAATTTTCATCGATCTGCCGGAAACCGACCGTATCAGCGTGATCCTCGCGCACATGGCCGACTTTCCGCTGTGCGGCAGCCTGTGGCTGGAGATGGTCGACACCAACGATGGCAAAGAGCTGTCGAACTTCTGCAAAAAATTCGAAGTGCACTTGCGCAAAGCGCTGATGGCCGCCGGCAAACTGGTGGAAGACGCACACAAGCCGCGTTTGTTGCTGACGTTCAAAAGCGGTCGTGAAGTGTTCATGGGGCTGGCGGAGTCGAACAACTCGGCGATGTGGCCGATGGGCATTCCCCGTTTGAAGTTTCCTCGCGAGGCGCCGAGCCGTTCGACGCTCAAGCTGGAAGAGGCGTGGCACCACTTCATCCCGCGTGACCAGTGGGACGAGCGCCTGCACGGTGACATGACGGGCGTCGACCTCGGTGCTGCGCCGGGTGGCTGGACCTGGCAATTGGTCAACCGCGGCATGCTGGTCACTGCCATTGATAACGGTCCGATGGCCGAAAGCCTGATGGACACCGGCCTTGTACAGCACTTGATGGCCGACGGTTTCACCTTCAAGCCCAAGCAGCCGGTGGACTGGATGGTCTGCGACATCGTCGAGAAACCGGCGCGCAACGCCGCCATGCTCGAAGAGTGGATCGGCGACGGGCATTGCCGCGAAGCGGTGGTCAACCTCAAGCTGCCGATGAAGCAGCGCTATGCCGAGGTCAAACGCTTGCTGGAGCGGATTGCCGACGGCTTCAAGGCGCGGGGCATTCGGGTCGAGATCGGTTGCAAGCAGCTGTACCACGACCGCGAAGAAGTGACCTGTCACCTGCGCCGGCTGGATGTGAAGAAACCGAAATCCCGCTGAACGATGAGTCGACGGACAATGCATAACCTGTAGGAGCCGGCTTGCTGGCGAAGGCGGCGGCACATTTGGCAGGGCGTACCTGACAGTACGCCTTCGCTGGCAAGCCAGCTCCTACAGAAGAAGGTGAAGTTCCGTTCAACGATGAGTCGACGGACAATGCATAACCTGTAGGAGCCGGCTTGCTGGCGAAGGCGGCGGCACATTTGACAGGGCGGTGCCTGACAGAACGCCTTCGCTGGCAAGCCAGCTCCTACAGAAGAAGGTGAAGTTCCGTTCAACGATGAGTCGACGGACGATGAATGATCTGTAGGAGCCGGCTTGCTGGCGAAGGCGGCACATTTGACAGCGTGGTGCCTGACAGTACGCCTTCGCTGGCAAGCCGGCTCCCACAAAAGCTGGCGTTACGCCAGAGATGACCGAGTACCCGGCAATGCGCGACAATGTCGGCCAGTTTCAGGAGTGAATCATGAGTGAAATGCTTGATACGCCGGTAGACGGCACCCTCGATGCCACCGGTCTCAACTGCCCGGAACCGGTGATGATGCTGCACCAGCACATCCGTGACCTGGTGCCTGGCGGTCTGCTCAAGGTAATCGCCACTGACCCGTCGACCCGTCGCGACATTCCCAAGTTCTGCGTGTTTCTCGACCATGAACTGGTGGGGCAGCACGAAGAGGCGGGCACCTATCTGTACTGGATCCGCAAGAAGTCCGTTTGACGCAAACAAAAAAAGACCTGCGAAAGCAGGTCTTTTTGTCTGTGCGATCACCCCGCCGAGTGGCTAAGTCGAATTCGTTTGCGTGCACTGCGCGTCAGTCGAATCGACAGCATCAGCGCCGCGCAACTCAGGCCGGCAATCAACCCTTCCCACAGCCCGTTCGGGCCACTCGCCGGACCGAACAAATCGGTCAGCCCCAGCACGTAGCCGACTGGCAGGCCGATGCCCCAATACGCGAACAGTGTCAGGATCATCGTTACCCGAGTGTCCTGATAGCCACGTAGCGCGCCCGCGCAAATCACCTGGATGGCATCGGAAAACTGGTACAGCGCGGCATATACAATCAACATCGACGCAATCTGGATCACGGCCCTGTCAGGCGTGTAGATCGAGGCGATTTGTTCGCGCAGGAGCAGAATCAGGGCCGCCGAGAAGGCCGCGAACACCAGTGCCGCGCCGAGCCCGACTTTCGCTGCGAAGCGCGCCTGATACGGATTTCCGGCCCCCAGTGCCTGACCGACCCGCACGGTCACCGCCATGCCCAGCGAGTAAGGAATCATGAACAGCAGCGAGCTGATGTTCAGGGCAATTTGATGCCCGGCCACCACGGTCGAGCCGAGGCTGCCGATCAGCAGGGCGATGACCGCGAAGATGCTGGACTCGGCGAAGACTGCAATACCGATCGGCAGGCCAATGCTGATCAAGCGCTTGATCACGGCCCACTTCGGACGGTCGAAGCGCACCAGCACACGCGTGCGTGCATAAAAAGGAGCCCAGAAGGTCCAAGCCGCCATGCTCAACGCCATGAACCACATCACGATGCCACTGGCCCAGCCGCACCCGACGCCACCCAGGGCCGGTGCACCGAAATGGCCATAGATCAAGGTGTAGTTCAGCGGGATGTTCAGCAATAGCCCGCACAAGCCAATGACCATGCTCGGGCGGGTTCGACCCATGCCATCGCTGTAGCAGCGCAATACGTAATAGAACGCCATGCCCGGCAAGCCAAAGGCGATCCCGTGCAGGTAACCCATGCTCGGTTCGATCAACTGCGGATCGACTTTCATCCAGTGCAGGATCGGTTCGGCGGCGAGCAGCAGGCCGCTGCCGATCAAACCGACACACAGGGCGAGCCACAATGCCTGGCGCACCAGTGGGCCGATCTCGTCAAGGTGACCGGCGCCAAAGCGTTGCGCGACCTTGGGTGTAGTGGCCAGCAGAACGCCAGACATCAACAGGTAGACCGGAATCCAGATCGAGTTGCCCAGCGCCACCGAAGCAAGGTCCCGCGGGCTGACGCGGCCGGCCATCACGGCATCGACGAAGCCCATGGCCGTGGTGGCCAGTTGCGCAATCATGATCGGCAGAGCCAGGTTGAGCAGGCCTTTGAGCTCCATGCGTACGGGCGTCGTGCGCGGGGTATCAAGGGTGATGGTGTTTTGAGTTGCAGGATTCAATGGCGAAACGTCCAAAAAGTGTTGATGCACAGGCGCGCATTCTACGCGTTGACGCGGCGGTCAGGAAAAGACCTGTGTTGCGGATTTGTAAACCCGGTTTCTGTGGCGAGGGATGTGCAATGCTCACTGGCTCAGTATGGCCATCTACGCCTACACTGCCGGTCCGCCAAAGGAGCCTGCCATGCTGATTGTTGCCGACGAAAATATCCCCCTGCTCGATGCGTTTTTTGAAGGTTTCGGTGAAATCCGCCGAGTGCCGGGGCGTTCGATCGACCGCGCTACCGTCGAGCAGGCCGATGTGCTGCTGGTGCGTTCGGTGACCAACGTCAACCGCGCGTTACTGGAAGGCAGCAAGGTGCGTTTTGTCGGCACATGCACCATTGGCACCGATCATCTGGATCTGAAGTACTTTGATCAGGCCGGCATCACGTGGTCCAGCGCCCCGGGGTGCAATGCCCGCGGTGTGGTTGACTACGTGCTCGGCAGCCTGCTGACCCTGGCCGAAATCGAAGGCGTCGACCTGACCCAGCGTACTTATGGCGTGGTCGGCGCCGGTGAGGTGGGCGGGCGACTGGTCAAGGTCCTGCTAGGTCTTGGCTGGAAAGTGCTGGTCTGCGACCCGCCTCGGCAAGCTGCGGAAGGCGGCGATTTTGTCAGCCTGGAACAGATCGTCGCCGAATGCGATGTGATCAGCCTGCATACGCCATTGACCAAGCAAGGCTCGCAATCGACCTGGCATCTGTTCGATGAAGAACGTTTGAAGCGACTCCGCCAGGGTGCATGGCTGATCAACGCCAGTCGCGGTCCGGTGGTGCACAACTCCGCCTTGCGCGATGTGTTGCTGGAGCGCGAAGACCTGCAAGCGGTGCTCGATGTCTGGGAAGGCGAGCCCGAGGTCGATGTCGCGCTGGCCGAACTGTGTGTGCTGGCGACGCCGCACATTGCCGGTTACAGCCTCGATGGCAAGCAACGTGGCACGGCGCAGATCTACCAGGCGTATTGCGACTTCCTCGGGCAACCGGCCCAGGTCAGCTTGAGTGATTTGCTGCCGGCACCGTGGTTGTCACACGTGACCTTGAATGCACAAAGCGATCCGGCCTGGACGTTGGCGATGCTGTGCCGTGGCGTGTACGACCCGCGCCGCGACGATGCAGATTTCCGCCGCAGCCTTGTAGGCAGTGTCACCGAGCAGCGTGCGGCGTTCGATAGGCTGCGCAAGAATTATCCGTCGCGCCGTGAGATCGATGGATTACAGGTGCGGATCGAAGGGGATGCGCCGGTGTTGCAGCGGATTGTGGCGGCGTTGGGGGCAACGGCAATCTGATCGACCGTGGTGGCGCCCTTCGCGAGCAGGCTTGCGAAGGGCGCCACAGTCCTGAGTAAAAGACATAAAAAACCCGGCCAACTAGGGCCGGGCCAAGAAGACGGTGGCTATATCACTGTTGTTCGGCAGGCTTGACCAATCGCTTTTCCAGTTCGCTGCATGCTTGCTGGATCATTTCTTCAGTGATCGGTACTTCGCGGCCATTTTCATCAATAATCGAGCAACCCAGGGACTGGTCTGGCTGCGTGCGGATCACTTGAATCTTGTCATCGCTGCTGTTTTGCAAGGACATGGCCTGTCTCCTCATCAGGTTGTTTAGTGACTGTAGAACCGCCAGGTGACCGGGCTGTGACAACCTGCGACGATCTTCCGGACGGTAGAGCCAGTCCACCAGAAATGCCCTCGGATGGCTACCCGAACTTTAGACCAATAGCATCTAGGCTCTAGTCGCTGTCGACATAATTAACCTCACTCATTGTGATTTACGCAGCGCTTTCAATGGCGCGGTGTAGGCTGAAACCCTTGACTCAATGTTCTGGATGATTGCGATGCTCTCTGCCCGTCACCGCCGTGCAATTCGCCTGGCCAGTCGTTTCATCGTGCCGTATCGATGGCACGCGTTCGGTGCGTTGCTCGCATTGATCGTGACCGCGGGCATCACCCTGTCCATGGGGCAGGGCATTCGATTGTTGGTGGATCAAGGGTTCATGACCCAGTCACCACATCTGCTCAACCAGTCCATCGGTTTGTTCATGCTCTTGGTGATGGGGCTGGCGGTCGGCACGTTTGCGCGTTTTTACCTGGTGTCGTGGATCGGCGAGCGCTGTGTCGCCGACATTCGTCGGCAGGTGTTCAACCATCTGATTTACCTGCATCCGGGGTTCTACGAAGACAACCGCAGCTCCGAGATCCAGTCACGATTGACCGCCGATACCACGCTGCTGCAATCGGTCATCGGTTCTTCACTGTCGCTGTTTTTGCGCAATCTGTTGATGGTCATCGGCGGGATCGTTCTGCTGTTTATCACCAACCCCAAACTCACCAGTATCGTGGTGGTGACCTTGCCATTGGTGATCGCGCCGATCCTGATTTTCGGTCGCCGCGTGCGCAATCTGTCGCGACTGAGTCAGGATCGGATTGCCGACATCGGCAGCTATGTTTCCGAAACCCTCGGTCAGATCAAAACCGTACAGGCCTATAACCATCAGGCTCAGGACGAACGTCGTTTCGCCGTGACTGTGGAAGAGGCATTCGACACGGCACGTAAACGCATTTTTCAGCGGGCCTGGCTGATCACCCTGGTGATTGTGTTGGTACTGGGCGCGGTCGGGGTGATGCTCTGGGTGGGTGGCATGGATGTCATTGCCGGGCGAATTTCGGCGGGTGAGCTGGCGGCGTTTGTCTTTTACAGCCTGATCGTCGGCAGCGCGTTCGGTACCTTGAGTGAAGTGATCGGCGAGTTACAGCGCGCGGCCGGGGCGGCGGAGCGGATTGCCGAGTTGCTGCGCTCGGAAAACATCATCCAGCCACCAGCGACCGATCTGGTGAGCTTGCCCGAGCGCGTGAAGGGCGACTTGATCCTGCAGGATGTGCGTTTTTCCTACCCGTCGCGACCCGAAAGTTATGCCGTCGATGGCTTGAGTCTGACGATCAACGCCGGTGAAACCCTTGCTTTGGTCGGGCCGTCCGGTGCCGGCAAATCGACGGTGTATGACCTGCTGCTGCGTTTTTACGACCCGGCTCACGGGCGTATTTTGCTCGATGGCGTGCCCCTCACACAGCTTGATCCATTGGACTTGCGTCGTTGTTTCGCCTTGGTCTCGCAAACCCCGGCGCTGTTTTTCGGCAGCATCGAAGAGAACATCCGCTACGGCAACCCGTCGGCAACCTTGGCCGAGGTTCAGAACGCGGCAAAAATTGCCTATGCGCACGACTTTATCGAGGCCATGCCCAACGGTTATCAGACCCACCTGGGTGATGGCGGGCTCGGTTTGTCCGGCGGCCAGCGCCAACGACTCGCCATCGCACGGGCGCTGTTGGTCGATGCACCCATTCTGTTGCTCGATGAAGCCACCAGCGCCCTCGATGCCCAGAGCGAACACCTGATCCAGCAAGCCTTGCCAAGCCTGATGAAAAACCGCACCACCCTGGTCATCGCCCATCGCCTGGCCACGGTAAAAAACGCCGACCGCATTGCAGTGATGGATCAAGGAAAACTGGTGGCGGTGGGCACGCATCAGGAGCTCATCGCCAGTAATGCGCTGTATGCGCGGTTGGCGGCGTTGCAGTTCAACAACGATAAGACAGAATTGGATCTCCACCTGTAGGAGCTGTCGAGAGAAACGAGGCTGCGATCTTTTGATCTTCACTTCATTGCCATCCAATAAAAAATGCCCACATCGATTGATGTGGGCATTTTTTGTAACCGGCATTACCGATTATTGATCATCAAAATACCGCTCGTGCCAATCCACGATCGGTTGCGGCAAGTTGAGCTTCTCACCATAGATCACCGAATACGACAGCACGTTTTGCACGTACTGACGGGTTTCGTCGAACGGGATGCTTTCCACCCACACGTCGAAACTCAAGTGATCGGCCCCGCGCAGCCATTGGCGCACGCGGCCCGGGCCGGCGTTGTAGGCGGCGGAGGCGAGGACGCGGTTGCCGTTGAACTGGCTGTGCACCTGGCTCAGGTACGCGGCGCCGAGCTGGATGTTCTTGTCCGGGTTGAACAGTTGCTGTGGCGAGCTGTAGGGAATGCTGAACTTGCGGGCGGTTTCCTTGGCGGTGGCGGGCATCAGTTGCATCAGGCCCGAGGCGCCGACCCCGGAGCGGGCATCTTCCATGAAGGCGCTTTCCTGGCGAGTGATGGCGAACGCCCAGCTCGGATGCAGGCCGCGACTCTTCGCTTCACGCACCAGCGTGTTGCGGTGGGCCATCGGGAAACGGATATCCAGATCGTCCCAGTATTGCGCCTGGCTGATGGTGCGAATGGCCGGGAAATACCATTTCAGGTCGTAAGCCAGTTTCGCCTGGGCAACCATCTCATCACGGCTGAAGTGGCGGCTGACGTGGTACCACTCGCGGCGACCGTCGACGACTTGCCCGCGAGCGTGGAACTCCAGGGCGCGACGTATACCGGGGGTATTACGCACTTTGTTGATCAGTGCCTGGCTCATCACCAGCGGTTTGTTGTTCAGCGAGTACGGGGACTGCGAGCGATCCGCAGCGAGGAAGCCATAGAAGTCACGCTCGCGAGCCACGGCCCGATAGAGGGTCTGGGCTTCCGGGTTCTGCGGTTGCGCCAGTTCCAGGCTGCGGGCCTGCCAGTAGCGCCAGCGATTGGTAGTGGCCAGTTCTTGTGGCACGCGGCGGGTCAATTGATAGGCATCGTCCCAATGCGCCAGGCGCAGAAGCAGACGCAAGCGCCATTCGGACACGGTGTTGTCGCGCAGTTCCGGGTCGTACTTGGTCATGACGTTCAGGGCGCGACCGTCGAAACGTTTGGCGAGGGTCAACCCTATTTCACGGGCGATCGCGACTTTTTCATCCCGAGAGAAATGCATGCTGCTGGCGTACCCGTCGAGCAGGTTCATCGCCTTGTCCGGGTCCTGACGGGCCAGGCGACGCAGGCCGAGGCTGACCACGTCGGCCATGGCTTCATCGGCTGGCGTGAATCGCGATGGCTGGTTGAGCAGTTCCGGTTTCTGCGCCACGTCGATCAGCAAGCGACCGCGTGGGGTGAGGGTGGAGAGGCCGTTGACCAGGCTGTTGGCCAGCGGATAGTTGCGCGCCTGGGCGGCAAGCTTGACGCGTTCCCAGCGTTTTTGCTCGGTCAGTTGCCCCTCGGCGGCCCACATGCTGAACAGCGAGTCACAGGCTTCCGGCTGGGATTTGCCCGTCAGCCAGAGCTTGTTGGCGTTGGCGTAACCTTCGGATTTGAGATTGTGGCTGATCTGGTATTGCGCGTTCAGGCAATCCAGTTCGGTGAAATTCATTTTCGGATCGTAGTACTTGACGAAGGTCGCCCAGTCGCCGCGGTCGGCCAGCCAGCGTAACCAGCGCAGTTTCATCCAGTTCGCTTGTGGCAGGTCGCCATGCTCGGCAAGGAACTTCTCGATTTCGGCGTTGCTTGCGGTTTTCAGGCGTGCGGTCAGTTCGTCGTAGGCCAGATAGGGTTCCAGCGGATAATCGGCGAGCGCCTGGCTGTACCGGAAGTACGGCCCGGTATCACCCTTGGCCAAGGCACGCTTGGCTTCATCGTAATACTGGCGTTGGGTGGACAGGTCCACCGCCTGGGCGGATTGAATCGCAGTGGCTGTGAGTAAAAAACAGGACAATAGATTGAAAAGGCGACTGCGCATGAGACGTCCAGGCAGAGAAAACATGACAAGTGCGGGTCGGGCCCGCACTGAATTATCTGTAGCTTAGCCTTTTGCCAGCAGCCGGCGAAAGCTTTGCGGGTCTGTCTGCATCAGTTCGCAACATTTGTCATTCAGAGTGCTACGAGAGTGAAATAGCCGGCCTTCTGAAGCCTCAAGTCAGGTAGAATGCGCGCCCGGTTTTTGGAGAAGCTCATGACCCTGCTCAAATTCAGCGATGTGTCCCTTGCTTTCGGCGCTATGCCGTTGTTGGACAAGGTGTCCTGGCAGATCGCCCGTGGAGAGCGGGTGTGCATCATCGGCCGCAACGGCACTGGCAAGTCCAGCATGATGAAGCTCGTCAAGGGCGACCAGAAGCCGGATGACGGCTCCGTTTGGCGTGCACCCGGCCTCAAGATTGGCGAATTGCCGCAAGAATTGCCGGTGGCCGACGAGCGGACAGTGTTCGACGTGGTGGCCGAAGGCCTGGACGGCGTCGGCGCGCTGCTCGCCGAATATCACCACCTGAGCCAGAACATCGTCACCGATGCCGATCTGGACAAGTTGATGCACGTCCAGCACGACCTCGAAGCCCGTGATGGCTGGCGCTTGCAAACGCTGGTCGACAGCACGTTGAGCCGCCTGCAACTGCCGGCCGACAAGACTCTCGCCGAATTGTCCGGCGGCTGGCGTCGCCGCGTCCTGCTGGCTCAGGCCCTGGTTTCCGAGCCGGACCTGCTGCTGCTCGACGAGCCGACCAACCACCTGGACATCGGTGCCATCGCCTGGCTCGAAGAAGCGCTGAAGGATTTCCAGGGCGCCGTGCTGTTCATCACGCACGACCGTTCGTTCCTGCAAAACCTCGCGACCCGCATCCTCGAACTGGATCGCGGCGGCCTGATCGACTGGAACGGCGACTACGCCAGTTTCCTCGTGCATAAAGAAGCTGAACTTGCTGCTGAAGCCACGGCCAACGCGCTGTTCGACAAGCGTCTGGCCCAGGAAGAAGTGTGGATTCGCCAGGGCATCAAGGCCCGCCGTACCCGTAACGAAGGTCGTGTCCGTGCCCTGAAAGCCCTGCGTGTCGAACGCAGCGAGCGTCGTGAGCGCACCGGCAAGGCCAACATCCAGCTGGATACCGCTGACAAGTCCGGCAAGCAGGTGATGGTGCTCGAGAACGTGAGCTTCGCTCACCCGGGCGGCCCGTTCCTGATCAAGGATTTCTCGATGGTGTTGCAGCGCGGCGACCGCATCGGTCTGCTGGGCGCCAACGGTACCGGCAAGACCACGTTGCTGAAGCTGATGCTCAGCGGCCTGCAACCGACCAGCGGCAAGGTGGAAGAGGGCACCAGGATCGACGTTGCCTACTTCGACCAGTTGCGCCATCAGCTGGACCTGGAAAAGACCGTGATCGACAACGTCGCCGAAGGTCGCGACTTCATCGACATCGACGGCCAGAGCCGTCACGTGCTGAGCTACCTCGGCGACTTCCTGTTCAGCCCGCAGCGTGCCCGCACGCCGGTCAAGGCGCTGTCCGGTGGTGAGCGTGCCCGTCTGTTGCTGGCCAAACTGTTCAGCAAGCCGGCGAACCTGCTGGTCCTCGACGAACCGACCAACGACCTCGACGTCGAAACCCTGGAATTGCTCGAAGAGGTCTTGCTGACCTTCAACGGCACCGTACTGATGGTCAGCCACGACCGGGCATTCCTCGACAACGTGGTCACCAGCACGCTGGTCTTCGAAGGTGAAGGCAAGGTTCGCGAATACGTCGGTGGCTATCAGGACTGGCTGCGTCAGGGCGGTTCGCCGCGTCTGCTGGGCGTGACCGAGAGCAAGTCCGGCAAGGCCGACTTGAACTCTGCGGTAGTGAAGGCAGAGCCTGCGCCGGAAGCCGTCGAAGCACCGGTTGCAAAGAAAAAGCTCAGCTACAAGTTGCAGCGTGAGCTGGAAGCATTGCCGGGCGAGATCGAAGCGATGGAGCAACAGATCGCTGCGGTCGAAGCGCAAATGGCGGATGCGGGTTTCTACCTGCGCCCTGCGGCCGAAACCGCGGCAGTGATTGCTCAGTTGGCGCAGTTGCAGGCTGAGCTCGAGGTAATGGTCGAGCGTTGGGCCGAGCTGGATGCCTGATTGATTCGGTAACAAAAAAAAGCCCGGCGCTCAGTGATGAGGGCCGGGCTTTTCATTGGCAACACAACCTACTGTAGGGGCCGGCTTGCTGGCGATAGGCGATGACTCGGTTCACATGCTGAACCGCGGCGCCTATATCGCCAGCAAGCCGGCTCCTACAGGATCGATTGTCAGGATTTGTTTTGCAGGCGTACCGCCAGCACATCGCAAGGCGCGCCATGCAGCACGTCATTGGCCGTTGAGCCCAGCAGAAGTGCAAGGCCGTGGCGACCATGGCTGCCCACCACGATCAGGTCGCAGGTCTGTTCCTTGGCCAGATGGTGAATCTCCTGGCGCGGCTGGCCGTAGGTCAGGTGGCTGTACTCCCTGGACAGCTCCGGGTACTTCAGGATTAACCGGTCAAGGCGCTCCTTGGCCTGATCGAACTGTTGTTGTTGCAGTTGCGACAGATCCATCGGCACGTCGCCACCAAAGGCCATGGCCATGGGCTCGACAATGTGCACCAGCGACAACGTTGCACCGTTGCTCACCGACAGTTCGCGAGCGCGGTGAATCACAGGGTCGCACTCTTCGGTCAGATCTACAGCGACCAGAATATGGTTGTAGGGCATGAGGTGCTCCTCCTGAGGATTGCAATATGGGTAAGTATGGCTGGTTTCAAGCGCATTGGATTCAAAGTGACTGAATGCGCTCATCAAGAATCGGGAGTACAGATATGACGGTCTGGATAGTGGTGTCAATCCTGTTGGTGGTGCTAAGTCCGCTGGCATGGTTGCGTCCGTCGCGGGTACAGAGCGGGCGTATCGCCCTGCGCATGGAGGCCAGGCGCATTGGTCTGGCCATGCAATTGGCGCCCCAGGACTGGCCGCACTGGCTCAGTCAGGAGCCGCCGAGCCCTTGCGCCCAGTACCATCGGCCGCGTCGTGGCCGTCAGCCAGCTTGCTGGATCTACTGGCAAAAATCACCGGGTGTGTGGGTCAATCAGTGGCAGGAAGTCTGTGAAGATCAGGCGCTGCTCAATCATTTCGAAAAATTGCCAGGCAATGTCTACAAAGTCGAGGCGGACAAACAAATGATTGCCCTGTATTGGGGCGAGAAGGGCGAAGCCGAGGTTTTGCAACAAATCGACGCCACCCTAAAAGCACTAGCCTGACCTGTAGGAGCAGCCTGCGGCAGCTCCTTGTAGGGGTAAGCAGTAAAAAATCATCAGGCAATAAAAAGCCCGACAAAATCATCGGGCTGGATTGGCCAGGCAGGCCGGTAAAACGGTGTGGGCTGATCTTGCGCTGGGCATTCGCCAACAGCGTTCACATTTTTCCTTTGGTTCCCCAGCATAGCTTGTTAAACACAGGCTGCAGGGAATTAGGGCGACTTTTCTAATGATTGATCCTATGAATGATTTCGCATGCTCATGCGTGTTTAAGGTCTTCGCAGTACGGAAATGACTGGAAAGTCGTGTTTCGTCCCGTGTTTTGGGCGATTGACAATTGTCGGAAATTCCGTGAAGGTGACGTACCCAAATCAAACGGGCGTATGAATTGAGCGTTTGTATTTCAGACCGCTCCTACAGAATCCCGACTATCGCGTTGGCGGGTGTGTCGGGTAAATGGGCGTAGCATCGACGTTTAACGTCCCTGCCAAGCCGTTTACCTATGTCCGACGTGTACTGTTCAGCTTCCATATCGTGGAGATCAGTTGATGATTTACGAAGGTAAAGCCATCACGGTTAAGGCTCTTGAAAGTGGCATTGTCGAACTGAAGTTCGACCTCAAGGGTGAGTCCGTCAACAAGTTCAACCGTCTAACCCTGAACGAACTGCGTCAGGCCGTGGACACCATCAAGGCAGATGCTTCGATCAAGGGCGTGATCGTCAGCAGTGGCAAGGACGTGTTCATCGTCGGCGCCGACATCACCGAATTTGTCGACAACTTCAAGCTGCCGGATGCAGAGCTTGTTGCTGGCAACCTCGAAGCCAACAAGATTTTCAGCGATTTCGAAGACCTCAACGTTCCGACCGTTGCTGCCATCAATGGCATCGCGTTGGGTGGCGGTCTGGAAATGTGCCTGGCCGCGGATTACCGCGTCATGTCCACCCTGGCCAAGATCGGTCTGCCGGAAGTCAAGCTGGGCATCTACCCGGGCTTCGGCGGTACCGTGCGTCTGCCGCGCCTGATCGGTGCCGACAATGCCATCGAATGGATTGCCGCCGGCAAGGAAAACCGTGCTGAAGACGCGCTGAAAGTCGGCGCTGTCGATGCGGTCGTGGCGCCTGAGAAGCTGCAAGAAGCTGCACTGGAACTGGTCAAGCGCGCCATCTCCGGCGAGTTCGACTACAAGGCCAAGCGTCAGCCTAAGCTGGAAAAGCTCAAGCTGAACGCCATCGAACAAATGATGGCTTTCGAAACTGCCAAAGGTTTCGTCGCTGGTCAGGCCGGCCCGAACTACCCGGCGCCGGTTGAAGCGATCAAGACCATCCAGAAAGCCGCGAACTTCGGTCGCGACAAGGCACTGGAAATCGAAGCTGCCGGTTTCGTGAAACTGGCCAAGACCTCTGCCGCGCAGAGCCTGGTCGGTCTGTTCCTGAACGATCAGGAGCTGAAGAAAAAGGCCAAGGCCTACGACGAAATCGCCAAGGACGTGAAGCAGGCTGCCGTATTGGGCGCTGGCATCATGGGTGGCGGTATCGCCTATCAGTCGGCTTCCAAAGGCACGCCGATCCTGATGAAGGACATCAACGAGCACGGTATCGAGCAGGGTCTGGCCGAAGCCGCCAAACTGCTGGTTGGCCGCGTTGAAAAGGGCCGCATGACGGCTGCGAAAATGGCAGAAGTGCTCAACGGCATTCGTCCTACCTTGTCCTACGGCGATTTCGGTCACGTGGACCTGGTGGTTGAAGCGGTCGTCGAGAACCCTAAGGTCAAGCAAGCTGTGCTGGCCGAAGTCGAAGACAAGGTCAAAGAGGACACCATCCTCGCGTCCAACACCTCGACCATTTCCATCACCTTGCTGGCCAAGGCTCTCAAGCGTCCGGAAAACTTCGTCGGCATGCACTTCTTCAACCCGGTGCACATGATGCCGCTGGTTGAAGTGATCCGTGGCGAGAAGTCCAGCGAACTGGCGGTTGCCACCACCGTTGCATACGCCAAGAAAATGGGCAAGAACCCGATCGTCGTCAACGACTGCCCGGGCTTCCTGGTCAACCGCGTTCTGTTCCCGTACTTCGGCGGTTTCGCCAAGCTGGTCAGCGCCGGTGTGGACTTCGTCCGCATCGACAAGATCATGGAAAAATTCGGCTGGCCGATGGGCCCTGCGTACCTGATGGACGTGGTCGGCATCGACACCGGCCACCACGGTCGTGACGTAATGGCTGAAGGCTTCCCGGATCGCATGAAGGACGACCGTCGCTCGGCCGTTGACGTGCTCTACGAAGCCAAGCGCCTGGGCCAGAAGAACGGCAAGGGCTTCTACGCCTACGAGACCGACAAGCGCGGCAAGCAGAAGAAAGTCGCCGATCCTTCGGTGCTGGAAGTGCTCAAGCCGATCGTTTACGAGCAGCGCGAAGTCACCGACGAAGACATCATCAACTGGATGATGATCCCGCTGTGCCTGGAAACCGTGCGTTGCCTGGAAGACGGCATTGTCGAAACCGCTGCCGAAGCCGACATGGGTCTGGTCTACGGTATTGGTTTCCCTCCATTCCGTGGCGGTGCGCTGCGCTACATCGACTCGCTCGGTGTTGCAGAGTTCGTTGCCCTGGCTGACCAGTACGCTGATTTGGGCGCGCTGTACCACCCGACCGCGAAGCTGCGCGAAATGGCCAAAAACGGCCAGAGCTTCTTCGGTTAAGCGCCCCCAACTAGAGTGAGAGTGAACTTATGAGCTTGAATCCTAGAGACGTCGTGATTGTCGACTTCGGTCGTACTCCGATGGGCCGCTCCAAGGGCGGCATGCACCGCAACACCCGCGCCGAAGACATGTCGGCGCACCTGATCAGCAAATTGCTGGAACGCAACGTCAAGGTTGACCCGAGCGAAGTCGAAGACGTGATCTGGGGCTGCGTTAACCAGACCCTGGAGCAGGGCTGGAACATCGCGCGCATGGCGTCGCTGATGACCCAGATCCCGCACACCTCGGCCGGCCAGACCGTCAGCCGTCTGTGTGGCTCGTCCATGAGCGCACTGCACACCGCTGCGCAAGCGATCATGACCGGCAACGGTGACGTGTTCGTTGTCGGCGGCGTCGAGCACATGGGCCACGTGAGCATGATGCACGGTGTCGATCCGAACCCGCACATGTCCCTGTACGCGGCGAAAGCCTCGGGCATGATGGGCCTGACCGCTGAAATGCTGGGCAAAATGCACGGCATCACTCGCGAACAACAGGACGCTTTCGGCGTGCGCTCCCACCAACTCGCCCACAAGGCGACCCTGGAAGGCAAGTTCAAAGACGAAATCATCCCGATGCAGGGCTACGACGAGAACGGTTTCCTGAAAACCTTCGACTACGACGAAACCATTCGTCCGGAAACCACCCTGGAAAGCCTGGCGGCTCTGAAGCCGGCATTCAATCCAAAGGGCGGCACCGTGACAGCGGGTACTTCGTCGCAGATCACCGATGGTGCTTCGTGCATGATCGTGATGTCGGCGCAGCGTGCACAAGACCTGGGCATTCAGCCTTTGGCGGTGATTCGTTCGATGGCAGTGGCAGGTGTGGATCCGGCGATCATGGGCTATGGTCCAGTACCGGCCACACAAAAAGCACTGAAGCGCGCGGGTCTCGGCATCTCCGACATCGACTTCTTTGAGCTTAACGAAGCTTTCGCCGCACAGGCCCTGCCAGTGCTGAAAGATCTGAAAGTGCTCGACAAGATGAACGAGAAGGTTAACCTGCACGGCGGCGCGATCGCCCTGGGCCACCCGTTCGGTTGCTCCGGTGCGCGTATCTCCGGCACTTTGCTCAATGTGATGAAGCAAAATGGCGGCACCTTCGGGGTAGCCACCATGTGCATTGGTCTCGGCCAAGGCATCTCCACCGTCTTCGAACGCGTTTAATCGTTTCGTTGATGGAAGCCGGGGCCAAGTGCCCCGGTTTTTTGTTTTTCCGGATTTATTTTTGTTTTTTTTTTGAAAAAATTTGAGTGAGGGCCAAACCATGCCGATACAACCTGGGCTCTACCAACATTACAAAGGTCCGCAGTACCGCGTTTTCAGCATTGCGCGGCATTCGGAAACCGAAGAAGAAGTGGTCTTCTACCAAGCCCTGTATGGCGATTACGGCTTTTGGGTGCGTCCCTTGAGCATGTTCCTGGAGTCTGTCGAAGTTGACGGCGAACAGGTGCCACGCTTTGCGTTGGTGCAGGCCGAAGAAAGCCTTTTTAACAAGCCATAAGCTGAGTGCGCGCAAAACCCTGCGCTTGACCTCACCTTGTTGCCACTATATATAGCGGTGCCGCGTCAGGCGCCAATCGCCTTTCACTTCTCGAATTCAGGAATTTTCTGATCCATGGGCAAATCGCTGGTCATTGTGGAATCCCCGGCTAAGGCCAAGACCATCAACAAGTATTTGGGTAACGAATACGTGGTGAAGTCGAGTATCGGCCATATCCGAGACCTGCCCACCAGCGGTTCGGCTAGCGCCAGCAAAGAGCCAGCCGCCAAGCGCGGCAAGGCTGCCGCGGGCGAAGGTCCGGTGCTCTCGCCGAAAGAGAAAGCGCGCAAGCAGCTGGTCGCTCGCATGGGTGTCGATCCGGATCATGGCTGGAAAGCCAAGTACGAGATCCTCCCAGGCAAGGAAAAAGTCATCGAAGAGCTGCGCCGGCTCGCCAAAGATGCTGACACCATCTATCTCGCAACCGACTTGGATCGCGAGGGGGAAGCCATTGCCTGGCACCTGCGCGAAGCCATCGGTGGTGATGACACTCGCTACAAGCGCGTGGTGTTCAACGAAATTACCAAGAAGGCGATTCAAGAAGCCTTCTCGAAACCAGGCGAGCTGGACATCGATCGTGTCAACGCCCAGCAGGCGCGTCGTTTTCTCGACCGCGTAGTGGGTTACATGGTTTCGCCGCTGCTGTGGGCCAAGATCGCTCGTGGTCTGTCCGCCGGTCGTGTGCAATCGGTTGCCGTGAAGCTGGTGGTCGAGCGTGAGCGTGAAATTCGCGCGTTCATCCCGGAAGAGTACTGGGAAGTCCACGCCGACCTCGGTACCGCCAAAGGCGCGACCGTGCGTTTCGATGTGGCTCGCGAAAAGGGCGAAGCCTTCAAGCCGCTCAACGAAACCCAGGCCATGGCTGCGCTGGAGAAGCTCAAGGCTTCCAGCTACAGCATCGTCAAGCGTGAAGACAAACCGACCAGCAGCAAGCCGTCGGCACCGTTCATCACATCCACCCTGCAGCAGGCCGCGAGTAACCGCCTGGGCTTCGGTGTGAAGAAAACCATGATGATGGCCCAGCGTTTGTACGAAGCGGGCTACATCACGTATATGCGTACCGACTCCACCAACCTCTCGGTCGATGCCGTAACGATGGCGCGTACGTATATTGAAGGCGAATTCGGCAAGAAGTACCTGCCGGAAAACCCGAACGTCTACAGCAGCAAGGAAGGCGCACAGGAGGCTCACGAAGCGATTCGTCCTTCTGATGCCAACACCGAGCCAAGCAAACTGTCGGGCATGGAGCGTGACGCTGAGCGTCTCTACGAGCTGATCTGGCGCCAGTTCCTCGCTTGCCAGATGCTGCCGGCGCAATACCTGTCGACCACGGTCACTGTCGGTGCTGGCGACTTCGAGCTGCGTGCCAAGGGCCGCATCCTCAAGTTCGACGGTTACACCCGTGTCATGCCGCAAATCGCCAAGCCGGGCGATGACGATGTACTGCCGGACATGGCCCAGGGCGACGCGATGAAGCTGATCAAGCTTGATCCGACCCAGCACTTCACCAAGCCGCCGGCGCGCTACTCGGAAGCCAGCCTGGTAAAAGAAATGGAAAAACGCGGCATCGGTCGTCCTTCGACCTACGCGGCAATCATTTCGACCATCCAGGACCGTGGCTACGTTGCGCTGCATAACCGTCGTTTCTACTCGGAAAAGATGGGCGACATCGTCACCGAGCGTCTGTCAGAGAGCTTCTCCAACCTGATGGACTACGGCTTTACCGCCGGCATGGAAGAACACCTCGATGACGTGGCCCAGGGCGAGCGCGACTGGAAAAACGTGCTGGACGAGTTCTACGGCGACTTCAAGAAGAAACTCGAAGTGGCTGAAAACCCGGAAAACGGCATGCGTGCCAACCAGCCGGTCATGACCGACATTCCGTGCACCACGTGCGGTCGTCCGATGCAGATTCGTACCGCATCGACCGGCGTGTTCCTCGGTTGCTCCGGTTACAGCCTGCCACCGAAAGAGCGCTGCAAGGCCACCGTGAACCTGGTGCCGGGCGATGAAATCGCTGCGGACGACGAGGGTGAGTCGGAGTCGTTGGTGCTGCGTGGCAAGCATCGCTGCCCGATCTGCGCCACGGCGATGGACGCCTACCTGCTCGACGAAAAGCGCAAATTGCACATCTGCGGTAATAACCCGGATTGCGATGGCTACGAAATCGAAGAGGGCACCTATCGCATCAAGGGCTATGAAGGTCCGAGCCTTGAGTGCGACAAGTGCGGTAGCGAGATGCAGCTCAAGACCGGCCGTTTCGGCAAGTTCTTCGGTTGCACCAATGCCACCTGCAAGAACACCCGCAAACTCTTGAAGAGTGGTGATGCGGCGCCGCCGAAGATGGATCCGGTGAAGATGCCTGAGCTGAAATGCGAAAAGGTCAACGACACCTACATCCTGCGCGACGGTGCTTCGGGTCTGTTCCTGGCGGCCAGCCAGTTCCCGAAAAACCGCGAAACCCGTGCACCGCTGGTGCTGGAAATCGTCCCGCACAAGGATGAGATCGATCCGAAGTACCATTTCCTCTGCGAAGCGCCGAAGAAAGATCCTGATGGTCTGCCAGCGGTCATCCGTTACAGCCGCAAGACCAAGGAGCAATACGTGCAGACCGAAGTCGACGGTAAGCCGACTGGCTGGAAAGCGTTCTACGACGGTGGTAAGTGGAAAGTCGAAGACAAGCGCCCAGCCGCGAAGGCGTAAAGCGTCGCGGTACTGAAAAGGCCGCATGACAACCCTCGGGTTTTCATGCGGCCTTTTTGTTTTGTGCTTGCGGTCGGATCGGCTGATCCACGACACTGTCCCACCTGCGTGAAGCCATTATTTCGTTGTGGAGGCTGCCGTCATGGCCCATGAACTCTATACCCGTACCAATCAGAAGATTTATTTCGCCGGTCTTTCGCTGGAAGCGCTCGCGAAAGCCGAAGAGGGGCGGGCAATGAACTCCCTGGCGTTAATTCAGGCTGGGCGCGAATCGGCGCTGTTTCACCTCTACGGTGCACTGCTGGGGTTGTGTCACGAGATTGCCGGATTCTATCGTTTGCCCCAGGCCAACGCGCCTCGTGCGGAGTTGTTGCTGACTCGGGAAGTCCTGGAAGCCATCGCCATTCCGGAAATGGCCGAGATGGTCGAGTTGGCCAATAACCCCGAAACCTGGCTAGCCAAACTGCTGGCCGCCCATGCCGCACTCTTCCAGCCGCCACGTGCGCCGCGCAAACCTAAAGGCGATGTGACGCAGCCGTTGATCCTGGCTGTGAACCTCGACGAAGAAGAGGTTGATCAAGAGTTGAGTCGTGAGGAGTTGGAGAGCTGGCGTCAGAATCTGAAGGGGTTGGCGATCCGTTTTCGCGAAGGTCTGAACGAGTGCTGACGGAAACAGTTCCGGGGTGGCAGTTGGTCAAGATCCCAAGCGAAGCCTGAGCGATGCCTATATAATCCCCGCCTTTCGTGGAGAACACACCTATATGCCAACGTCCTTTCTAGAAATTGTCGAGTTACCAGACGGCCGAATCGAGCTGCGCAGGGCCGAGGACGAGGGTTCTCTGGTTACTTTGGATTTCTCCGAGGACGCCAAAGCGTTTCTGCAAGGGCAGCACGTAGAAGTCGCCAAGGCCATGTTGAGCGTGGGTGTTCAGATGGCAGGTCGCCTGGTTGAAGGCGAATTCGACAAGGAAGAGGGCTCGCGGGTTCTTCATTGATGCCCGTCCGTCGTTTTTTCTGATATCGCTACACATCGGCTTCTCTGCCCTTGGAGAAGCCTCGCGTTGTTAAAGGCGCGCTCTGGTTTGTCCGTTAACCCAGTCGAATATTCAGACTTTGCGCATCGCCAGTTCGGGCGGCGCCAATCAGCTGCTGCCGTGAACTGGCACTCAGCGGATTGAGCCAGCTGACAACCGTGTGACTACGCCCCAGACGCAATGCCTCGCAGGTCAGTTGCTGTGCACTCTGGCTGCCGCGTGGCTGCAGCAAAAGAATGCGTTCGCGGTTTAGGCCTGCATCTCGCAACCAGGCCTGAGTCAGGCTGGCTGGTGGTGCGATCAGTGTCAGCCAGCGTGCGTCCTGGTCCTGGCTCAGCTCCCTGAGAATCGGTGCGAGCAGGTTCAGGCAATTCCCGGTTGCACCACGCAGTGACAGCTCGCTGAAAACCTCCGGTTCGACGCTCCAGGGCGACTCGACCACATCTTTGAGGATCGGCGCCAATGGCTGCGCCATGAAGGCCTCGAACAGTGGCAGTTGGGCTTGCTGTGGTGGTGTCTGTGGGAACTGCATGGAGCCTCCGTTAGCGGCGAATAACGCCGACGCTCAAGCCTTCGATCACCAGTTCCTGATCTTGAAGGTTCACTTCGATAGGGGCGAACTCGGGGTTTTCGGCAATCAGCCAGACTTTGCTACCGTCACGCTTGAAGCGTTTGACGGTCACTTCATCGCCGATCCGTGCGACCACGATCTGGCCGTTTCGGGCTTCACGGGTGGTGTGGACCGCCAGCAGGTCGCCATCGAAAATGCCGACATCCTTCATGCTCATGCCATGGACGCGCAGCAGGTAATCAGCGCGTGGATGGAAGAAGGCAGGATTGATGTTGCAGGACTCTTCGATGTGTTGTTGCGCCAGAATCGGGGCGCCCGCTGCGACTCGGCCAATGATGGGCAGGGTGGAGTCGTCGGCTTTGGCTTCGAAGCCAGGGATGCGAATGCCGCGGGACGCGCCGGGCGTCATCTCGATCGCGCCTTTGCGGGCGAGCGCCTTGAGGTGTTCTTCAGCCGCGTTGGGCGACTTGAAGCCCAGTTCCTGAGCGATTTCCGCGCGGGTCGGCGGATAACCGTTGTCTTCCAGGCATCGTTTAATGAAGGCCAGAATCTCTGCTTGGCGTGGCGTCAGCTTTAGCATATTGATCGCTCTGTCTTTTTATACAGTGACTGGGATTATATACAGTGAAACGTTCTTGGCAATGCCCGATTTTTTGCTGACCGCCGGACGGTCGGGCAACCAGTAGATTAAAGCTGCACAGTTGTGTGGTTAAATGTCTGACCGACCATTCCCGAAACTGACTGCCAAGCTTGACAAGGCACAGGCTGAAACGTATGTTTCAAACAAGTGTTTGTCAGGCGGAGTAGCCATGGCCCAGTCGGAAACCGTTGAACGCATTCTTGATGCAGCCGAGCAGTTGTTCGCGGAAAAAGGTTTCGCTGAAACCTCGTTGCGTTTGATCACCAGCAAGGCCGGTGTCAATCTGGCGGCAGTGAACTATCACTTCGGCTCGAAGAAGGCGTTGATCCAGGCGGTTTTCTCCCGCTTCCTTGGCCCGTTCTGCATCAGTCTCGATAAAGAGCTGGAGCGACGTCAGGCCAAGCCTGAAATCAAGCCGACACTCGAAGAGCTGCTTGAAATCCTCGTCGAGCAGGCGCTGGTGGTTCAGCCGCGCAGTGGCAACGACCTGTCCATCTTCATGCGTTTGCTGGGACTGGCCTTCAGTCAGAGCCAGGGACACTTGCGTCGTTATCTGGAAGACATGTACGGCAAGGTGTTCCGTCGTTACATGATGCTGGTCAACGAAGCCGCCCCGCGTATTCCTCCGATCGAATTGTTCTGGCGCGTGCACTTCATGCTGGGTGCGGCCGCGTTCAGCATGTCCGGTATCAAGGCCTTGCGCGCGATTGCCGAAACCGACTTCGGTGTTAACACATCCATTGAACAAGTCATGCGTCTGATGGTGCCGTTCCTGGCCGCTGGCATGCGCGCCGAATCGGGTGTCACTGACGCAGCCATGGCCACTGCTCAGTTGCGTCCGCGCAGCAAATCGCCCGCGGTTGGCGCCAAGGTTTAACCGCGCACGGGTGGGCGCGGCAGCTGACATCCGTTAAGCTAGCCGCCCATGCCGACTCTCGTTCTGAACCCGCTCCCCATTGCTATCGCCGATCTGCCGGGCACTGCCCTCGGCGGCGATTTGGCGCGGGCCGGGTTTATCGTTTTCAAGGAATCTCTATGACTGCTGGCCTGCAAGGCTCATTGATGGTGGACGTCGCCGGTACCTGGCTGACGGCTGAAGATCGCCAATTGTTGCGCCAGCCCGAAGTGGGTGGCCTGATCATTTTCGCCCGCAATATTGAGCATCCGCGCCAAGTGCGTGAATTGAGTGCGGCGATTCGTGCCGTTCGTCCTGACTTGCTGCTGGCCGTGGATCAAGAGGGCGGGCGGGTTCAGCGCCTGCGACAAGGTTTTGTCCGGTTGCCAGCCATGCGTGCAATTGCCGATAACCCCAATGCCGAGTACCTGGCTGAGCAATGTGGCTGGATCATGGCCACCGAAGTGCTGGCCGTGGGCCTGGACCTCAGCTTCGCCCCGGTGCTGGACCTCGATTATCAGCGCAGTGCCGTCGTTGGCACTCGCTCTTTCGAAGGCAATCCTGAGCGCGCCGCTCAACTGGCCGGTGCATTTATCCGAGGCATGAATGCCGCCGGTATGGCTGCCACCGGAAAACACTTCCCCGGTCACGGCTGGGCCGAGGTAGATTCCCACGTTGCGATCCCGAACGACGAGCGTAGTCTCGATGAAATCCGCGCCAACGACCTGGTGCCATTCGCGAAATTGAGCAAGCAGCTGGCTGCCGTCATGCCGGCTCACGTGATTTATCCGCAAGTCGATTCCCAGCCTGCCGGTTTTTCCCGTCGTTGGTTGCAGGACATCCTGCGTGGCGAGCTGCAATTCGATGGGGTGATTTTCAGCGATGACCTGTCCATGGCCGGCGCCCAGGTGGTCGGCGATGCCGCCAGCCGCATTGAAGCGGCGTTGACTGCCGGCTGTGACATGGGCCTGGTGTGCAACGATCGCGCTGCTGCTGAATTGGCCCTGAGCGCCGCGCAACGCTTGAAGGTCAAGCCTTCTGCACGCATCGCGCGGATGCGCGGCCAGTCGTTCGCCAATATCGAATACCGTCAGGACCCGCGCTGGCTGGCGGCCGTCGGCGCGCTCAAAGAAGCTCAATTGATTGATTAAGGACTGTTCGTTATGACGGTTTACGCAATTATTGGTGGTACCGGCCTGACTCAACTCGAAGGCCTGAGCATTCGTCAGTCATTGGCGGTGGACACGCCTTACGGCGCACCGTCGGCTGATGTGCAGATCGGCGAGTACGCAGGCAAGGAAGTGTTGTTCCTGGCACGTCACGGCCATCCGCACCGCTTTCCACCGCATCAGGTGAACTACCGTGCCAACCTCTGGGCGCTGAAACAGGCGGGTGCCGAAGCCATTCTCGCGGTCAACGCCGTGGGTGGGATTCACGCTGCCATGGGCACCGGGCATTTCTGCGTGCCGCATCAGTTGATCGACTACACCAGCGGTCGCCAGCACACCTATTTTGCCGATGACCTGGAACAGGTCACGCACATCGATTTCAGCTATCCGTACAGTGAGCCACTGCGTCAGCAATTGATTGCGGCGCTGGCGGCTGAAGGCGTTGGCTACAGCAGTCATGGCGTCTATGCCTGCACTCAAGGACCGCGCCTGGAGACGGTTGCCGAAATCGCACGTCTGGAGCGTGATGGCTGTGACATCGTCGGCATGACCGGGATGCCGGAAGCGGCGTTGGCTCGTGAACTGGAGCTGGATTACGCCTGTCTGGCGCTGGTGGTGAACCCGGCGGCGGGCAAGTCGACGGCGGTGATCACCATGGCCGAGATCGAACAGGCGCTGCATGACGGCATGGGCAAGGTGAAGTCGACGTTGGCTCGGGTGCTCAAGGGCTGATTTCACTCGATACCGCTTCGCTGGCAAGCCAGCTCCTACAGGTTCAGTAGCGTTCGCAAGTTTTGCACTGGACGCAATCGCTGTAGGAGCAAGCTTGCTCGCGATGACGGACTAAACGTCGCCGAAATTCTCAGCGCTTTTCCAGCTTGTCCGGCAACGGCGCAAACAACGCCTCGATATCATCGTTCTGCAGTTTCCAGTCTCCGGCCTGACGTCCATCCAGCACGCCCGCCGCGAGGTCGGACTTTTCCTTCTGCAGATGCTGAATCTTCTCTTCCACCGTGCCGCGTGCAATCAGTTTGTACACAAACACCGGTTTCTCCTGACCGATGCGATAGGCCCGGTCAGTGGCCTGGTTTTCGGTTGCCGGGTTCCACCACGGATCGTAATGAATCACCGTGTCTGCTTCGGTGAGGTTAAGACCGACACCGCCGGCCTTCAGGCTGATCAGAAAAATCTGACGCATGCCGCTCTGGAATTCCTTCACTGGCGTGCGCCGGTCGCGGGTCTGCCCGGTCAATAACGCATAGGCGACGCCGCGTTTGTTCAACTCATCCTCGATCAGCGACAGCATCGACGTGAACTGCGAGAACAGCAGGATCCGCCGGCCTTCCTCGAACAGCTCTTCGAGCATTTCCATCAGGCTATCAAGCTTGCCCGATGTGCTGCCGCGCGTTGGCAGTGTCGCATCGTTGACCAGGCGCAAATCGCAGCACACCTGACGCAGTTTCAACAGCGCTTCAAGAATGATGATCTGACTGCGTGCCACACCCTTGCGGGTGATCTCATCGCGGACTTTCTTGTCCATGGCCAGGCGCATGGTTTCGTAAACGTCACGCTGGGCTTCGTTGAGTTCGACCCAGTGGATGATTTCGGTTTTCGGCGGCAGCTCGGTGGCGACCTGTTCCTTGGTGCGGCGCAGGAGGAAAGGTTTGATCCGACCGTTGAGGTGCTGAAGTCGTACTTCGCTGGTGCGCTTTTCAATCGGCACGCGGTAATCGCGGTTGAAGCTTTTTACATCGCCGAGCCAGCCGGGCAACAGGAAGTGAAACAGCGACCACAACTCGCCCAGGTGGTTTTCCAAAGGCGTGCCACTCAGGCACAGGCGCTGGCGGGCGTTCAGCTCACGGGCGGCCTGCGCAGCCTTGCTGTTCGGGTTCTTGATGTATTGCGCTTCATCCAGCACCAGTATGTGCAACGGCTGCGCCGCGAGGCGTTCGACATCCTTGGGCAGCAACGCGTAGGTGGTGAGAATCAGATCGTAATCGGCCAGGTGATCGAAATGCTTTTTACGGCTGGCACCGTACAACGCCAGCACTTTCAACTGCGGTGTGAAATGCGCTGCTTCGTCGAGCCAGTTCGGAATCAGGCTGGTGGGCATGACAACCATGCACGGACGATCGAGACGACCGGCGATTTTCTCGGTCAGAACATGCGCCAGCGTTTGTAGGGTTTTGCCCAAACCCATGTCATCCGCGAGGATCCCGCCCACTTCCAATTGTCGCAGCGATTGCATCCAGCTCAGACCTTCGAGCTGATAGGGGCGCAGTGTTGCGTTCAGGCCTTCCGGCGCGGTGGCGGTGTGGTCCTTGATGTCGCGCAGGCGTTGGGCAAAGGTGCGAATCTGTTCGCCGCCTTCCCAAAGCAGTGGCAAGCCTTCCAGTGGATTGAGTCGTGTGGCATCGGCCTTGCTCAGGCGCAGCGTGGTTTCGCCGGGTTCTTGCAGGTAGAACTCGCCGAGGGTCGCCAGCACCGGTTTCAGGCGGCCGAAGGGCAGGGCGACTTGCAGCGGACCGTACTCGGAGTTTGGTCGATTGGGGATGTTCACCAGAATCAACTCGTCGTCGCGACGCCGGGCCAGGCGTTCCGGGTTGAGGATTTCGGTGTGGGAACGCATCAGGTTGAGCAGGATCGGCAATAGACTCAGGCGTTCGCCGTTGACGATGATCCCCAGCTCCAGATCGAACCAGTCGCGCTCCGGAACCTGTTCAACCGTGGCGTACCAGTCATCTACGGCGGTCAGGTCGAAACCGAATTCTTCGTCGATCAGCAACTCCCAGCCCTGGGTGCGAAGCTTCGGCAGTTCATTGAGGGTGAAAGTCAGCCAGGCGCTGTCGTTCACCATCTCGAACAGTTCGCCGGCACTTTCCGGCAAGGCCTTGCTTTGCCGGGTGGCGATCTTGAATCCGAGGATTCGTAGCTGTTCGCGGTAGGACTGTTCCACTTCCGGATGACGTTTTATCCGCAGCGTCTGTGTCTCCTGACGAATCAGGATGTCGGTATTTTTCTGGCCGGAAACGTACTCGTCCAGATAACTGAATGACAGCGCCGCGCGGTGCTGGATATAGCGCTGCATCCGACCATTGCGTGGTTCGAAGGCGCTGAACTCGATACTGGCCAGCCACAGGCGCGGCACCGGCTGCACGTTGTCCACCAACACCTGCGGCGGGGCTTTCGGGCTTCGGTTTTCCAGCACCGCCTGAAGCTTTTCCAGCAGCTCGGCGTCTTTCGCGGCGGCGGGATAGTTGAGTGTTTCCTGCACTTGCAGCAGCACCGCTGCACAATGTTTGCAGTTGTTGTGGACCGGGCAGGAGCATGTCGCATCGATCATCAGCAAGGTGCCTTTGGCCGACTCGCGCAGGCGAATGGTCTGACGGTAAACGTTACCGCCAGAGCCTTCGCATGCGGCGATGATCGTAGCGTCGCCAGCCTCGACGATCCTGACGCGGTTTTCCAGTGCGTAGCGGCGGCCACGCTCCAGGCTCTGTTCCTTGAATCGACTGACCCAGGAAGGTGCCAGGGGTTTGCTCAGGGTCGCGGACATGGGGAGTTCAATCAGTCAGGGACGACTTCAGGGGCTTCCCGGGGAGCGGGCGCCGTCAATGACGTGATCTTGATCAGCAGGCCGAGGTGGCCGTTGTCGAGGAAGTTCAACTGGCCGTTCTTGGTGTGGCTTTCCTGTTTCAGGCGTTCGCTGGCGGTGACCAGGCCTTCATTGTTGAACTGGTTGACCCAGAAGTCTGCGTCTACATCGGTGAAGCGCCCGAGCGTCAGGTTCAGGGTGCCTTCGATCGGATACTGGCCGAACTGCTCCTTGCCGTCACTGATCGCCACCTTGACTGCGGTTTCGCCGAGCGTTTGCTGCCATGCTTTGTGCAGCAGGACGCTGTATTCGTTGCTGGCGGTGAGCTTTTCCACCTCAGAATTCAGGTTCGGCGTGCGTAGGCTGTTGAGACTGACGGGCTGGGCACCGGCGGCCCAGTCTTCCGGCGCTGCGCGAACGACAATCGCCGGCACGGCGTTCTGCCGCACCAGAATCATTTCTACCTGATACAGATCATCGGCAAATACCGATGGTGCGACCAACGTCATCAACAGGGTCAGTGAGCGAAACAGGCGCATACGGCGTCCTTCAAGCAGTTTTCGGGATGAGGCGCTCAAAAAGCGCCTCTACAGTATTAAAGCGCTCTTCCGGGCGCTCCATCGGAACCATGAACTTGAACATCGTGGCGCCTTCGAATTTGTAGCGTTTTGGCTGGCTCTGGATCAGTTTGATCAGCGTCAGCGGGTCGACCGGGGTCTGCGCCGCGAACTCGACGCGTCCACCTTGCGGGCCGCCATCGACTTTTTTAATGCCCAGCAACTCGGCCTGCAATTTCAGGGCAGTAATGCGTATCAGGTTCTTGGTCGGCTCCGGCAACAGGCCAAAGCGGTCGATCATTTCCACCTGCAGATCCTTGAGGCCATCCTCATCGGTGGCCGAGGCGATGCGTTTGTAGAGAATCAGGCGGGCGTGAACGTCCGGCAGATAGTCTTCGGGAATCAGTGCCGGCACGCGCAAGTTGACTTCCGGACCGCCGCCCAACGGTTGATCGAGGTTCGGTTGTTCGCCCTTGCGGATCGACTTCACGGCGCGCTCAAGCATTTCCATGTACAGCGTGAAACCGACGGCCTGGATCTGCCCGCTCTGACCGTCGCCCAGCAGTTCGCCGGCGCCACGGATTTCCAGGTCGTTGGTGGCAAGCACGAAGCCCGCCCCAAGGTCCTGGGTGTTGGCGATCGCTTCCAGACGCTTTTCCGCGTCCGGGGTGATTTGCTGGCGCGGCGGTGTCAGCAGGTAGGCATACGCCTGGTGGTGGCTGCGTCCGACGCGGCCGCGCAACTGGTGCAACTGCGCCAGGCCGAATTTGTCGGCACGCTCGATGATGATGGTGTTGGCACTCGGCACGTCGATGCCGGTCTCGATGATGGTCGAGGCGATCAGCACGTTGAAGCGCTTGTGGTAGAAGTCGCTCATCACTTGTTCGAGTTCGCGTTCGCGCATCTGCCCATGACCGATGCCGATCCGTGCTTCCGGCACCAGTTCGGCGAGGTCGGCGGCGCACTTCTCGATGGTCTTCACGTCGTTGTGCAGGTAGTAGACCTGACCACCACGCAGCAGCTCACGTAGCAAGGCTTCTTTGACCGTGCTTTTGTCCTGCTCCATGACGAAGGTGCGGACCGACAGGCGTCGGGCCGGTGGCGTGGCGATAATCGATAGGTCGCGCATGCCCGACACTGCCATGTTCAGCGTGCGCGGAATCGGCGTGGCGGTCAGGGTGAGGATGTCGACTTCGCTGCGCAGCGCCTTTAACTGTTCTTTCTGACGGACACCGAAGCGATGTTCTTCGTCGATGATGACCAGTCCGAGGTTTTTGATTTTCACGTCGTCCTGCAGCAACTTGTGCGTGCCGATGACGATGTCGATCTTGCCTTCGGCGAGGTCCGCGACGGCGGCATTCACTTCCTTGGTCGACTTGAAGCGGCTCATCACTTCCACGGTTACCGGCCAGTCGGCGAAGCGGTCGCGGAAGCTGTTGTAGTGCTGCTGGGCGAGCAGGGTGGTCGGCACCAGAATCGCCACCTGACGACCGCCATGCACGGCGATAAATGCGGCGCGCATGGCCACTTCGGTCTTGCCGAAACCTACGTCGCCGCACACCAGACGATCCATCGGTTTTGGCGCAAGCATGTCTTCGCGCACGGCGTCGATGGTGGTTTGCTGATCGGGCGTTTCTTCGAACGGGAAGCCCGCGCTGAAGGTGGCGTAGTCGGCTTTGGGGTCGGCGAAGGCATAGCCTTCACGGGCTGCGCGGCGGGCATAGATGTCGAGCAGCTCGGCTGCCACGTCGCGCACTTGTTCGGCAGCCTTGCGCTTGGCTTTCTGCCAGGTCTCGGAGCCGAGGCGGTGCAGCGGGGCCAGGGCGTCGTCGCTGCCGGTGTAGCGGGCGATCAGATGCAGGTTGGCCACCGGCACGTAAAGCTTGGCGTTTTCTGCGTATTCCAGGGCGAGGAATTCAGCCGTCTGGTTGTCGATTTCCAGTGTCGCGAGGCCGAGGTAGCGGCCGACACCGTGGTCGATGTGCACCACCGGTGCGCCTTCGCGCAACTCGGTGAGGTTCTTGATGACGGCATCGTTGTTGGCGTCGGCACGTTTTTCGCGACGGCGACGCTGCATCACGCGCTGGCCGAACAACGGGCTTTCGGCAACCAGCGCCAGGGCTGGATCGTCCAGCAACAAACCTTCATCCAATGGCGCGATGGTGATCGCCAGGCGCTCCTTGCCTGCGACAAAGTCCGGCCAGCTGTCGACGGTTTTCGGTCGCAGCTTCAGGCGCTCCAGCAGCTCCAGCAGCACTTCGCGTCGGCCCGCGGACTCGGCGGTAAACAGCACGCGTCCAGGGAACTCGTCGAGGAAGTTCGCCAGTGCTGCCAGCGGCTGGGTGGCTTTGGCTTCGATCGCCAGGTTCGGCAACTCTTGAGCGGGGAAGCGTTCGCGACCGCCGCCGCTTTCGATATCCTGCTGGCTGGCGACCACGCGCGGCCAGTTCTTCAGGCGCGCAAAGCAGTCTTCCACCGGCAGGAACAACTCGGCGGGTGGCAATAAAGGACGGGACGGGTCGACGCGGCGTTCTTCGTAACGATTGCGCACATCGTTCCAGAAGTTTTCCGCCGCCTGCTCGATGCCCGGCAGCGAGAACACCTGGGTGTCCTGGGGCAGGTAATCGAACAGTGTCGAGGTTTCGTCGAAAAACAGCGGCAGGTAGTACTCGATCCCGGCCGGGGTAATCCCGCTGCTCAGATCCTGAAAGATCGGGCAACGGCGGAAATCGACGTCAAAGCGCTCACGGAACCGCGCCTTGAAGCGGGTGACCGCATCCTTTTGCAGTGGAAATTCCCTGGCCGGCAACAGCTTGATCGAATCGACCTTGTCGATGGAGCGCTGGTTTTCCGGATCGAAGGTGCGCAGGGTTTCGATTTCGTCGTCGAACAGGTCAACGCGATAGGGCAGTTTGCTGCCCATCGGGAACAGATCGATCAGAGAGCCGCGTACGGTGAATTCGCCATGCTCGTAAACGGTGTCGACGTAGCGGTAGCCGGTGGCTTCGAGGCGCGTGCGCATTTGCTCGACGTCGAGCTTCTGGCCGACGTCCAGCACCAGGCTGCTGCCGAGCAGGAATTTGGTTGGCGCCAGACGATGCAGGGCCGTGGTGATCGGTACGACCAGCACGCCATGTTCCAGCTCCGGCAGCCTGTACAAACTGGCGATACGCTGGGAAATGATGTCCTGGTGCGGCGAAAACAGGTCGTAGGGCAGCGTTTCCCAGTCGGGGAAATGCAGCACAGGCAAATCCGGGGCGAAGAAGCCCAGCTCCTGTTCCAGCCGTTCGGCACTTTGGCTGTCGGCGGTCAGCAGCAGGGTAAAGCGCTTGGCAGCGCTTGCGGCCTCGGCGATGGCCAGGCTCAGGGCGGCACCGGGCAGGTTGCCCCAGTGCTGTTTACCTGCCGCGGCAGGGAGAAGCGGTAGACGCAGAACGGGCACGGAAGGTTGAGCTCCAAGCGTTGCGACAAAGTCGGTAATTGTAGCGGCCTAGGGTGCCGCCTGTCAGTTGCAGACTGTGTCTATTACGAAGGTTTGGCGAAATGTAGTGGTAAAGACAAAAAAGCCCGGTTTTTTACTGAAAAAACCCGGGTATGTAGTGGTAAAACGAATGGGTGTTACGGAGGGTTACGGATACGGTGACGCCGCCTCCAAAAAATTGACTGTGCTGAAAGCCCCGGTTTTATTGGGCTTTAGCGCGGCGTAACTTTTTTGAACGGGGATTTGTTACGGATTGCACGACAGGCGCGCATTGCTACACGGGTCACAGGGCGGCATAATGTAGCCCCTTTTTTCTGCCCCTACATGTGGAAGGTTCCCGTGACTCAGAAGCCCGACCAGTGTCTTGGTGAATGGATCGACCGTGAAGCACTCGCAGAAGCGATGATTCCGCTTATCGGTCAGCTCTACCGCAATAACAACGTGGTGAGCTCGATCTATGGCCGCAGCCTGATCAATCGTTCAGTCATTGCGATTCTCAAAGCTCACCGCTTTGCTCGTCACCGTCAGTCCGACGAAAGCGAGCTGTCCGTCCACGAAACATTCCCGCTGATCAAAGCGATGAGCGAACTCAAGCTCGGCGCCGCTTCGGTGGACCTGGGCAAGCTGGCGGCCAAATTCAAGGCCGAAGGCAATGGCCGTACTGCCGAGCAGTTCGTCCGTGAAGAACTGGCTGACGTGGTTGGCCAGCAGAACGCTTCCGCCCGCAAAGGCACCGACGTTGTCCTCTACGGCTTCGGTCGTATCGGCCGTCTGCTGGCGCGCATCCTGATCGAGAAAACCGGTGGTGGCGACGGCCTGCGTCTGCGCGCCATCGTCGTCCGCAAGGGCGCCGACAACGACCTGGTCAAGCGCGCCAGCCTGTTGCGTCGTGACTCGGTTCATGGTCCGTTCGATGGCACCATCACCATTGATGAAGCCAACAACACCATCACCGCAAACGGCAACCTGATCCAGGTTATCTACGCCAAGAGCCCGGCCGAAGTCGACTACACCCAGTACGGCATCGAAAACGCGCTGATCGTCGACAACACCGGTGTATGGCGTGACGCCGACGGCCTGGGCCAGCACCTGGCCTGCCCGGGCGCTGCCCGCGTGATCCTCACCGCACCTGGCAAGGGCGCGCTGAAGAACATCGTGCACGGCATCAACCATGGCGACATCACGCCTGATGACAAGATCATCTCGGCGGCTTCCTGTACCACCAACGCCATTGTGCCGGTGCTCAAGGCAGTCAACGACAAGTTCGGCATCATCAACGGCCACGTCGAAACCGTTCACTCGTTCACCAACGACCAGAACCTGATCGACAACTTCCACAAGGGCAGCCGTCGTGGCCGCGCCGCGCCGCTGAACATGGTCATCACCGAGACCGGTGCCGCCACTGCCGCCGCCAAGGCACTGCCAGTGCTCAAGGGCAAGCTGACCGGCAACGCGATTCGCGTTCCTACGCCAAACGTGTCGATGGCCATCCTGAACCTGAATCTGGAAAAGGCCACCACTCGCGAAGAGATCAACGAGTACCTGCGCCAGATGGCCATGCACTCGGATCTGCACAAGCAGATCGACTACGTGAGCTCCCAGGAAGTGGTTTCCACCGACTTCGTTGGCTCGCGCCACGCAGGCGTTGTGGACGCAGAAGCGACCATCACCCAGGATAACCGCGTTGTACTGTACGTTTGGTACGACAACGAGTTCGGTTACAGCTGCCAGGTGGTTCGCGTGATGGAAGACATGGCCGGTGTAAACCCGCCAGCTTTCCCGCGCTAAGCCTTAGCACAAACAAAAACGCCCCGACTTTGGTCGGGGCGTTTTTGTTTGTGTGATGCTAAAACGATCAAGATCAAAAGATCGTCCGAACGCGGCCTGAACCTTCGGCAGCTCCTACAAAGGTATGCAATCCTGTAGGAGCTGCCGAAGGCTGCGATCTTTTATCAGGGCATCAGAAAAGGTGAGATTGTTTTTGAGCGGATGGAAGTTTTTATTTCTGGCGCTGATAGGAGGGGTGTCCGGCTGCGGCAACAGCGGCGCCATGGAAAGCTTCGGCGGCCCGACCATGGGCAGTACGTACTCGATCAAGTACGTCCGTCACGCCGATCTTCCCGCTCCGGTCGAAGTTCGGGAGGCAGTGGAGAAAATCCTCGCGGATGTCGACCGGCAAATGTCGACCTACCGCAGCGACTCGGACATCGAGCGCTTCAACGCCATGCCCGCCAACCAGTGTCAGATCATGCCCGCGTCAATCCTTGAATTGGTTCGCGTGGGCGAGCAGTTGTCTGTGCAAAGCGAAGGCTCTTTCGATTTGACGGTCGAGCCGCTGCTCAATCTCTGGGGCTTCGGTCCGCAGGCACGCGAGGAAAAAGTGCCGTCTGCCGAAGCGCTCACCGAGGCGCGCCAACGTGTCGGCTACACCCACCTGCGCATCCAGGGTGATCAGCTGTGCAAGGACGCCGCCGTCGAGGTCGACTTCAACAGCATTGCCGCCGGTTACACCGTTGATACGATTGCCGCACGGCTAGAGGAAAAGGGCATCCACGACTACCTCGTCGAAGTCACTGGAGAACTCAAGGCCGCGGGCAGCAAACCCGACGGCTCGCCGTGGCGCATTGCCCTGGAAGAACCTCGGGATGACCGCCAGGTGGCTGAGCGAATCATTGCGGTCGACGGCTATGGCGTTTCCACTTCGGGTGACTACCGCAATTATTTCGAGCAAGGAGGGCGGCGTTTTTCCCACACCTTCGATGCCCGGACCGGCTCACCGGTCTCACACACTCTGGCGTCGGTCACGGTGATTCATCCTTCAGCGCTGATAGCCGATGGCTTGTCGACGCTGTTGCTGATACTCGGCCCGGAGCGCGGTTGGGACTACGCAGAGAAGCACGATGTCGGCGCGTTTTTCGTGATTCGTGCCGATACAGGTTTCGTCACGCGCAGCAGTCACGCTTTCGAACGCCTCAGTGGCGAAAAAACCGAATGAATTCGGCAATTTGAGCATTGAAAACTGGCGTTGTAGTGCAGGCAAAAGTAGCCTACGACGCGACCAAGGGTTAATGTGCGCGGCGTTGACGCTTCTATAGACTGTGTCCGGGTTCTGCACTGGCCCCAAATTGTTCCTTCACGCCACAGATTGGTGTGATTTAGCCGCAGGTGCCGAGAGTGCCGCGGCCTGTTCTGAGGAGTACGCATGGCTGTCTACAACTACGACGTGGTGGTGTTGGGTTCCGGCCCGGCGGGGGAAGGCGCGGCAATGAACGCCGCCAAGGCAGGGCGCAAGGTGGCGATGGTCGATAGCCGTCGCCAGGTCGGCGGCAACTGCACTCACTTGGGCACCATCCCGTCCAAGGCACTGCGTCACTCGGTGCGGCAGATCATGCAGTTCAACACCAACCCGATGTTCCGGGCCATTGGTGAGCCGCGTTGGTTCTCGTTCCCGGACGTGTTGAAAAGCGCCGAGAAAGTCATCGCCAAACAAGTCGCTTCGCGTACCGGCTACTACGCCCGTAACCGCGTCGACGTGTTCTTCGGCACCGGCAGCTTCGCCGACGAGCAAACCATCGAAGTGGTCTGCGCCAACGGCGTGGTCGAAAAGCTTGTCGCCAAGCACATCATCATCGCCACCGGTTCGCGCCCGTATCGTCCGGCGGACATCGATTTCCACCACCCGCGTATCTACGATAGCGACACCATCCTGAGCCTGGGCCACACCCCGCGCAAACTCATCGTTTACGGCGCTGGCGTGATCGGTTGCGAATACGCTTCGATTTTCAGTGGTCTGGGCGTGCTGGTTGAACTGGTGGATAACCGCGGTCAGTTGCTGAGCTTCCTCGACTCGGAAATCTCCCAGGCGTTGAGCTACCACTTCAGCAACAACAACATCACCGTTCGCCACAACGAAGACTACGACCGCGTCGAAGGCGTGGACAACGGCGTGATCCTGCACCTCAAGTCCGGCAAGAAGATCAAGGCCGACGCCTTGCTCTGGTGCAACGGCCGTACCGGTAACACCGATCAGCTGGGCCTGGAAAACATCGGCGTGAAGGTCAATGGTCGTGGCCAGATCGAAGTCGATGAAAACTACCGCACCGGCATCCAGAACATCTATGGCGCTGGCGACGTAATCGGTTGGCCAAGCCTGGCCAGTGCTGCTCACGACCAGGGTCGTTCGGCCGCTGGCAGCATCGTCGACAACGGCAGCTGGCGCTTCGTGAATGACGTGCCGACCGGCATCTACACCATTCCGGAGATCAGCTCGATCGGCAAGAACGAGCAGGAGCTGACCCAGGCCAAAGTGCCGTACGAAGTGGGCAAGGCCTTCTTCAAGAGCATGGCGCGTGCGCAGATCGCCGGCGAGCCGCAAGGCATGCTGAAGATCCTGTTCCACCGTGAAACCCTGGAAGTGCTGGGCGTTCACTGCTTCGGTTATCAGGCGTCGGAGATCGTGCACATCGGTCAGGCGATCATGAACCAGCCGGGCGAACTGAACACGCTGAAGTACTTCGTCAACACCACGTTCAACTACCCGACTATGGCCGAAGCCTACCGGGTAGCGGCATACGACGGCCTCAACCGGCTTTTTTGAGTGGCTCCGGCCGGTGGCCTGAGCCGGCCGGGGAGACCGATTTCAGCAATTCTCGAGCGTGGCAGTGGCCAAACCGGGAAAGTCTGTAATCAGGCTGTCAACGCCGAAGTCGGCGAGCCTGCGCATCAGCGCAGGCTCGTTGACTGTCCACACCGACACATGCAGCCCCTGACGCTGCGCCTTCTGCAGGCGTTCCGGCGTGCACAGGGTCCAGTTCAGCGCCAGAATTTCACAGCCATAGCTTTGCGCGACTTTCAGCGGGTCGAGCCAGGCATATTCGGCCACCAGTCCGCGGGATACGTCCGGCACCAACTCCAGCGCAGCCTTCAGCACTTCACGGGAACTTGAGGTGATGGTCACCTTGTCCATCAGGCCATGACGCTGCGCCATTTCACGAATCGCCAGCACGGTGGTCGCGGCACGCATCCTTGATGCGCTTTTGACTTCCAGTTGCCAGTGATCGAAATCGCATTTCTCGAACAGTTCTTCCAGCGTCGGAATCGGGCATGGCTTGATCCAGCCAGGTCCCCCTTTGCGCGCATCGTAAGTCACAAGATCGGCCGCCGCGTGCTCGACGACCTTGCCGCGACGGTCGGTGGTGCGCTTGAGCGTCGGGTCATGGATGACCATCAGCTCGCCGTCCATGGACAGGTGCAGGTCCAGCTCGCAGCGGCGCACGCCGTGCTTCAGACATTCCTGAAAACTGGTCAGGGTGTTTTCCGGTGCTTCGCCCTTGGCGCCGCGATGGCCGTAGATGAGGGTCACGGTTCTTCCTTAAATTAAATGCCTGAGTCGATTTGTTCGCGGGCCAGACGTCGTTCCTGTGCCTGCTTCTGCAAGATGTAGCGGGCCAACAGCTGCCGTTGCGCATCGGTTGGGTGTTCGAACTCGGTGCCGATGTCATAACCATCGCCCTTGCGGTCGCAATGGGTGACCCGTGCGCGCAGCAACAGGCCCAGGGCTTGCGGCATCAGCACCAGCTTGACCGATAGACGTGATTCGGCGGCAATGGGGGTGGGGTGCTGAAAGTCGAGACCGCCTTCGGAGATGATCACCGGTTGCGGTTGGCCAATCTGCCCGAGCGCGGTGATCGCGACCACCTGGCTCAACAAATCGATGCGTTTGTTCTGGGATTTCAGGAACGCCGCGAGGTTTCGGTCGCGTTCGCTGATCTGGCGCAACAGGTGCTGCGACTCGAATTCGCTCAGGTGCAGTTCGCTGAGCAAGTTGAAGAGCGGGGAAGCATCCTGCAACACTTCCTGGCCTGTGGCTTCGGTAGCGGACAGGGGCCGAATTTCCAGTGCGATCGTGTCCTCGATACGGTAGTATTCGCGGCGATCTTCTTCATCTAATGTCGACATGGCGAACCCATGGTAGCGGCGGTGGTCTGAGTGTAAAGCTGGTTATCGACCCCCGCCACAAGGACGTTCCTTTTCCCTCCGAACAAGCCCCGACATGTTCAGACCTCTCTTCGTATTTATCGGCACGCGTTACACCCGTGCAAAGCGTCGCAATCATTTTGTGTCATTCATTTCCCTGACTTCGATGATCGGGCTCGCCCTTGGCGTGGTCGTGATGATTGTCGTGCTGTCGGTGATGAACGGCTTCGATCATGAGATGCGTACCCGCGTGCTGGGCATGGTGCCCCACGCGACCATCGAGTCAAGCGAGGCCATCAGCGATTGGCAACGCCTGGCCACGAAGGTCAAGCAAAACCCGCAGGTGACGGCCGTTGCGCCGTTTACGCAAATGCAGGGTTTGCTGACCAACAACGGCAAAGTCTCGAAAGTCCTGCTCAATGCCATCGACCCGGCGCTCGAACGCCAGGTGTCGATCATTGATAACTTCATGACGCAGGGCAAACTCGACGACCTGGTGCCGGGCGAATTCGGCATCGTCATCGGCGACAAGGCCGCGGCGAAACTCGGTGCGGCGGTTGGCGACAAGCTGACTTTCGTGGCGCCGGAAGTCACCGTGACCCCGGCCGGGATGTTCCCGCGCATGAAGCGCTTTACCGTGGTCGGCATCTTCCACGTCGGCGCTGGCGAGCTGGATGGCTACCTGGGCATCACCAACCTGCAGGATCTGGCGCGTCTGCATCGCTGGAAGCCGGATCAGGTCCAGGGCCTGCGCCTGAAGTTCGACGACCTGTTCCAGGCGCCACGCACCGCGTGGAGCATCGCCCGCGACCTCGGCGAAGACCGCTACTATGCTCGCGACTGGACCCGCACCCACGGCAACCTGTACCAGGCCATCCGCATGGAAAAAGCCATGATCGGCCTGTTGCTGCTGCTGATTGTTGCCGTCGCAGCGTTCAACATCATCTCCACGCTGGTGATGGTGGTGAACGACAAGAAGGGCGACATCGCGATCCTGCGCACACTGGGCGCGACGCCGGGCACGATCATGCGCACGTTCATGGTGCAGGGGACGGTCATTGGCGTGGTCGGCACGGCGATCGGTGCCGTGGTCGGGATCTTCGCCGCGTTGAACGTCAGCGCCGCGATCGCAGCGCTGGAAGGTCTGATCGGGCACAAATTCCTCAACGCCGACGTGTACTTTATCGATTACCTGCCGTCGCAGGTGCAGAGCCAGGATGTGGTGATGGTCTGCTGTGCGGCGTTGGTCCTGAGTTTCCTCGCCACCCTGTATCCAGCCTGGCGTGCTGCGCGCACCCAGCCTGCGGAGGCGCTACGTTATGAGTGAGTCGGGCATGAGTGATAAAGCAATCTTGAGCTGCCGCAGCCTGGGCAAATCCTACGAGGAAGGCCCTGAATCGGTGGAAGTGTTGGCCGGCCTGCAGTTGGAGTTGCATCCGGGTGAGCGGGTGGCGATTGTCGGCAAGTCCGGCTCGGGCAAAAGTACCTTGCTCAACTTGTTGGGCGGCCTCGATACGCCGACCACGGGCAGCGTCTGGCTCGACGGTGAAGAGCTGTCGGCACTGAGCGAGAAAAAGCGCGGTCTTCTGCGTAACCGTGCACTTGGCTTCGTGTACCAGTTTCACCATCTGCTCCCCGAGTTCACCGCGCTGGAAAACGTCTGCATGCCGCTGTTGATCGGCAAGACCGCAATCCCGGAAGCGCGTCAGCGTGCGACCGCATTGCTGGAACGGGTAGGGCTGGGCCATCGCCTGGAGCACAAACCGGCCGAGCTGTCCGGTGGTGAACGTCAGCGCGTGGCCATTGCCCGTGCGCTGGTGAACAACCCGGGCCTGGTGATGCTCGACGAGCCCACCGGCAACCTCGACTCCCACACCGCCCAAGGGATTCAGGACTTGATGCTGGAACTCAGCACCTCGATGCGCACGGCGTTCCTGGTGGTGACCCACGACATGAACCTGGCCCGCCAGATGGACCACGTCCTGCATTTGCAGGACGGTTGCCTCACGCCTATCTGATGGGTTGAAACCCGACGAAGCTGAAAAGCACGTCGGGTCTTTTATTTTTATACGGTGCCCCAGCGAATGTTCAGACCGTTATCGATCTTTATCGGCACGCGCTATACCCGCGCCAAGCGCCGCAATCGCTTTGTTTCCTTCATCTCGATGACCTCGATGATCGGCCTCGCCCTGGGCGTGCTGGCGATGATTGTGGTGCTGTCGGTGATGAACGGCTTCCAGCGCGAAATGAGTTCGCGCATTCTCGGCATGGTGCCGCACGCCACCATCGTCGGCGTCAATCCGATTGACGACTGGAAGCCCGTGGCAGCGGCTGCGATGAAAAACCCGGAAGTGACGGCGGCGGTGCCGTTCACCGAGATGGAAGGCATGCTGTCCTACAAGGGCACGATGCAGCCGATTCAGGTCAACGGTGTCGATCCGGCGCTGGAAGGCCAGGTGTCGATCGTCGCCAAGCACATTGTTCAGGGGAGCCTCGAAGCCCTGAAGCCGGGTGAATTCGGCGTGGTGGTCGGTGAGATCACGGCGCGGCGCTTTCGCTTGAATGTCGGCGACAAGATCACCCTGATCGTTCCGGAAATCAGCACCGCACCGGGCGGGATTACCCCGCGCATGCAGCGCTTGAACGTGGTCGGTGTGTTCAAGGTTGGCGCCGAGCTGGACGGTTCGATGGCGCTGATCCACGTCGCCGACGCCGCGCAGATGCAGCATTGGGAGCCGAATCAGGTGCAGAGCGTGCGCCTGGCGGTGAAGGATTTGTACGCGGCTCCGCAAGTGTCGAGCGACATCGCCACCGGCCTGGGCGCTGCGTACAAGGCTGACGACTGGACCCACACCCAGGGCAGTCTGTTCAGTGCGATGAAGATGGAAAAAACCATGATCGGCCTGCTGTTGCTGATGATCGTCGCCGTGGCGGCGTTCAATATCATCGCGACCTTGATCATGGTGGTGAACGACAAGGGCGCGGACATCGCGATCCTGCGCACCATCGGCGCCACGCCGCGACAGATCATGGCGATTTTCATGGTGCAGGGCACTGTGATCGGCATCGTCGGCACTTTGATTGGCGGTGTGTTAGGTGTGATTGCCGCGCTGAATGTCAGTCAGATCGTCGGCTGGATCGAGCGGGTCAGCGGGCAGCACATCTTCAGTTCCGATGTGTATTTCGTCAGTAACCTGCCGTCGGAGTTGCAGGGTGCGGATGTTGCGTTGATTTGCTCGGCGGGGTTTGTGTTGAGTTTCCTGGCCACTATTTACCCGGCTTGGCGGGCGGCGAAGATTGAGCCGGCTCATGCGTTGCGGTATTCGTAAACCTCTTGACCGCAATCGCTAGCAGGCTAGCTCCCACAGGGGATTTTGGAGCGACTAGCTAGCCTGCTAGCGATGAGGCCGGAACGGCAGGCCTCAATCCTTCTTGGGTAACTCGATCACAAACCTGGTCCATCCATTGTCCGATTCGCAATGAATCTGCCCGCCATGGGTGCGGATGATCGACTGGGTGATCGCCAACCCCAATCCTGCATGTTCGCTACTGCCTTCCCGGCGAGCCGGGTCAGCCCGGTAAAACCGGTCAAACAGGCGTGGCAATAGATCTTCGGAAATCGGTTCGCCGGTATTTTCAACGGTCAGGCGCAACGCGTTTGGCTGTTCGAGGATTCGCACCCGAACCTCGCCAGCGATCGGCGTAAAGCGCAAAGCATTGTCCAGCAGGTTCGACAGTGCGCGCCGCAACATGCTGCGGTCGCCCTCTATACGCGCGTCACCTTCACGGCTCAGTTTCACCTGCGCGTCTTCAGCCAGCGGCGCAAAAAACTCCAGCAGCAGGTCCGTTTCCGCCGCCAGATCCAGCGTTTCGCGCATGGGCACCAACAGCCCGTGATCAGACTTCGCCAGGTACAACATGTCGTTGACCAGTTGCGCCATCCATTGCAGTTCTTCGAGGTTGCTGTGCAACGCTTCGCGGTAATCCTCGAGGGGGCGAGGCCGGGTGAGGGTGACCTGGGTGTGCGTCAGCAGGTTCGACAGAGGCGTGCGCAGTTCATGGGCGATGTCGGCAGAGAAGGCTGACAGGCGCTGAAAAGAGTCGTCGAGGCGTCCGAGCATGGCGTTGAAGTGGTGGGCCATTTCCGCGAGTTCCGGCGGCATGTGTTCTTCCGGCAAGCGGGCGTTGAGCGATTGCGCCGACACGCCTCTGGCGACCGCGCTCATGCGCCGTAACGGCCGCAAACCGCTACGTGCGGCCCAGGCGCCCAGCAGGGCGGTTGCCAGGGCCGACAAACCCACCGTCAGCCAGATCAGGTGCTGCATGCGCTGCAAAAAGTGCTGGTGATGGGTGATGTCCAGCAGCAGGGTCAGTTGTGGCGAGTCCGGCTTGTCGGGAAACAAAGGCGCATTCAGCACACGGTAATCGGTGCCGTTGTTATTGATCGTCGAGAGTCCCGACTGTTGCGGGAGTTTGTCTGGCACGCTCGTTGAGCTGTCATACCAGCGTCGGCCATCGCTGCCGGTGATGCGCAGCGACAGATCGGCTTGCCGGCTCAGTTCTTCGGCCAGTTTGATTTCACTGTCGTTTGATTGAAGGTCCTGCAGGGCACGCCGCAAGCCAATCAACTTGCCGTCCAGTAATTGCTGATCAAGCTCGACGAAGTGCGCCTCGCTGGCGCGGCTGAACAGCACCCCGGCAAACAACGACACCACGGCGGTGCACGCCGCAAACAGCAGCGCCAGGCGGCTGCCCAAGGACATTCTGCGCATCAGGCTGAGCGCTCTTCGAGGACGTAACCCATGCCGCGCACGGTGTGGATCAGTTTGTTGGGGAATTCGTCGTCGATCTTCAGGCGCAGGCGCCGGATCGCGACTTCGATGACATTGGTGTCGCTGTCGAAATTCATGTCCCAGACCTGGGAGGCAATCAGCGATTTCGGCAGGACTTCACCCTGGCGCCGCAGGAGCATTTCCAGCAGGGCGAATTCCTTGGCGGTGAGGTCGATGCGCTGGCCGCCGCGTTCGACCCGGCGACGGATCAGGTCCAGACGCAAGTCGGCCAGTTGCAAACTGGTTTCCTGGGGTGTCGTGCTGCCACGGCGCAACAGGCTGCGAACCCGGGCCAACAGTTCAGAAAAAGCGAAGGGTTTGACCAGATAGTCGTCGGCGCCCAGTTCGAGGCCGTGAACCCTGTCCTCCACGGCGTCTCGGGCTGTCAGAAAAAGTACCGGTGTATCCAGGCCCGCACTGCGCACCGCTTGCAGAATCTGCCAGCCATCACGACCTGGCAGCATCACATCGAGAATCAGCAGGGCATATTCACCGCTGAGGGCCAATTGCTGGCCGGTGTTGCCATCAGCCACCAGTTCCGTGTTGAACCCGGCCTCGGCCAGGCCCTGGCGCAGGTAATGGCCGGTTTTCGGTTGGTCTTCGACGATCAGCAGTTTCATGGGCGACTCATGGCAAGTGGAACCAACGCTTTATACCGTGGACGGCGTTCATACAGGCCAACCTGACAAAGTTGTAATCTGGCTGTCAGGTTGCGGGCAGTGGCAGCAGTTTAGAGTTTTTAGCAAGCTGAGCCCTATCTTGTTGGAGCATGACCATGTTTTTACGCAAATCCCTGGTACAAGTCGCTTGTTTGCTGGCGCTGAGTTCGACGGCGTGGGCGAGTCCGGCGCATACCTACGAATTCGGTCAACCTGCATCGGCAGCCAAGGCGACCCGCAGCGTGGAAGTGGTCTTGGGCGACATGTCTTTTAACCCGAAGACGATCGACGTCAAGGCTGGGGAAACCGTGCGCTTTGTACTGGTGAATAAAGGCCAGTTGCTGCACGAATTCAACCTGGGCGATGCGGCGATGCATGCCCGGCATCAGCAGGAAATGTTGCAGATGCAGCAAAGTGGCATGCTCACGCCTACTGCCGTCAAGGAAATGGACCACGGCAACATGGCCGGTATGGATCACGGTTCGATGGGGCACGGCATGAAGCATGACGATCCGAACAGCGTGCTGGTGCCGCCGGGCAAGACGGCCGAGTTGACCTGGACCTTCAGCAAGGCCACCAACCTGGAATTTGCCTGCAACATTCCAGGCCATTACCAGGCCGGCATGGTCGGCAAATTGACTGTCAGTCAGTAAGCACTCAAAGGCGGGAGCAAAGGCTGATAGAATCCGCTGATTCTTCAGTCAGGTTTCCGCCATGCATCCCGCAGCCGAACACTCGCCGCTGGGCAAATCCAGCGAATACATCGCCACTTATACGCCGTCCCTGCTGTTCCCGATTCCGCGCACCGCGAAGTGGGCAGAGCTGGGCCTGACGGCTGAAACCCTGCCGTACAAGGGTGTGGATTTCTGGAACTGCTTCGAGCTGTCGTGGCTGTTGCCGTCGGGCAAGCCCGTGGTAGCGATCGGTGAATTCACCATCCCGGCGGATTCGCCGAACATCATCGAATCGAAGTCGTTCAAGTTGTACCTCAACTCGCTGAACCAGACGCCGTTCGACGATACGGCGAGCCTTGAGGCGACGCTGGCCAAAGACCTGTCGGCCGCTGCCGGCAAGCCGGTCGGCGTGCGCATTCGCAGTTTGAAGGATGTCGAGGCCGAAGGCGTCGTGGCATTGCCTGGCGTGTGCATCGATGATCTGGATATCAGCGTCAGCAACTACGAGCACCCGCGTCCGGAGCTGTTGCGTTGCGACGACTCGCGCATTGTCGAGGAGAGCGTGCACAGCCATTTGCTCAAATCCAATTGCCCGGTCACCAGTCAGCCGGACTGGGGCAGCGTGGCGGTGGAGTACCGTGGCGCGGCGCTGGATCATGCGAGTTTGCTGGAGTACATCGTCAGCTTCCGCCAGCACTCGGACTTCCATGAGCAGTGTGTTGAACGGATATTCCTGGACCTACAGCAGTTGTTGAAACCGGAGAAGTTGACGGTGTATGCGCGCTATGTGCGTCGTGGCGGGCTGGATATCAATCCGTATCGCAGCACTGAAGAGGTGCAACTGCCGAATCATCGTCTGGTCCGTCAATAAAGATCCATTTTTGTAGGAGCGAGCTTGCTCGCGATTGAGTGTCAGCTACCTTGGCGTCGACTGACACACCATCGCGAGCAAGCTTGCTCCTACAAAGGCTTTTGCGGGCTCAGATCCCCATGTTGGCCAAGGCCAGCCCGATGTTGCGCAGTGTCCCGGCCAGGGTCGGGTGTTCGAGCTCGAAGCGTTCGACGGCCAGGTTGACGCCATCGGCGAGGCTGGAATCCTGGGTTTTGGTTTCGAGCTCAAGCTTCAACTCGATCTGTTGCATCAGTTCGTGCAGTTCGGCGCGTTCAGCTTCGGACAGTGGAGGATTCTGTTCCAATTGCTCGCGCAGGGCATTGAGCTGTTCTTGCAGTTCGCGGGCAGGCATGGCGTTCTTCCTTCTCTCGATTGGCACTGGCATAGACCGCAGCGGTTCGCCAAAGGTCTATGGCTGACCTTTAGATTAATCCACTCCTGCCTAACCTGCATGATCTCGATCAGGGCTTTTCGCCTTTGAAGCGACGCAACTGGATGTCAGCCAGACAGGTGTCGAGCTCTCCGAGGTGGTCGATCACCGAATGCACGCCCAGGCCAAACAGCTGCATCGTCGCCTTGCCTCGTTTGATATCGCGCTCCTGTGGGGCCAACGCCTGCCAGGCCTCAGGTGCCAGTCCGCACAACGAGCCGCAGGACGCCAGGCCGATGGTCCACAACCCGGCATTGAGGCCCGATTGCAGCAGTCGCGGTTCGCCACTGACCAGTACACAGCCGTCCAATCGCTCGATGCCTAAATTCATCAATGCCTGCCAGCACGCGTCGGGCGCGGGCCAAGGGTTGATTGTTGCGGGATGTTGCGCATCTTTGATCCATTCTGGCAGGGCAGTGGCCATGGAATGGCAGAGCGCCGGAGGCAGTTCATCAAGCCAGGCGCAAGGGATTTTCTGTCGCTGCAAACTCTGCAGAGCGTCCAGTGCTCCGGGCGTGGTCTCGGCAGGTTCGGCCAGAGGGCTGTCGTGCCGGTGCGTGCGCGCGCCGAAGTCCACCAGACAGCCACTGAGGCCGAACAACACGGCGGTCAGATTCAGAGCGGTTTGGGGCAATGTTTCGGCGTGCGACATGTGAACGTCCCTGAAATAGCCTGAGGCTAAAGGTCAACAGTGACAGTTGAGTGACACTGATGTGAAACGCTCACAGTCAGGCTGAATCCTTACCATGCACATATCGTAATGTGTCTAAAGGAGTATTTACGCCTTATACTCGCCACCTTATTGCCCGGGCCAAGCGCTCGAGCCGGTACCGTCCAAGGAGTTTTTTTCTATGCGCTGGAGCAATCATCTAGCCCAGATTTGTGTGTGTGCCAGCCTGTTGCTGGTTCCGTTCGTTGCCCAGGCAGCTACGGAAGATGATCCTTGGGAAAGCGTCAATCGCCCGATTTTCAAATTCAACGATGTCCTCGATACCTATGCCCTGAAGCCTTTGGCCCAGGGCTATCAGTTTGTGACGCCGCAATTTCTTGAAGACGGCATTCACAACATGTTCCGCAACGTCGGTGATGTCACCAACCTTGCCAACGATATTCTGCAGGCCAAACCGGCTGCCGCGGGCGTCGACACAGCACGCCTGATTTTCAACACCACTTTCGGTCTGCTGGGCTTCTTTGATGTCGGCACGCAGATGGGTCTTAATCGCAATGACGAAGATTTCGGCCAGACGCTCGGTTACTGGGGCGTTGGCAGTGGCCCGTACGTGATGCTGCCGCTCCTTGGTCCAAGCACCTTGCGTGATGCACCCTCGAAATACGTCGATGGCTACACCGGTGCGTACCACTACATCGATGATGTGCCAGTGCGTAATTCGGTGTTCGGTCTGAACATCGTCGACACCCGTGCCAGCCTGCTGTCGAGCGAAAAACTGATCAGTGGCGACAAGTACACCTTCATCCGGAACGCGTACCTGCAAAACCGCGAATTCAAGGTGAAAGATGGCCAGGTAGAAGACGATTTTTAAATCCTGACCGATAAAACAGAAAAAGCGGCCTTCGGGTCGCTTTTTTTCGTCTGGCGCCGGGTCAATGCATCTTGAGGATTGTAAGGCCGAGTTTCTGCTTGCCATCGTCCTGTTCTCTCACCCAAACCACCTCGGTGTCGGCCTCAAGGCCTTTCAACGCCGTATGGTCGGAATCGAGCCGTACTTGGAGTCGGTCGCCAACCTTGAATAATCGCGGCGCCTGGACCTGCATACCGCTGCTGGAAAGGTCGATGCAGATGGCGGGCACCTGATCGCCTTGATGAATCAGCGACACATCGGCATCGACCCGCATGCGGATGAAATCGCGCTTTTCGCTGTAGTCCCGACGGGTTTGACTCATGGGCTTGATCCTTCGATTGGGTTACGGTTTTGATTGTTCTTATAACTCCCGGTGATTTGCAGAGTGTAGACGTCAAGCGACCATCGGCATGAGCTTGAAACACCTCGCGGATGGGAGTACCGTCTGCGCCTTAGAAGGGCACCTCTGGTGTACATGCGTGTAGGGCAAATGCTCGAAAGTGGTGCGACAGAGAGGCTAGAAAGCGAATCCAGTAGTGTGAGCCGGGACCCGTTCCCCGCCAGCTACGCCAACCTAATTCTGGCGCCGTTTGCCCACATGCCAAAAACCAGTGCCACGCTGCTGATAATCGATGATGACGAAGTAGTGCGCGCGAGCCTCGCCGCCTATTTGGAAGACAGTGGTTTCAGCGTCTTGCAGGCCAGCAATGGTCAGCAAGGTCTTCAGGTATTCGAGCAAGACAAGCCCGACTTGGTCATCTGCGATCTGCGCATGCCGCAGATGGGCGGACTCGAACTCATTCGCCAGGTCACCGAGCGGTCGCCGCAGACGCCAGTGATCGTGGTGTCGGGCGCCGGCGTGATGAACGACGCGGTCGAGGCCCTGCGCCTGGGTGCGGCGGATTACCTGATCAAGCCTCTCGAAGATCTGGCAGTGCTTGAGCACTCTGTGCGTCGGGCCCTGGATCGTGCGCGTCTGCTGGTGGAAAACCAGCGCTACCGCGAGAAGCTGGAGAAGGCCAACCGCGAGCTCGCCGCCAGCCTGAACCTGCTCCAGGAAGACCAGAACGCCGGTCGTCAGGTGCAGATGAACATGCTGCCGGTCAGCCCTTGGGCCATCGACGAGTTCAAGTTTGCTCACCAGATCATCCCGTCGCTGTACCTGTCGGGTGATTTTGTCGACTACTTCCGGGTCGACGAGCGTCGGGTAGCGTTCTACCTGGCCGACGTATCCGGTCATGGCGCCTCTTCAGCCTTCGTCACGGTGCTGTTGAAGTTCATGACCACGCGCTTGCTGTTCGAATCCAAGCGCAGCGGCACATTGCCGGAGTTCAAGCCTTCAGAAGTCCTTGGTCATATCAACCGGGGCCTGATCAGTTGTAAGCTGGGTAAACACGTCACAATGGTCGGTGGAGTCATCGACGAGGAGACAGGTTTGTTGACCTATAGCATCGGCGGTCATCTGCCGTTGCCGGTGTTGTACACACCCGACAGTGTCAGTTATCTGGAAGGGCGCGGTCTGCCCGTAGGCCTCTTCAACGAAGCGACCTACGAAGATCACGTACTGGAGCTGCCGCCGACGTTCAGCCTGACGCTGATGTCTGATGGCATTCTGGACCTTTTGCCAGAACCCACACTCAAAGAAAAAGAGGCGGCGTTGCCCCAACGGGTCAAGGCTGCGGGCGGCACCCTGGATGGGCTGCGGCAGGTTTTTGGATTGGCCACGCTAGGGGAGATGCCGGATGATATCGCCCTGTTGGTGTTGAGCAGGAATCTTTGATGAGTACCGGTAGAATCCAGTTCGCCGAGCAGGATGGCACCTTCGTCCTGAAGTTCGTCGGTGAAGTTCGCCTGACCCTGTGTTCGGCGTTGGATGCGACTATTGATCGGATCTTCACCGCGTTGAATTTCAACACGATCGTGATCGACCTGACTGAAACCCGCAGCATCGATAGCACCACCCTTGGCCTGCTGGCCAAGTTGTCGATCCTGTCGCGGCAGAAGGTCGGCCTGTTGCCGACTGTCGTCACCACCCACGAAGACATCACCCGTCTTCTGCAGTCCATGGGCTTCGAGCAGGTGTTCAACATCGTTGACAAGCCTGTGCCGTGCCCGGAATGCCTGGACGACCTGCCAGATCAGGATCAGTCCGAAGAGGTGGTGCGGATCAAGGTGCTCGAAGCGCACAAGATCCTCATGGGCCTGAACGACTCCAATCGTGAAGCGTTCCATGACCTGGTGAATGCGCTCGAACGCCACTGATTTCCTGAGCCGATGGTGCTTGTCCAGGCGCCATCGCCAGCAAGCCGGCTCCATTGAATACATCGATTACCCTGTAGGCGCTGGCTTGCCAGCGATGGCACCCGTTTAACCACTGCAAAAAACGCGCGCAGCCAACTTAGTCAAACAGCCACAAAAAAGGGCGAACCCACCAGGGTTCGCCCTTTTTGCATTACGCTGAATCAGATCACAGCTTGGCCTGCAACAACGCCTCAAGTTTCTCCTGATCGCGAGCGAACTGACGAATGCCTTCGGCCAGTTTCTCGGTCGCCATCGCGTCTTCGTTGGACAGCCAGCGGAATTGCGATTCGTTGAGGCCCAGACGTGCCTCACCAGCATGGCCTGGGGCGAGTTTGCGCTCCAGCTTGCCGGTGTCCGCCGCCAGCTTGTCGATCAGGTCAGGGCTGATGGTCAGGCGATCGCAGCCGGCCAGGTGCTCGATCTGGCCCAGATTGCGGAAGCTCGCGCCCATGACCACGGTCTTGTAGTCATTGGCCTTGTAGTAGTTGTAGATGCGCGTCACCGACTGCACGCCCGGATCGTCCGCGCCGGTGTAGTCGTTGCCGTTGGCTTTCTTGTACCAGTCGTAGATACGGCCCACGAACGGCGAAATCAGGAACACCCCGGCGTCGGCACAGGCGGCTGCCTGGGCAAAGGAGAACAGCAGGGTCAGGTTGGTCTGGATGCCTTCTTTTTCAAGGATCTCGGCAGCGCGGATGCCTTCCCAGGTGGAGGCAATCTTGATCAGCACGCGGTCACGGCCGATGCCGGCATTTTCGTACAGCTCGATCAGACGATGCGCACGCTTGAGCATGGCGTCGGTGTCGAATGACAGGCGCGCATCCACTTCGGTGGAAATGCGACCCGGGATCAATTTGAGGATCTCCTGGCCCACGGCAACGCCAAAACGGTCGCTGGCCAGGCCTATGTCGCCCTTGCAGTCGCTGACGCTCGCGTTCAGCAGTTCGGCGTACGCGGGAATCGCTGCGGCCTTGAGCAGCAGGGAAGGGTTAGTCGTGGCGTCCACGGGTTTAACGCGAGCGATCGCTTCGAAGTCGCCGGTGTCGGCAACCACGGTTGTCATTTGTTTGAGTTGTTCCAGCTTGGAAGTCATGGGCGTGCTCTGTCCTATGGATCTGATGACATTACCCGAGCGCTGACAGCCACTCAAGGGCGGGTACGTGTATCGACGGTCCCTGCGGCAACAACCGGAGTACAGCTGTTTGAAAGGCGGGGCGTGCTATCGGTAAATACGATGCCAAAACGCGGCACAGGTTCAAAGCAACTGACCATCAGGGTCCTACTCTGGATTCAACCGGGTCGAGGCCGCCATGCGCGCCGGTTTCGGTTGACCATCAGCGGTCAGCAAACCGAAATTTCTCTCCCGGTCATTGCTGCCCGTTTGACTGTTTTTCCACTCGTAGATCGAGGTCAGCGGGATGTCGAGCTGTTTGACGTCCGCAATGAACGTGCTGATTTTGCTGGCCTGCGCTTCAATCCCGCCGTTGGATCTGAGCGAGGGAACGCCCCATTCACTGATGACGCCCGGTAGATGGAAGTTCTGTTGAATAAACGCCTGGGCTTTGCTGATCTGCGCGCCGGACATACCATAAGGGTGATAGGAGATTGCGCTGAGGCACTTGGGGTATTCGCGGATGATGCTGTCCAGCGCCACGGTCGATGCGCTGCCGGCACTTGGCGGGCGAGCGAAACCAAAGCCGATCAACGGCGTCGATGGCGCTGTGTCCTGCAGCGACTTGCACATGGCATTCATGAACGGCACAAACGTCGTGTCGAAATGTCCGGTTGGCCAATACTTCGCCAGGTCCGGCTCGTTCCATATCTCAATGGCGACCAGTTGCGGGCCGTAGGATTTCTCCAGGCTCATCACCGCGTTGGCGAACGACTCGCCGGCAGCCGCGAGTTCTCCGGTGTCGTCAGGCGTAGTGGTCAGCGCCTTGGTCGAGCGTACGGTCATCAGTACCGGCAGCCCGGCGGACTTGGCGGCGGCGAACGCGTCGCGGATCTGCTTTTGATAGGCCGTGCCGCCGAGGCTATTGGTCCACACGCCAAAGCGCACGAAGCCGAATCCAGCGGTTTTGATCTGTTCGGCATCAGCGGGGGAGAAGGTCTGAATCTTCACCTGGACACCGATGGTCTTGTCGGCAGTCAGCGCCGGGAACAAATCGCTGGCGTGAACCTGGCTGGCCGCACCGAGCATCAACAGGGTGGCGGTCGCGAACCTTTTGAAAGGCGCTGAGTTCATGTGTGCTCTCCCGATTTAATGACATTAGCCAATCGTTAACTGGTTATTTTCATTTCGATAGTTGCGAGGGTGCTAAGTGCACGAATGTTATTTTTTGTCAGAAAACCAATATCGGAAAATCACAGTTATTTTTGGTCCGGTAATTCTGGTTGGGTGACTTTTAGGGGCTGTGGTACTTAATGCACTTGTATTAACAGGGCGAATCTATTTCTGCGTGCCGTAAGGTCTTGTGGGTTCACTAAAGCCCACTCGCATATTGGCCTATTGATATTACACAGGAAAGTAACCTTGTTCAGAAAGATCCTTGTCGTCTGCGTGGGCAATATCTGCCGAAGTCCGACAGCAGAAACGTTGCTGCGTAACGCGCTGGCCCCTTCAACGATCACTGTCACCTCGGCGGGCCTTGCGGCGCGGGTTGGCGAGGCTATGGAACCGTCGGCCCTCCAGGTACTGGAAGATCACGGGCACGACGCCCAGGGGTTTAAGGCGCGGCAACTCACACCCGACATCGTTAATGAATCAGACCTGATTCTGGTCATGGAAAAAGAGCATGTAAAACAAGTCTTGAATATTGCCTCTCATGCGAGGGGCAAAGTGTTTCTGCTCGGCAAGTGGCAGAGCGAGCGAGAAATACAGGATCCGTATCGTCAAGGAAAGGCCGCGTTTATTCATGCCCACGCATTGATTGAAGATGCTGTTTGCTCATGGGCACAGCGCCTCGGACATTGATGAATATCCTTCAGATCAGTGAATGGTAAGAACAGACTTATGCAGTTACCGTCAGTAATCGGCACCCGGGACAATGATCAAGACAGTATTGATCTTCTCGGCATTTTTGGCTCTTTGGTTGACCAGAAATGGTTAATAGGCGCGCTCACCGGTGCGTTCATGATGACCGGCGTTGCCTACGCGGTGTTGTCGACGCCGGTGTACATGGCGAATGCGCTGGTGCAGGTCGAGCCGAAAAAGAACGACATGCTCGGTTTTTCCGACCTCAACAGCATGCTCGGCGGGCAATCGCCGTCGGTGACCGAAATCGGCATCATCAAGTCCCGCGCGATAATCGGCAAAACGGTCGATGATCTTCGCCTTGATATCGACATCACCCCCAAAACCTTCCCGGTCATAGGCGGCTTTCTCGCCCGACGTTATCGCGGCGAGACCGAGTTCAGTGTCGCGGCGCCGCGTTTCGGCCTGAACAGCTACGCCTGGGGCGGTGAGCGCCTGGAGTTCGCCCGGCTCAATCTGCCGAAGGAATTGTTGGGCAAGAAACTCACGCTGATCGCCGGCGAGCAGCATCGATTCCAGCTCTTTGATGACAACGATAATCTGCTGGTGGAAGGCGTTGCCGGCAGTGCCTTTGCGCAAGGCGGCGTGGAAGGGATGATCGCTCATCTGGAGGCGAACCCCGGCACCCGTTTCGAAGTGGTGCGTAATCCACGGATTGTGACCATCCAGAAATACCAGGATGCGCTGGAGATCACCGAGCAAGGCAAGGAGTCGGGCATCATCCGTCTCGCCCTGGCCAGCACCGATGCGGCCGAGGCGGTGAAAATCCTCAATAAAATCGCTTCGTTGTACGTGCAGCAGAACGTGCAGCGCACATCCGCCGAAGCGGCGCAGAGCCTGGAGTTTTTGCAAGGCCAACTGCCGCAGGTCAAACGTGATCTGGCGAAGGCCAGCGATGCGCTCAATGGTTATCAAACCCGCGGCAAGACGGTCAACATTTCCCTCGAAACCCAATCGGTGCTGGAACAGGTTGTCAGCCTGGACACCCGTATCTCCGAGCTGAAAATGCAGCAGGCGGAGCTGGATCGCAAGTTCACCAAACAGCATCCGGCTTATCGCGCATTGATGATGCAGATCGGCGAACTGACCCAGCAACAGAAAGCGCTGGAGAGCAAGGCCCAGGACCTGCCTGCGACGCAACAGGAACTGCTGAACCTGACCCGCGACGTGGAAGTGGCATCGCAGATCTACACGCAACTGCTGAACAAATCCCAGGAGCTGGACATCGTCCGGGCAGGGGCGGTGGGCAACGTGCGGTTGATCGACACCGCCGATGTCGACCTCACCAGCCCGGTCAAACCGCGCAAGCCCCTGATCGTGCTGATTGCCACCTTCCTCGGCGCCTTTTTCGGTGTTGCCCTGGTGTTGTTGCGCAAATCCATGAGTCGTGGACTGGAAGGGCCGGAGGCCATCGAGCAACTCGGTTTGCCGGTGTATGCATCGATCCCGTACAGCGCACTGCAGCAGGAAGAAGACAGTAAAAAAGTGCGCAAGGATGCGACGGAGAAACCGGCGTATCTGCTGGCGTTGCGTAACCCGACGGACTTGTCCATCGAGTCGATTCGCAGTTTGCGCACGTGCCTGCATTTTGCCGGGCTGGATTCGACTAACAACCGGATCATGATTTCCGGCCCGAGCCCGCAGGTCGGCAAGACCTTCGTTTCTTCCAACCTCGCGGCAGTCATGGCGCAGAGCGGACAGCGGGTGGTGCTGATCGATGCCGATATGCGCAAAGGTCACCTGCACAAGACGTTGAACACGCCGATCACCAATGGCTTGTCGGACCTGTTGGTCAAGCGCTGCAGCATCGAGCAGGCGATCAATCAAGTCGAAGTCGACAACCTGCATTTCATCAGTCGCGGCCAGGTTCCGCCCAATCCTTCAGAACTGCTGATGCACGCCAATTTTCGTGAACTGCTGGCGCAACTCAGCGAGCGGTATGACGTGGTGATCATCGACACGCCACCGTTGCTGGCGGTGACGGATGCGGCGATTGTCGGTCGTGAAGCAGGCATTAGCCTGATTGTCACGCGCTTCGGGGTGAACCCGGCCAAGGAGATCGAACTGACGATTCGTCGGTTCGCGCAAAACGGCATCGAGTTGAAGGGCGCCGTGTTCAACGGCGTCGAGAAGCGTGCAGCCAGCTACTACGGCAATGGCGGCTACGGCTATTACAACTACGAATACGCGTCCGACAAATCCTGAGTGTCAGCGATTGTCCTTTCCTGTTTGAAGTGGGTGAGTTGTGAAAAAAATACTGCACGTGGCAGAGACGATCAAAGGTGGCGTCGCGACGGTGATCCGTACGATTTCGGCTTCGCCCGAAGGCGACGCGGCAAACTATGAGCGGGTCTATCTGGTTCCGCAGGATCAGGAAAAAGAACTGCACGGGATTGCCGGGCATCAGATCCGCACCTTCGCCCGGACCGGCCGCAATGTGCCGTCGTTGCTGCGCTTCGCCTGGCGACTGACCCAGGTGATGCTCAAGGAAAAACCCGATGTCGTGCATTTGCACAGCACCTTTTCCGGCGTCATCGGGCGTTGCGTCTGCGTGCTGTTGCGACCATGGCGCAAGCCGAAAATCGTTTACTGCCCGCATGCTTTTTCGTTCCTGATGGAAAGCTCGCCAACCAAGCAGAAAGCCTATGCGTGGATCGAGCGGGTATTGCAGAAGGTCACCGATGTGATCATCTGCGTCAGCCAGTACGAGCTCGACAAAGCCGCGCAGTTCGGCATCGAACGCCAGCGCATGACGCTGATCTACAACGGCATCCATCACAAGGATGACGCGCCGAAAACCACCAGTCCCGAGCCCATTCATCTGCTCTTCGTCGGCCGTCTCGATTATCAGAAAGGCTTCGACGTGTTGCTCAAGGCGTTCGCCAGCGTGCAGCGCAGTGACTTGAAGCTGACGGTGGTGGGCAGTGCGGTGAACGAGGATTCGGTCGAGTGTCCGCCAATGGAAGGGGTTGAATACCTGCCGTGGGTGACGCCGAGCGAAGTCCAGGCGCTGTACCGGAAAGCCGATGCGCTGATCGTCCCGAGTCGCTGGGAAGGCTTTGCCATGGTGCCGCTCGAAGGCATGGCCATGGGCTTGCCGGTGATTGCCAGCGACTGTACGTCGCTGCCCGAGTTGGTCACTAACGAGGTGTCCGGCTACGTCTTCCCCAGCGGCGACCACCAGGCGCTGGCCGATGTGCTGAAGAAAATCCAGAAGCCGCGGTTGCTCGACCTCGGCAGCGAAGGGCGCAGCATCGTCCGCGAACGCTTCAGCGCGGCGTTAATGATCCGCCAGACCTATGACCTGTATCGCGCCCCCACTTTTTAAGTAGAACTCAAGCTTATGAACGTAACGATTTTGCATGGCTACAGTGCGTCCAACTCCGGTGACGGCCTGCTCGTGGATCTGGCCATTGCCCTGGTGCAACGCAACTTTGGGGAAGATACGTCGATCAGTGTCGTGGCTTCCGATCCGGAGTCCTTCAACTACTTGCCGTACCCGCGTTTTGACGCACCGGTGATGGCAGCCAAGGGCTTGGGTCGGGTCAAGCAAGCGGTGTTTCTCAATCAGTCCTACGCGGGGCTGGCTGATCTGCTGAAGAAAACCGATTTGATCGTCGGCGTCGGTGGCGGCTACATGCGTTCCAAAAGCGCCTTCGAACACATCAAGTTGAATCTGGGCCACGCCAAGCAACTGGAAACCGCGATTCTCAGCAAAGTCCCGTCGGTGTACCTGCCGCAAAGCATCGGCCCGTTTCATGGCGAGAGCCGCAAGATCGTCGAGCATTACGCCAGTGCCGACGCCGTGTTTGTGCGCGACAACCGCTCCTCGGCGATTTTCGATGCCTGTGAAAATGTCTACCGCGCGCCGGATCTGGCGGTCCAGTCATTGGCCAGCAAAATCCTCATGCAACCCAAGTTCACTCGGTGCGCGTCGTCGCCCGCCACGGTGTGCGTGGTGCTGCGCAAGCCACCGGAGTGGAGCAAGGAAAAGAAGGTCGCTTACGTAGCCAACCTGAAGTTGCTGCTGCAGCGCTTGAAGAACAAAAGCAAAGTGGTTTGCGCCGTCCAGAGTGCGGTGCGTGGCAACGATGACGGTGCGTTCTATCGGGAGTTGGGCATTACCGAAGACTTGCTGCCGTTGAAGGCGACGATCGCCAAGTATCAGCCGGACCTGGTGATTTCCGTGCGCCTGCACGGCGCCATCGAATCGCTGCTGTCCGGCGTTCCGGCGTACCACATCAGCTATGAGCGCAAGGGTTTTGGCGCCTATCAGGACATGGGCGTGGAAGACTGGGTGATCAACGGCGGCGATATCGATGTCGACACCATCATCAACACGGTTTACGCGCCGAACGCACTGTCGGATTTCGGCAAGCGCCTGACCGACACCTGCCGCGAGATTGAAGCCAAAACGGTGGCCATGGACGAGATCATCAAAGGCATCGTTCGATGATATTCCGGTTGTTGCTCCGGGGCGGGGCGTTAGGCGCGAAGTTTTTGCTGGTGCTCGCCATCACCCATTACCTGGGGTATGACGCGCTGGGCTTTTACGGCGTGGTGATGGCCGCTTCGTTGATCGCCTCGAAGTTTTACAGCGTCGGCTTCAGTTCGGAAATCAATCGGCTGATCAGTGTCGGAGGCAGTTCGCGACGGGTCGTCGACAAGGTGCTGCTGTTGTACCTGGCCGTGGGGCTGCTGTTGTCGGTGGCGACGGTGCTGATCTATTCACTGTTCCAACAGGTTGAAGCACCGACCGCGCTGATCCTCTGCGTGACGCTGGTACTGCTCACCGAGCACCTGTCGTTCGAGATCAACTCCTTCGTGTTTTCCGCGCAGAAAGCCACGGCGGGTGCGCTGCTGTTTTTCATCAAGACCGGCCTTTGGGCGATGTTGGCGGTGGGTGGGATGATGCTCGGCTGGGTATCCGGGATCGCCAGTGTGCTGTGGTTGTGGGTTGCGGCCAACGTGCTGGTGATCGTGGCCGGTTACCTGATTGTGGTGAACGTGCACAAGGGGCGAGTGAGCGGGACGCTGGCCACGGCAACCGTGTGGAAAGCCGGGTTGCCGTTCTATCTCGGCACAGGGTTGATCGCGCTGAGTCAGTATGCCGAGCGCTTTCTGATTATCGACATCGAACCCTACGCCAGCCTCGGCAAGTACGTGTACGCCTGGTCGGCGGCCAATACCTTGCAAGCGCTGTCCTACGCGGTGGTGGCGGTGGTGGGTATTCCAGTGCTCGCCAAGCGTTTTCAGGCGGATCAACAGTCGTTCACGGTCCGGCACTTGTTCGTGAATAAATGGGTCATGCGTTCGCTGGTGGTTTCCGCTGTGGTGGCGGTGCTGATTTATCTGTTCTTCAACGTTGTGCTCGATTACGTCGCCACGAGCGTTCCGCGCCCGGACAACGCGATTCTCGGTGTGCTGATTTTTTCCTTTGCCCTGCGTGCGGTGGGCGACATCGTTTGGGGTGGTTTGATTGCCTCGAAAAACAGTCGTGTATCACTCGCCAGCGCGGCGATCTGCTTGTTGGTTTCGGTGCCGGTCAGTTACCTGCTGATCAAGCACTATTCGATTTACGGCGCCGCGTGGGGCAACGTTTTTGCGATCATCGTGCAGCTGGGCGTGATTGCCGTGTTGACCCGTGTAACCCGGCCGAAAGGGGCGCTGGCATGGGGTTGAAACTGCCGTGCATCGAGTTTCGCGGCAAGAAACTCGATTCCTCGATTTCGTTCCTGATCCTCTTTACCGGGTTGTTTCTGTCGGTGGCCATGCCGCTGTTGATCCCCCGCGATCCGGGGCCGGATGCCATGACCTTGTGGTCGTCCTACGCCCGTGCCGACAACTGCAATTTCTGGAACCCGTTCTCGCCGGATCGTTCTTCCTACGAGTGTTCGGCGTTTCTGCTGCGGCCCACCGGGATCAATCTGACCAATGCCTGGGCCTACGGCATGTTCTGCAATTTTTTCCTCACGGCGATTCCGGTGGTGGTCTTCCGGCGCATGCCGCTGACGATTTTCGGCACGCTGTGTCTGTGGGGCGTTGTTCGCTCGTTTTTCCTTGAAAACCTGACCAAGGAAATCATTGTGTCGGTGGCGGTGTTGAGCATTTTGCTCAGCGCTTTGACGCGCAAATATCGCGGCGGCTTTTTCTTCTCGGCGGTGATCTACGGCGTGCTGATCAGGCCCTACTGGATTCTGTTTTCACTGTCCTGGGTCGGCGTCTGCGTGATGAAGAAGTACGTCTCGCGCCTGACTTTTTTCCTGATGCTGTTCCTGTTCTACCTGGCGGTCGCCACGGCGATCCAGGTGGCGCTCGGGTTTCCGGTGTCGTCGATTCGCGCCAGTAACAACGAACTGCGCACGGCGGGTGAGGAAGGTTCCAAGTCGTTGATCGTCTCGTGGCTCAGCGGCAGCGACTTCGTTTCCCAGGCGCTGGACTCAATGATCATCTTCTTCCGGTTGTCGTTCCCGGTGGAGCTGATTTTGCTGTCGGGGCCGGGGCAGGTGATCTTCGTGGCGTTGATGATCATGACCGCGTTGCTGCTGTTCAAAGTCATCACCTCGACCGATTACAAAGGCGCGACGATCCAGACCAAACCCAAGGAACTGATCGCGATTCCGTTGGCGTTTCTGCTGGTTCAAGGCCTGTTCGAGCCGGACTTTGGCTCCTTCGCCCGGCACTTCTCGATGGTGGTGCCGGTGTTGTTCGTGGGCCTGGGCTTGATGTTGCGGGCGAACAAGCCGGTGCAGGTTGAATCAAGAATTTTGAATTGAGGCAGGTGCTTTATGTCGAGCAAGAAAAAGTCCCTGGAGATCGAAACCCTGCGTGGCCTGGCGTGCCTGTTGCTGGTGCTTTATCACGTCATCGGCCCGTTGGGCGGCGGCTTGAAAATAGACCTGGGCTCGCCGTTCCGGGTGATCGCCGACTCGATGGTGTATGTGCGCATGCCGCTGTTCACCTTCATCTCGGGCTACATCTATTCCATCTACAAAATCCGCGGCAATGACTTTTCGGCGTTCTTCTCCGGCAAGGTGCGGCGGTTGATCGTGCCACTGTTTTGCGTCGGGATTCCGTTCTCCGTGTTGCAGGCGGTTGGCCCGGGCGTGAACAAGGACGTCGGTGTGATCGACGCATTGCTGTCGTTCTGGGTGCCGATCAACCACTTCTGGTTCTTGCAGGCGGTGTTCATCATTTTCATGTTCGTCGGCCTGCTGGAATGGCGTGGGCTGTTGCGCACGGCGACCCGGTTGTACCTGCTGTTTGCGTTTGCAGCGGTGGTGTTTTTGCTGCCACCGTTCAAGGTCGATGCGTTTGGCATCAACGGGGCGATTTACCTGCTACCGTTTTTCGTGGCGGGGATGATTGGCCAGGAAAAGGTTGGCGCGTTGAAGCAATCGCTCAAGGTGGTTGGCCCGCTGGTGTTCGTGGTGATATCGCTGACGCTGCTGTATGTGGCAGCAGTGGATCGTGAGTTGATCGTCGATCGCCGCAGCCTGATCGGTTTGACGGTGGGTTGCGTGTCCTGCATGGCGTTGCTGTCGAGTGACATGCGCTCGAAGTGGCTGACCTGGCTCGGCGGGTATTCCTATGGGATTTTCCTGTTCCACGTGTTGTTCGCCGCGACTTCGCGGTTTGTGCTGGGGCGCCTGGGCGTGAAAGACGAAAGCCTTCTGGTGCTCGGTGGCGTGACGTGTGGCTTGTTGGGGCCGGTGGTTCTGTCGATGGTTTTCAGTCGATTCAACTTCACCTCCGTGCTGTTTCTGGGTGAGCGTGCGGCGGCTAAAAAAACGCCGGTAAACGTCGCCCCGGTGCCCCAGACTTGATGTTTGTCCGAGGGAAGGAAGCGATGCATGTTGGCAGTTGATGACGTCCAGCCTGTTGCAGCATCAGTGGTCGAGATTGGTGACGCTCGCGAACGGTTTGGTCAGTGGCGCGAAGGGAAGGCGGGGAAGGTTCTGTCCATCTCGGTGATTGGTGACAGCTACAGCGCCGGGCAGGATTTCTATCTGAACAAACTGGTGCAGCGGCTGGCTGGGGAAGCGGGTTTTGCAGGCCCCGGTTATGTCGGCTTCAACCACGGCGCGGCACTGGGCGGCACCCATTTCAAATACACCCGCAGCAGCGAAAAATACTTCGGCGGTGATTGGCAGGTCTCCGCGCTTGGACAGGCCAGCCCCGACAGTCGCACCCTTACCGGCCGGACTGGCGCCTGGCTGCAGATCGATGCCAATCCGACACCGGCCATCAACACGGCTGTCACCCAAGCGAAACTGCTCTACCTCGGCAATGGCGAACCCAACGAGGTGCGCTACCGCTGGAACCCTTCGCAAAACTGGCAGCCATTGACGCTGGCGGGCGAGGGTGTGCAGGAAGTGCCACTGCCAGGCACATCGGCGGCGACAGACTGGGCGTTCCGGTTGGAGGTGGTAAACGGCGCGCCAACGTTGTTCGGCCTGTGGATGAGCAACGATCAGGGCGGCGTGCGGGTATCCAAACTCGCAGCATCTGGCGCAACGTCCGCTGACTTCTACCGCAGCGATAGCGGCTGGCAGGCGCAGTGGAAGTCGGTGGTGTCGAAGATTCCCGCAGACGTCTACCTGATCATGCTGGGCGGTAACGATCAGGGTTTCGGCGTGAAACCCGAGCAATACCTGAAGAACATTCAAGGGTTGGTGGGGATGGTCCGCGAGATTCAACCGACGGCGAGCATCAATCTGATCCTGCGTCAGGACACGACGCGTTCCAGCGCTTACCCGATGTCGGCCTATGCGCAAGTGCTGGAGCCCTGGGCCCGCGAGCAGCATCTGGGTTACGCCAATCTGCAATGTGCATTCGGCACCGACGTCAAACGCTACACCGCCACCATGATCGGCCCGGACAAGATTCATCCGGTTCCGGCCACGGGTGGGCGGGTGATCGCTGATTTCTTTTATCGTCTGATCGTCGGTGACAACACCGGGCTATCAGCACAGGACGCCTGTAGGAGCGAGCTTGCTCGCGATGGTCGTCAACGATAACGCGCGAATCCTGAAGAATTGCGGTGTCATTGAGTTTTTCGTCGGAACGCCGCCCGGAGCAAGCTGGCTCCTACAGGGTCGCCGATTCGAAGTGCTCCAGATGGGTGAGCAGCTCTGCGGTTTTAAGCGGCATCAGTTGCGTAGCGCAGCGGGTTTCCACGTTGATGATGATGGCCGGGTCGTTACAGCAAATGCGCACCCGGAATCGCCAATCGCTGAAAATCACTTTCAGTCCGTCGCGGTCATCCATCTCCAGCGCCTGCCCGCGGTAGAGCTTTTTCAGGTGAGCGAGGAGGGGATAGGGGTCGAGCATCGGCCGGCGGATGTCTCCGGAAGACGGAAACATGCCGATTCGCTCCACCAGCAGCGTGGGGCCGAGCCAGGATTCGTTGGCGCTCGGCAACCGCTGATGTCGCGATACGGAGGACATCACCCCGAGGTTGCCCACCTCCATTTCAATGAATGCCGAGAGTTTTCCAATGTTCATGGTTGGCCTGCCTGAATGAAGAGTGGGCGTCGGGTGCTGGAGCCGCCTCAGCGGCCCTTGAGGTACACGTTGTCGTAGCAGAAGTTGGTCGCCTGCAAGTAACCCTCGGCATCGCCGCAATCGAAGCGCAAACCCTTGAACTTGTAGGCCAGCACACAACCGTTCTGCGCCTGTTTCATCAGCGCGTCGGTGATCTGGATCTCGCCACCTTTACCCGGTTGGGTGTCGGCGATCAGGTCGAAGATATCGGGCGTCAGAATGTAGCGGCCGATGATCGCCAGGTTCGACGGGGCGTCTTGCGGGGCCGGTTTTTCCACCATGTTGTTGACCCGGTAGAGGCCGTCGGAGATCAGCTCGCCGGCAATCACGCCGTACTTGTGGGTCTGGTCGCGCGGTACTTCCTGGATGGCCACGATCGAGCAGCGGAATTTTTTGTAGAGCTGGATCATTTGCGTAAGGACGCCGTCACCTTCCAGGTTCAGGCACAGGTCATCGGCCAGCACCACGGCGAAGGCTTCGTCACCGATCAACGGGCGACCGCTGAGGATCGCGTGACCCAAGCCTTTCATTTCGATCTGGCGGGTGTAGGAGAACGTGCAGGTGTCGATGAGCTCGCGGGTACCGGCCAGGAACTTCTCTTTCTCGGTGCCGCGAATCTGGTGCTCGAGCTCGTAGCTGATATCGAAGTGGTCTTCCAGCGCGCGTTTGCCCCGGCCGGTCACGATCGCCATGTGTTGCAGGCCGGCATCCCGCGCTTCCTCAACGGCGTACTCGATCAATGGCTTGTTGACGATCGGCAGCATTTCCTTGGGCATGGCTTTGGTTGCCGGCAAGAAACGGGTGCCATAGCCAGCAGCGGGGAACAAGCATTTACGAATCATAAAAATATCCTGGACAGTCATGGAACACAGCGGGTGCGCGCAATAACGGGTGATTGCAAGTTTCAATGATTATTGAAGGCTTACTTTAATACCTGAATTGTGCCGCTAGTGGCAAATAGCGATGTGTGGATAGCGCGGCAATGTTATGAGATGTCGGGTTGATAGTTGTTAGTTATTTTTAGTCGGTATCTGTTGATAGTGGTGAGTGCGGCGGAGTGCTAATAAGTATCCAGGAATACAGTTTGGCCTGAAAAAATATTTATTGCCAGTCGTTGAACTAATTTTGTTCTGGGTTGTTGTCGCTCTTGTTTGTGTGGTTCAGCGCACACCTTTAATAAGAGAGGCTTGACACGCACTTCTCCAACTATGGACCGCACTATGAAAATTCTGGTAACGGGTGGAGCTGGATATATCGGTTCGCACACCACGCTCGCGCTGCTTGAAGCAGGCTATGAAGTTGTTGTGCTGGATAATCTTTGCAACAGCAGCGACGCGGCACTGCACGCGGTGGAAGCCATTTGCGGCAAAAGTGCGCTGATGATTCGCGGTGATGTGTGCGACCGGGCTTTGCTGGACCGGATTTTCCAGCAGCACGCCATTGATGCCGTCCTGCATTTTGCCGGGCTCAAGGCTGTGGGCGAAAGCGTGCAAAAACCGCTTGAGTACTACCAGACCAACGTCAGCGGCAGTATCACGCTGTGTCAGGCGATGGCCGCTGCCGGGGTGTTCCGCCTGGTATTCAGTTCATCGGCCACGGTATACGGCGCGCCGGAGCAGATGCCGATCCGCGAGGACTTCCCCACGGGCAATGCCACCAATCCCTATGGCCAATCCAAGTTGATCGTGGAAAACGTGCTGCGCGACCTGAGCCTGGCCGAGCCGCGCTGGAGTATCGCGCTGTTGCGTTACTTCAACCCGATCGGTGCCCACGACAGCGGTCATATGGGCGAAGACCCCAATGGCATCCCGAATAACCTGGTGCCCTACATCAGCCAGGTGGCGGTCGGCAGTCTGCAAGAGTTGTCGATCTTCGGTAACGATTACCCCACGGTCGACGGCACTGGCGTGCGTGACTACATCCACGTCGTGGACCTGGCGGACGGCCATCTCAAGGCTTTGCAGTCCATCGCCGGGCGCTCCGGCGTTCATACCTGGAATCTGGGCACGGGCGATGGTTACAGCGTGATGCAAGTGCTGCGAGCGTTCGAGCAGGCGTGCGGTCAGCCGGTGCCTTATCGGATGAAACCGCGTCGCTCAGGGGATGTCGCCGAGAGCTGGGCCGACCCCTCCAAAGCGGCGAAAGAGCTGGGCTGGAAAGCCACACGCAACCTTCAGGAAATGATGACCGACACCTGGCGCTGGCAATCCAGTCATCCCAAGGGTTACCTCGGATGATGTCGTTTTGACCTAATGTTATTTCCAGTCAGGTTGTTAGATATCGTCGGGAAAATACACTGGCTATGCGTTTTGCAAGCCCGTAGATATAAACCTGCCGTTCGACTTTTATCAGTTGGGTAAGACTGTGAAAGAACAACGGATCTTGTTCGCACTTTTCGCGGACTTGAACTCTACCACCTCTAACGTAATGCCTGATGTCTATCAGGTTGAATGTTAGAAAGGAGTTGATATGAAGAAAGTGATGGCAATCGCCCTGTTGACGATGTTGAGCAACTGGGCGTCCGCGGTAGAAGCGCCGCTTACTGCAGCGACCAATGTATTGGGGAATGTGGCGGCGACTCAAGCCACTGCTGCCAGTACTGCAATGGTCGCCAGTGCTGTAGCGGCGTCCAACAGTGGTGGAAGTGCAAACGGCGGTACCACCGGTACGACGGGTACCACCGGTACAACCGGTACGCACAACTAACTGAAATACCTGTTGGTGCAGTACAAGGTCGCCCGACGAAAGTCGGGTGACTTTGTTTTTAGATTCGCCCTTGAATAGCGTAGTGCCATTATGACTCGTAGTTTTTCTCTTTTAATGTTGGCAAGCATCGCTTTACAAGGTTGCATGTTTTCCCCCGGCCAATACCTGAGCACCAGTGATATCACGCGCGAGGGCGCCAGCGAGAGCAGTCGGGTCGAGCTCATTCCGATCACGCCCAAGCTCATCTCCATGAACCGGGCCACGTACAAGCGCGAGTCCGTGCCGAGCGAGTTGTTGACGACCCCGGCCGAGTACCGCATCGGCAATAACGATGTGTTGTACATCACGGTCTGGGACCACCCGGAGCTGACGGCCCCCTCCGGCGCGCAACAGCAGATCGATGCCAACGGCCGTCTGGTGCGTGCCGATGGCACGCTCTATTACCCGTTCATCAAAGAAGTTCAGGCGGCCGGCAAAACGATCCAGCAACTGCGAGCAGACATCGAACAACGACTGTCGGCTTTCATCGCCGAGCCGCAAGTGGATGTCGCCGTGTTGCGTTTTTCCAGTCAGAAAGTCGTGGTGACGGGCGCCGTTTCGAAGGCCGGTCCGCAAGCGATTTCCACCAATCCGCTGAGTGTGGTCGAGGCCCTCGGTACGGCCGGTATCGATACGGCGAGTGCTGACTTGTCCGGCCTGATGCTGACGCGAAACGGGCGGGTGTACACGCTCAATCTCGACACGCTCAATCTCGACACGCTCAATCAGCAGGATTCCGAGTTGCAGAATGTCTACCTCAAGGGTGGCGATCAGCTGTATCTGCCGTACAACGACAAGAAGCGCATCTACGTGATGGGCGAGGTCAATCAGCCTCGTGCACTGAGTTTCAAGACCGCGACCATGAACCTGTCCGATGTGCTGGGTTCGGTGGGTGGATTGAGTCAGACCACCTCCAACGGCAACGCCGTGTACGTCATCAGAGGGGTTGAAAACCTCGATGTGGAACCGGCAAAGGTCTATCAACTGCAAGCCGAGTCACCGACCGCCATGGCACTCGCCACGCACTTTGAAGTGCGTCCCCAGGACGTCGTTTATGTCGGTCCTGCCAACGTGACTCGCTGGAACCGCTTCATCAGCCAATTGGTGCCGTCGGCATCCATTGTCGGTACGGGCGCGTCCGCGGCGAAGAACATGAGCGAAGTCAGCAGCAACAGCAATTAAGGCCGGGTCCGATCGTGAGAACGTTGAATGTTGGCGTCTGCTTGATAGCGGCCTTGATGTTGTGTGGCTGTAACCCGCTGATGGTCGCCTCGTTGACCAACCTCAAGTCGGCGGTGGTGGGGCCGGATGAACTGGACGTGACCGCGGCCCAGGTGGCGGATGTCCGCTATCCGCAACTCAAACTGACCACGCCGTCCGGCTCGGGTGTGCTGGCGCTGGTGCGCGAGCGCGACGACCTGCAGTTCTGGGTCGCGTCCGGCAAGCAGGTGCTGCTGATGCGCGATGGTCTCGCGGTGCGCAGCGTCGGTCTGGGCCTGGAGGGCGATCTGGACGGGACGCGTCTTACTGACGCTTCGCCGTTCAAAAAAGGCCTTCATCAAGTGCCGGATGGTTACACCAGCCAGCGCTGGATCGATCTGTATCAAGGCCAGGAAGTCGGCGTGATGTTGAACAGTCGCTTCTCCCGCAGATCCATGGAAACCCTCGAAATCCTCAACAAGGAATACACCGTGCTACGTGTCGATGAGCAGATTGACGCCCCGGCCATCGGCCTGCGTGCGACCAATCGTTATTGGGTCGATCCCGTTGACGGTTTCATTGTGCAGAGTGAGCAGCAATTGACCTCGCAGTTGCGGGTCAAGATTGTGCAACTGACCCCTGACCGCAGGCATGTCCCTTGAAGCGGGTCAGGGCGCTATCGGCGTGCCTGCTGTTGATCACCGGCATCAGCCAGGCAGCGGTCACCGTCAGCGGTGACGTTGCCCACCCGGGCGCGGTCGACCTGCCAGCGGGCGGGCGCTTGCTCGACGTGATCAGCGTGGCGCAACCCAATGCCGAGAGTTACTGGTTGGCGGGCGTCTTGCTGCGGCAGTCCCTGGTTGAAGAACAGACCCGACTCAAGGCCGGCGTGCTGTTTGATCTGGACGTGTTGCAGCGCATGGCGATGCTCTTCGACAGACCGAGCCGGGCTGCCCTGGCGTTGCGTTTGGCCGAGGACGTCAGGCGCATGCCGGTCACCGGGCGCCAGGTGGCCGTTCTGGACCCGGTCGCCGTGGAAGTCGGGTTCGCCCGCAACATTCGCCTGGACGACGGTGACCGTCTGATCTATCCGCTGCGGGTCGATGAGGTCGAGGTGCTTGGCGCTGTCGCCGAACCTTGCCGGTTGCCCTATCAAGCGCTGCAAGAGGCCCGCGAGTACCTGCAAGGCTGTGCGCCGCTCGAGGACGCTGACGCGGATTACCTGTGGTTGATCCAGCCCAATGGCGTCTCCCGGCGAGTCGGCATCGCGCACTGGAATCGCGAGAGCGGGCAGATACCGGCCGCCGGCAGCAAGATTCTGGTCCCGGTCAAAAACGATGACCTTGATCCGCCTATCCCTGAGCTGAATCAGCAGTTGGCCGAATTTATTGCCACGCAGCTGGCTGAGGTGGTTCGTTGAATTTACGTTTTGCAGCCGTATTGTTGTTTCCGTGTGGTTTGGCCTATGCAGAACCGCGTATTACCCAGAATGATTTCGGTGGCGCTGGCCTGTTGCAAACGCCGACGGCGCGGATGGCGCCGGCCGGTGAGTTGAGCCTGAACGCCAACCGCACCGATCCCTACAGCCGTTACAGCGTTTCACTTCAGCCACTTGAATGGCTGGAAGGCTCGTTTCGCTATACCGCGATCACCAACCGGCCTTACGGCCCCGAATCGCTGAGCGGCAGCCAGAGCTATAAGGACAAGGCGGTCGACCTCAAGGCCCGCGTCTGGGAAGAAACCCATTGGGCGCCCGAAGTGGCCGTGGGCTTCCGGGACATCGGCGGTACAGGCCTGTTCTCGAGTGAGTTCGTGGTGGCCAACAAGCGCTACGACAACCTTGATTTCAGTGCCGGTATTGCCTGGGGTTACCTGGGTAATCGCGGCGACTTCGAAAACCCGCTGGGCTCTATCGATGAGCGCTTCAAGACCCGACCGGACAGTGAAGGGACCGGTGACGTTAACACCGGGGCGTACTTTCGCGGCAGCCCTTCCTTTTTCGGCGGCGTGAGCTATCAGACGCCTTGGGATCGGCTCAGTCTGAAACTCGAATACGAGGGCAATGATTACAAGAACGAACCGAAGGACAACGAGATCAATCAGGACTCGCCGATCAACCTCGGCGCGGTGTTCAAAGTGACTGACTCGATCGATGTCAGCGCGGCGTGGGAACGTGGCAACACGGCGATGTTCGGCGTCACCTTTCACACCAATTTCGTCAGCCGCAAGGCACCGGCGAAGACGTTCGATCCACCGGCCGAACCCTTGCCTGCGAAGGCGCCGAGCACCGAGATGGATCAGGTCAACTGGGCCGATGTATCCCGGCGCCTGCAGCAAAATGCCGGGTACAAGATTGAGCGCATCAGCCAGCGCGATTCCGAGTTGATCGTGTATGGCGAGCAGCAGCGTTACTTCCATTCCGCCAAAGCCGTAGGCCGCGCGAGTCGGATTCTGGACAACAGCGTCAACGACGAGATCGACTGGTTCACCGTGGTGAACAAGCGCTACGACCTGCCGCTTGAAGAAACCAGCGTGCCTCGGCAAACCTTCCGCGAAGTGATCAACAACGAGGAGCCGCTGCAAACGCTGCACCGCACGACTGAGATCAATCCGGCGATGCCACACAACGAGAAAACCCTCTACACCGAAGCGATGCAGCCATTCGCTTATGGCGTCGGGTTGGGCTTCAAGCAGAACGTGGGTGGCCCTGATGGCTTGCTCTATCAATTCAGCGCCGACGCGGACGCCGAGTACCGGTTCAACCGCAACACCTGGTGGAGTGGCTTGCTCAGTGCCAACCTGATCAACAACTTTGACAAGTTCACCTATGACGCACCCAGCGGCTTGCCGCGTGTGCGCACGGACTTGCGCCAGTACATGACCACCTCCGATGTCACCATGCCGCTGTTCCAGGTCAGCCATGCCGAGCAGTTGGACAAAGACCTGTATGGCATGGTGTACGGCGGCTATCTGGAGTCGATGTTTGCCGGTGTCGGGGGCGAGGTGCTGTTTCGTCCGACCGGTGAGCGCTGGTCGTTGGGGGCGGACCTGAACTACGTCCGTCAGCGTGAGTTCGACCAAGGGTTTGGTTTGCGTGATTACTCGGTGGTGACCGGTCACATCACCGGCTACACCGACTTGCCCCACGATACGCTGGCAGCCATCAGCGTCGGGCGTTACCTGGCCGGCGACTGGGGCGGCACGCTGGACATCTCGCGGGAGTTTTCCAACGGCGTACGGTTTGGTGCCTGGGCAACCATCACCACCGCAACCGGCGCGGAATACGGCGAAGGTAGTTTCGACAAAGGCATCTACCTGTCCATTCCGTTCGACGAACTGATGAGCATGTCGACCATGCGCCGCGCCAACCTCGTCTGGTCACCACTGACCCGGGACGGCGGCGCACGGCTCAATCGCAGCTACCAACTGCACTCCATGACCGACAGCCGCGACGACGACATGTTCTACCGCAACTTCGGCAAGATCACCGAGTAACCTGTAGGAGCGAGCCTGCTCGCGATGGCGCCAGCACATCCAGCATTGATGTCAACTGACCCAACGCCATCGCGGGCAAGCCACGCTCCTACATTGGTTCTTTGGCCAACCGCAGATTCTGAAAAAACCCCAATCCCCTGTGGGAGCTAGCCTGCTAGCGATGGCGTCGGTAAATCCAGCATTGATATCGACTGACCCAACGCCATCGCGGGCAAGCCGCGCTCCTACAGTGTTTTTTTGGCAAACCGAAGATCCAGGCAATCCCCCAATCCCCTGTAGGAGCGAGCCTGCTCGCGATGGCGCCAGCACATCAGCATTGATTTCGACTGACCCGACGCCATCGCGAGCAAGCCGCGCTCCCACATTGGTTCTTTGGCCAACCGCAGATTCTGAAAAACCCCCAATCCCCTGTGGGAGCTAGCCTGCTAGCGATGGCGTGGTTAAATCCAGCATTGATATCGACTGACCCGACGCCATCGCGAGCAAGCCGCGCTCCTACAGTGATTTTTTGGGGACCCGAAGATCCAGGCGATCCCCCAATCCCCTGTAGGAGCGAGCCTGCTCGCGATGGCGCCAGTACATCAGCATTGATGTCGACTGACCCGACGCCATCGCGAGCAAGCCGCGCTTGTATGTTGAGACTTGAAGGGGTGGGTGGGACTAAAGCCTCGCTTCTGACTCTGACCAGTACAGACCGTGGGAGACATCGTCCCACCCCTTCACCTAATGCGCCGATAAGGAATGCATCGGCTCGGACCGACGATAGAAGCAAGCCAGCGCAACGGTGAACCCCACAAGCCTTTAAACCGTAGCTCGGAGGATGGGCCATGACAATCTCGAATTCGCAGGTGGTCGTTGGTGTGGATGTCGCAAAGGACGAGATCGTTGTCTATCGAGCCGATCAGCAGCAAACCCAGGTTGTTACAAACGAGCGCTCTGCGCTCAAGCAGTGGCTCAAGAAGTTGCCTGCGAACAGCGCCATCGCGCTTGAGGCGACCAATACCTATCACCTTGATACAACGGAAATGGCCCATGAGATGGGCCATGACGTTTACGTCATTGATGGTTCTCGGCTCAACCGATATCGCGATGGAATAGGGATTCGAGCTAAAACAGATGCTCTGGATGCAGTGCTATTGGCACGCTACCTGAGCAAGGAATCCGACCGGCTACGAATCTGGAACCCACCGCCCAAGGCTTACACGCAGCTCAAAAGCGTGCTGCGCCGCAGGGCCGAGCTCGTTCAGCATCGAGTTGCACTCAAACAAAGCTGGAAGGATGAACCCTTGCTCAAGGAGGCGCTGGCGAACTATCTGGCCAATATTGAGCAGACTGAAAAAGACATTCAGTCGCTCTTGAGGAGCATCATCAGTGAAGCGGGCATGGACGCTCAGGTAAAACGCTGCCAAGCCGTTGAGGGGGTAGGTGTACTGACAGCCACCGCTGCGGTAACCGCCTTCATGCGTGGAGAGTTTTCTGACAGCGATGGCTACGTTGCTTTTCTGGGGATGGACCCACGAGTCAGACAATCAGGTAAGAAAGATCAACGACGTTGCTTATCCAAACGAGGTGACTCGGAGTTTCGGCGTTTATTTCATAACAGTGCCATGGCCGCAAGCCGCTCTGCGACCTGGAAACCCTACTACCAAAGCTATTTGGCACGAGGTCTGAAAGGGACCGAGGCGCTGGTGATACTTGCCAGAAAACTGGCTCGGGTACTGTTTGCCTTGATGAAAAACCAAAGTGAATACAAGCCTATTTCTATGTTTGGGGGTTCCCCCCAAACATAGAATCTCCCACATTGGTTCTTTGGCCAACCGCAGATTCTGAAAAACCCCCAATCCCCTGTGGGAGCTAGCCTGCTAGCGATGGCGTCGGTAAATCCAGCATTGATATCGACTGACCCGACGCCATCGCGGGCAAGCCGCGCTCCTACAGTGTTTTTTGGCGATCCAGAAATCCCGGCAGACCCCAACCCCCAAATCACACCCACAAAAAAGGGGACTCACGTCCCCTTGCGGTGTTGCCTTGTGCAGGCCTAAACCATCAGTAGATGTCCTTCGACAACAACGTGAACGGCGTCTTCACCAGGATCTTCAGGTCCAGCCACAACGACCAGTTGTTGATGTACTTCAGATCGATTTCGACACGCTTCTGCATCTTATCGATGGTGTCTGTCTCGCCCCGGCAACCGTTGACCTGCGCAAGGCCGGTAATACCCGGTTTGATTCGGTGACGCGCCATGTAAGCGAGAATTTTTCCGGAGTAGTAGTTGTTGTGCGCGATGGCGTGAGGACGCGGGCCGACCAGCGCCATGTGCCCTTGCAGCACGTTGAACAGTTGCGGCAACTCATCCAGCGAAGTGCGACGGATGAAGCGCCCGACCGGCGTGATGCGCGAGTCGTTACGGCTGGCCTGCTTGACCTCGTGATCATCGTGCACGCGCATCGAGCGGAACTTCCAGACCTGAATCACCTTGCCATTCCAGCCGTGACGGTCCTGCTTGAAGAACACAGGGCCGGGCGAGTTGAGTTTTACCGCCAGCGCAATGACCAGCAGAACCGGGCTCAACAGGATGATAGCCAGCAGCGCCACGCTTTTCTCCACCAGGCTTTTACTGAGCGCGGCAGTGGGGCGACTGGTCAGCGGACTTTCGTTCAAGTAGATCGCTGGCAGGCCGTCCACGACTTTCACCGAGTGATTGAGCAACGTCAGGCTGTTCAAGTCCGGCACCCAGACCACGTCAACGTTGGCACCCAACAAATCGACGTACATGGCTTCGATCTTTGCCGCTTCCGACAGGGGCAGGGTGATGTACAAACGACGGATGTCATGGGTTTTGATCAGTTCCAGCAGATCCTCCTGGGCGCCGACGATGCGCGGTGCACCTGGTTCCAGATTGGGAAGGGCGCCGTTGCTGACCAGACCCACCAACGGCAGGTTCTCGAGGTTGCTCAGCTTGTGCGCCAACCCCAGCGCCAGTTCGCCGGTGCCAACGATCAGGGTTTTATGCTCGCTTTTGCGTGAGCGCTGGTAGAACTTCGAGAATGCATGCAGTGGCGCATACAACAACGCCTGACCGAGGAACCCGTACACCGCCCAACCAAGGATCACTTGCCGCGAAAACAGCTCATCAGCCTTGCAGACAAATGCGATGCAGGCCAGTGCTGCCATTGTCATGGTCCAGCCCATGAACAGGCGCCCCAGCCCGGTCAGATAATTGTCTCTTTTTCGATATACACCGCTAAATGTATAAGCCGGGACCGAGGCCAGTACGGCGAGTGTTGCGCACATGCGGTAGTAGAACTCGACCGCTCCCGTGTGCTGTTCAGCAAGTATGAACAACAATGAAACTACAAAGCCTTGCGCCAGCGCCCATTGCCCCCAAAAGGTCAGTCCCTTGAGGCCGGTGTTTCGATTGATACTAAGAGTAAGATCCATACAATATCCCCAAAAGACGTCCATTCAGGTTTCGACAGTTGAAAACCGAGTTGTTAAGTAGGCTTATTATTGTTATTGGAGCGAGTGTCCTGAGGTAACAACGTCGATATGCCGAACTGTCGTCAGTCAATAGACTAAGTTATTGGCAGGGATGCTGTCTGACGAGTTCTAACAAGGTGGCAAAGTGCCAATCACGCAAGTTTGTAAAAGTGCGGGCGTTAGAAAAGGTCGAATAGGAAGGGGTGAATAGTGGGTGTGGTATTTGGTACTGTAACAGGGAGGGAGTAAGAGAGTCGCAGTAGTAGGGGCGTCAAACAGAGTGCTCTTTTATTATTGTGATCGCACTTTTCTGTTTGTTCGTTCAGGGAGGACTTGCTTACGCCAAGACTTCCTGGATCAGGCAATAGCCACGGTTGCGCACGGCACGAAACAGACGTTCGCCATTACTGGCGCTTTTGAATTTGTCTTGCAGGCGACTCAGGCACATTTCCAGTCCGCGATATTGCTCTGGCTCTCTGCCGATGCTGAGGATCAGATCGTCTCGACTGACGACACGCTCCTCGTGGTGCAACATTTTCTTGATCAGCGTGGCCTCCAATCCGGTCAGGTTGATCTCGATACCCTCTTTGACCAATGCACTTTGATCATTGTCGAGTTGCCAGGCTTCGCTGCAAACAGCGTCGTTCGCGATTTTTCGGGGGGCGTCGCTTATTTCACCCGTTATTGCCGGTACGTTATGGAATGGATTCGCGGATTGTGCCGCCAGCCATTCGGACTCAAGTGTGGCGAGGATTCTTTGTGTATCGTGTTCGATACTGCGCGCGACATTTTTCCTTGAAACGCTCGGGTAAGTGAACCCCATCAGCACTGGAGCGGAAGAGGGCGAAGCAACACCTTCAATAAACATTTGTGCCTGGGACGTGCCAAACGAATTGAAGCGCTCACTGGACAGGATGGTCTCGAGTTCACGCTGCGACGTTGTGCTATGAGTCACGACGACAAAGTATTTTCTTGGGAGGGTTGTACTAATTTCCATGTCTCTCTCCTAACGTACACACCAAATTTGGCTAAAAAGATGATCGGCAGGGGAGTAACGACTCCCACGGAAGTAATCGAAAGGCAGGGTTTGGGCCCAAAATGGCCCTCGATAGGTTCCACTCGATCTTGCTATAGAATAAAACTTTTATTGTTATGGTTCGATGTTGCCACCGTCATGTAATCGATAAATCACCAACTCGGATAAACGATGAGTCGATAGGGTTGATGGCATTCGGCTAGTTGATATCAAAAGGCCTTGAACTCTTTGAGTCAGGGCGTTGAGATCAGCCCCCTCATCAGGCGGTATCCATGCCCCCGAATGCTCTGGATCGCGTTTGTACCATACATGTCCTTGATTTTTCCACGAAGACGACTGATCGACTTTTCCAGGGCTCTGGGGTCATAAAAGTTGCTGTTCAACCCCATGATGGTGGCAATTTCATCATGGCTTAGTATGTGGTTACTGGTGTGTGCAAAGGCTTCCAGAATCTTCATTTCTGCAAAGGAAATGTCCAGTTTCTTGCTGGTGCCCAGTAGGCAAATGCGAGTAGGGTCCAATATCAGATTGATATCTCTTTGCCATTCTTCACTACTAAAGAATTCGGCAAGCAGCGCCGAGCTTTCATCGGAAAGAGTAGTCAGCTTGATACAAAAGTCGGCCCCTGCCAGATAGTACTTTATCTTGTTGAAGGCGCCGCGACCCGTGATGACCGCACAAATGATGGGTTTCAAGTTGCCGGTGCGCAGGTTTTCCACTAGCGCGAGGCTTTCTTCGAGGGCTTGGGGGCTATCGATGATGATGAAGATGGCTCGATACGAACCAGAGCGTTCATTTGTCTTATATGAACTAGTGTAGGCGTTGGCCTCTAGAGCCATATCGGTCCGCACATGCCTTGCGACTAGCGCTCTAAAATGTTCAGCCACGCCACGGGTACGACCCAGAGTGAGGACTCCGGGTTCATCGTTTGTCTGGCGCTGGCTTCTAGTCGCTAAGTTCCCTGTAAGCATCATGCATTGACTCGAATAGGTGCTGACATCGGGATGTTAAAGCACCGGTTCTCATCTGTGACTGACAATTGGTAACATTTACGCGGATTTTAGACGTGGCTCCCGAGTTTTCTAACAATAACTAAGCTTTTCAAGCTTTTAGTTGATTTTCTCGGCTGTCTGAACTAGTGGAATAACGTCGTTAGATGGTGGCAATATGGAATTGTGCCACTATTTTGAATCGGTGGCGATTTGTTTTTATGTCCTTTTGCCACTGTTTTCATCAGTGGGTGCCATCACTCATGACAGAAGGCTTAGTCCCGTAGAAATACAAATAGTGTGAGCACGGTCACACTTAATAACGACTGAGACTTTTTCTGTCGAGCACTAAATTTCTTCCGGACGTATTCGTAGGCGGACGATTATTAACATGGCTTGAGTGTGTCTTTTGATAAGACATATTCTCCCTCGCCAAATCGGGTGATGGATGTCGCTACACCGATTGCTTTTCAGCATCTCAATATCTGAGTGCAGTTGACGGGCCATACTCAAAAAATGGTCTGACGGAGGATTAATGGATTTCTGGACCCTGTTCACGGTGTTGATTTTAGGTGCGGTAGAAGGCTTGACCGAGTTTTTGCCCATCTCAAGTACGGGCCACCAGATCATTGTTGCAGACTTGTTGGCGTTTGGCGGGGAGCGCGCCATGGCGTTCAATATCATTATTCAGCTGGGCGCCATTCTCGCTGTCGTTTGGGAGTTTCGCCCCAAGATCTTCGCAATCATCAAAGGGTTACCGAGCCAACGCAATGCACAGCGTTTTACTCTCAACTTGCTGATCGGATTTCTTCCGGCCGTTGTGCTGGGGGTGTTGTTCGCTGACAAGATTCATGAATATCTATTCAATCCGATCACTGTAGCCGTCGCATTGGTTCTCGGTGGTGTCGTGATGTTGTGGGCCGAACAGCGGGATCATGTGGTGCATATCGAACATGTTGACGACATGCGCTGGCCAGATGCGCTGAAGGTGGGGTTTGCGCAATGCCTGGCGATGGTGCCGGGTACTTCCCGCTCTGGATCGACGATCATCGGTGGCTTGTTGTTTGGTCTATCACGCAAGGCTGCCACCGAGTACTCGTTCTTTTTGGCGATGCCAACGATGGTCGGTGCTGCGGTGTATTCAGGCTACAAGTACCGGGACCTGTTCCAGAGCAGCGATCTGCCGGTTTTCGCGCTGGGTTTCGTGACAGCGTTTTTCTTCGCCATGATCGCCGTACGCGGCTTGTTGAAGTTCATTGCGAACCACAGCTATGCGGCATTCGCCTGGTACCGGATCGTGTTCGGATTGTTGATCCTGGCCACCTGGACGTTCGGCTGGGTGAACTGGACGGCGGCCGCAGCCGCAGGCTGACAGCAGAGCCAGGCGGATCAAACCGCCTGGCTGAAATGGCGAGAGCGACCGGGCATTAACGCCCTTCAAGCAACTCGGCAGCTTGATCGAGCAAGGCCAAAGGTTCTTTGGCCTTGTGAATATCCACCGACAACAACTGACGAAACTTCCGCGCTCCCGGGAACCCGGTGCCCAGTCCGAGTACGTGGCGAGTGATGTGGTGCATCGATCCACCCGCATCAATGTGCGCCGCGATGTAAGGTCGCAACTGCGCCAGCGCCTCGGCGCGGCTGATGACCGGTGCCGTGCTGCCAAACAGCTGTTGATCGACTTCGGCCATCACATAAGGGTTGTGATACGCCTCGCGACCCAACATCACGCCGTCGAAGGTCTGCAAATGCTCATGGCAGGCTTCCAGCGTCTTGATCCCGCCGTTGAGAATGATCTCCAGCGCCGGAAAATCAGCTTTCAACTGTGCTGCCACGTCATAACGCAGGGGCGGAATGTCGCGGTTTTCCTTCGGCGACAACCCCTCCAGAATCGCAATCCGCGCATGCACGGTAAAACTCGTGCACCCGGCATCCCGCACCGTGCCGACGAAATCACACAACTCTGCGTAACTGTCTCGCCCGTTGATCCCGATCCGGTGCTTGACCGTCACCGGAATTGACACTGCATCCTGCATCGCCTTCACACAATCGGCCACCAACTGCGGATGCCCCATCAGGCACGCGCCGATCATATTGTTCTGCACCCGATCACTCGGGCAGCCGACATTCAGATTCACCTCGTCGTAACCATGCTCCTGCGCCATCCGCGCACACGCCGCCAAATCCAGCGGAACACTGCCACCGAGTTGCAGGGCCAGCGGGTGCTCGGCCTCGTTGTGCCGCAGAAAACGCTCGTGATCACCGTTGAGCAGGGCTCCGGTGGTGACCATTTCGGTGTAGAGCAGGGCGTTTTTCGACAGCAAGCGCAGGAAGAAGCGGCAGTGGCGGTCGGTCCAATCCATCATCGGCGCCACGGAAAAGCGGCGGGAGAGCGGGGCGGGTGTAGCGTTGGTTACGGACATGGGGGATCTGGAATCGGTGAGGCTGGGAGGTGGGGGAGTTTATCAGGAATGGGGCTGTGGAGTTTGGGTGCGTCGGGATACGCCCACGCTCACGCGCAACCTGAACATTCACTGTCGCCTCGCCACATTTCATGATCCCCGGCACAGACCAGGCATAGCATGCCCACCAAAGGTCTTGTCGCCCACGCCTCAACCCACAGGAATCAAAAAATGATCGCAAACCTCGTCAAAGTCTCGCTGATTTCCGGTGCTTTGTTGTTGAGTGCCTGTTCGGGTGTGAGTGCCCATCGCGATGATTCGGCTGACTCGGTGCAGCCTGCCGGCTTCGGCCCGGGGCCGACCAGCAACCCCGACCAGATGAATTTTCATGGCAGTGCGCTCGGCAATAGCTACGGTGAATACGGTTCAGGTTTGTTGCACGACGACTGATACGTACTCCGCACAAAAAACGATCCGTTACTTGGCGCCAGGCACCGTCAGCCACAGATCCACGTAGGGAGAAATGTTCTCCTGTGTGAACAACCACATTCCGTAGAGGCTGGGTAAAACCTCATCGAGCTTCGGCCCGACGATGAACAGGTAGTTCACCACGCCCGTGACGGTGATGCCCACGATGATCAGCGCACCGACAAGCTAAAATCGCCTGACGGCACGAGCCAGCAACCGTATGTATGCTTCGGTTTGCAGGGCGCGGGGTTGTGCCATCAAGGCAAGCGCTAGCAGTGCGCCGAGCCCGGCTGTTGCCATCAACAACCGTCGAAAGGGCAGCACTGTTCCGGATAGCCGTTCCTGTCCCTTGAAGCTGTAGAGCCCGAACAGCGCGACGCCCAACAACAGCATCAAATCCACATACAACACAAACCGCAGCACGACGTTGGCCGAGTCGCTTATCGATCATTTCACTTTGAAGATGATGTTGCCGGTGATCGGGTGGGTGTCCGAAGACACTGCGCGCCATTCGACCTTGTAGGTGCCGGTAGTCAGGGGTGATGTCGGGATGATGAACATGGTCTTCGGGTCAGTGCCGCCACTGACTTTGGCCTTGACCGGCATCGGGGCGTGGGCCATGCCGGCCATTTCGGTCATCAGCAGTTTTGCGCCGGAAAACTGGGTGACGAGGTTTTCGGAAAAATGCAGTTCGATCTTTTCAGGTGATGCACCTTCTACGCCTTCCGCCGGGGTGGAGGAGAGTAGTTTGGGGTGTGCTTGAGCGAAGGTGCTGACAAGCAGGCCACTGAGCAACGCGATTGCGACGGCGGTGGGTTTGATGATGCGCATGCAAGGTCCTTTACCGCTCGAAGCGGTTGTTGTTGGTTTTGGGTGAGTCTGTTCAGAACCACATCCGAATACCGAGCACGAGGCGAGTTTCGCTGCGGTCCTCGCCTTCGTCGTTGGCGTAGTCGGCGGTGTTGCCGTAGGTGCGGTTCCAGGTCACGCCGAGGTAGGGCGCGAATTCCCGGCGGATTTCGTAGCGCAGGCGCAAACCTGCCTCGGCGTTGGACAGGCCGGAACCGATGCCGCGTTGCGGATCGTTTTTGCCGTAGGCGTTGAGTTCGGCGGTCGGTTGCAGGATCAGCCGATTGGTCAGCAGGATGTCGTAGTCGCCCTCCAGCCGCACGGCGCTCTGGCCGCCTTCGCCGATGAAGGCCGTGGCTTCGGCTTCGAAGTTGTACAGCGCCATGCCCTGCACGCCGAACGCGGCCCAGGTTTGCGGGGCGCCGGGTTTGAAGTCCTGGCGCACGCCGCTGACGACGTCCCACCACGGGGAAATGGCGTGGCCCCACAGGGCCTGGATTTCCGCGTCCTCGGTCACGCCGTTGGTGCGCTCGCCTTCGGAGCGTAGCCACAGGCGATCGATGTCGCCGCCGACCCAGCCGGACAAATCCCAGGCCAGGGTGCTGCCGTCATCGGCGTCCTGCCATTCCAGTTTGTCGGCAAGGAAAAAGGAATTGAACGTGCGGTCATGTACCTGGTGACCGGCGGGATCGACATACACCGCCGCGCGATCGGCATCGGTCAGCACCGGGATCGGCGTGCGGCTTTCGCTGGGGGCGGCGGGCTGCATCTGGCCATCGTCCATGCCTTGCATCTGTCCGAGGTCCATCTGGCTGTGATCCATGCCTTGCATGTCATTGCTGACGGCCATCGCCGTCGAGGTCGCGAGGGCCAAAAAAAACGGGGTGAATCGAATCATGGGATGCGCCTCATTCTTCCACGCGAACTTCACGGAACATGCCCATTTCCATGTGGTACAGGAGATGGCAGTGATAGGCCCAACGGCCGAGCGCATCGGGAGTGACCCGATAGGTGCGCCGGGAGCCCGGTGGCATGTCGATGGTGTGTTTGCGCACCATGAACTGGCCGTTCTCGTCCTCGAGGTCGCTCCACATGCCATGCAGGTGGATGGGGTGCATCATCATCGTGTCGTTGACCAGTACGATCCGCAGTCGCTCGCCGTACTTGAGGCGCAGCGGCTCGGCATCCGAAAACTTCACGCCGTTGAACGACCAGGCGAATTTCTCCATGTGACCGGTCAGGTGCAACTCGATGGTGCGGCCAGGCTCGCGGCCGTCCGGGTCTTCGAAGGTGCTGCGCAGGTCGGAATAGGTGAGCACGCGGCGGCCGTTGTTGCGCAGGCCCATGCCGGGGTCGGCGAGTTTCGGTGAGGTGGACATGGCCTGCATGTCCACCAGCGGGTTGTCGGTTTCCGAGGTCGGGTGGGACTGCATACCGGGCATGTCGCCCATGGCCATGTTGCTGTGATCCATGCCCGCCATGCTGCCGTGGTCCATGCCACCCATGCCCATGTCGTCCATGGTCACCAGCGGTCGTGGGTCCAGTGGTGGTAACGGCGCCGACAAACCGGCCTTCACCGCGAGGGTGCCGCGGGCGTATCCGCTGCGATCCATGGCTTGGGCGAACAGGGTGTAGCTCGCCTCGGAAGGCTCGACGATCACGTCAAAGGTCTCCGCCACGGCAATGCGAAACTCGTCGACGCTCACCGGTTTGATGTGCAGACCGTCCGCCGCGACCACGGTCATTTTCAGGCCGGGAATGCGCACGTCGAAGTACGTCATGGCGGAGCCATTGATGAAGCGCAGGCGCAGCTTTTCACCCGGGCGAAACAGGCCCGTCCAGTTCGTGTCCGGCGCCTGGCCGTTCAACAGGTAGGTGTAAGTGGCGCCACCGACGTCGGCCAGGTCGGTGGGGTTCATCTTCATCTCGGCCCACATTTTGCGATCGGCGACGGTCGCTCCCCAGCCTTTTTCGCTGACGTCGTGGATGAAGTCGCCCACGGTGCGTTTGTTGAAGTTGTAGTAATCGGATTGTTTTTTCAGGGTCTTCATCAGGCTGGCCGGGTCTTGGTCGGTCCAGTCGCTGAGCATCACCACGTAGTCGCGGTCGTACTGAAACGGCTCCGGCTCCTTCGCGTCGATGATCAGCGGGCCATAGACACCAGCCTGTTCCTGAAGCCCTGAATGGCTGTGATACCAGTAGGTGCCGTTCTGCCGCACCTTGAACTGATAGACATACACTCCGCCCGGTTCGATGCCTTTGAAACTCAGCCCCGGTACGCCATCCATGTTGGCTGGCAGCAGGATGCCGTGCCAGTGAATGGAGGTGCTGTCCTTGAGTCGGTTGCGGACGCGCAGCGTAACGGTGTCGCCTTCACGCCAACGCAGCAGCGGGCCGGGGAGGCTGCCGTTGATGGTCATCGCCGTGCGCGGGTTGCCGGTGAAGTTGACCGGAGTTTCACCGATGAGCAGGTCGAAATCGCTGCCGGCCAACACCTGCGGTTCGCCGGGGCTGGTGATCGCCCAGACCGGCGTGCGCCACAGCCCGAGGCCGGCAAAGAGCCCGCCAACGGCCAGGCCTTTGACGAAGGTGCGTCTTGATGTGGGGGTATGCATCGGTTTATCCGCCGTCAGCCTGTTGAACGTGTCGACGAGGCTAACGGTCGGTGTCTTTCAGCAAACTGAGGCGGGGATTACAGTTTTGACAGGTAGATGCGTTGTTTACTGGCGCGACGTGGTCTTGTCCGAAGACGCCACGGTGTTGCCACCGCAATTGATATAAGAAGACGATTTCAACCAGCGCTGGTCCGGGTAATAGGAAAACAACAACTGCCCGTCTTTCATCGAGTCGATCAGCTTCTGCGCAATCGCCGGTCTCACCGCCGGGCAACCCAGGCTTCTGCCGATCCGGCCGTTGGCGCGGGCCAGTACCGGGCTGACATAAGGGGCGCCGTGAATGACGATGGCCCGGTCAAATGCGTTGTCGTTGAAGCCTGGCTCCAGGCCTTCCATGCGCAGGGAATAGCCGTTCTGGCCGCGATAGCTCTGTTGCGTGCGAAACAGGCCGAGGCTGGTGGCGTGGCTTTCGTTCTTGTTGGAAAACAGCGTGGCCATGTTTTCGCCGCTGTTGCGGCCATGGGCAACCAGTTCGTGAAACAGCAACTTGCGGCGTTTAAGATCGAACACCCACAGGCGTTGTTCGGTCGAAGGCAGGGAATAATCGATCACTGCCAGCCTTTGGGCAGCAGGCTTGCCTTGGGCACGGCTGCATTGCGAGGCGCGGACGGCGAGGGCAATCACTTTAGCGTTGGCGTCTGGTGCAGCTTTGACCAGCGCGTTTTCAAGCGAATCGGCGTAGGCTGACGTTACTGAAAGGCTCGTCAGTAAAATGGCAAATAAAAGGCCAGAGCGGATTAGCGCCATAGTCGGGTCTCATCGTGATAATTTCGAGTCTAGCAGCGAGCAGGAAGCAAGCCGTTTGAAACGGGAGATTAAGGATTATCCATGGTGCAATTAACAAGGTTATTCGTCATAAGCCGCATGTTTTTTATGGGCTTTCTGATCAGCGGTGCAGCGATCGCGCAAACTTCGCCGATTGTGCCGGTATCTCCGGCAAGCAACGAAATTGATGCCGCGGCGCCGAATGATGCTATCGGCCAAGCGATCCAGGCAACGCTGGAGCCACTGCGCACGGCGTTTCCGCCGGTGCTGACCTCCAAACGCCATCAGCGCGTGGATGTCGATCGGGTGGTCATGGATTTTTACATGCATCGTCACTATCGCGCCGCGTGGACGGATGACCGCGATGTGACGCAGTTGCTGAAAAGCCTCAACGACACCCAGATCGACGGCCTGAACCCGGCGGACTTCCGCATCACGGAGTTGGCGCAGGCCCATGAAGCGCTGGTGGCGGCCATGCCTTCGACGTCGCAACGGGCGATGTTCGATATGGCGGCGACCCGCACCTTCATTACCGCGTTGCTTCAATTGCGCCGGGGCAAAGTCGATCCGTCGCGGCTGGATATCCACTGGAATTTCGACCCGGCCGGTGTTGATCCCCGCGAGGACATGAACACCCTGTTCGCCGCCCTCGATGCCCATGATGTGGCACGTGCATTTACCCAGGCGCCTCCCCAGGAAATGATTTACCGCGACCTGCGTGAAGGGCTGGCGAAGTTGCGCCAGGTTCGCAGTGCCGGTGGCTGGCCAAAAGTGACCGAGGGCCAATCGCTCAAGCCTGGCATGGAAGGGCTCGCGGTCGGACAACTCCGTGCGCGCCTGGTGGCGGGCGGATATCTGGCTCCTGGCGTGTCGAAAAAAGCCCTCTATGACGACAACGTCATCGCCGCGGTGAAAAAGTATCAGACCGAGCAATACCTGGGCGCCGACGGCGTGGCGGGGGCGGCGACACTGGCGGCGTTGAACGTGCCCGTCGAGGCGCGGATCGATCAGGTGCGGGTAAACATGGAGCGCGCGCGTTGGCTGCTGTACAAGCTGCAGGGCACGTTTGTCATTGTCGATATCGCCGGGTACAAAGTGGCGATGTATCGCGATGGTCTGCCGATCTGGCGTTCGCGGGTGCAGGTCGGTAAACCGGTACGCAGTACGCCGGTGTTCCAGGCCGAGATCACTTACATCACGTTCAATCCGACCTGGACGGTGCCGCCGACGATCCTCAAGCAGGATGTGATTCCGAAAATCCAGAACGACCCGGGCTACTTGGCCGCCAATCGGATTCGTGTGCTGGATCGGGAGGGCAATGTGCTCAGTCCGTCGAGCGTCGACTGGAGCAATCCGCGGGGCATCAGCCTGCGTCAGGACGCCGGGCCCGACAGTTCGCTGGGCCAGGTCGTCATCCGCTTCCCCAACGACTATGCGATTTACCTGCATGACACGCCGCATCGCGAGTTGTTTGCCAAAACCGTTCGGGCCACCAGTTCGGGTTGCATTCGGGTGGAAAACCCGTTGCAACTGGTTGAGTTGCTGTTCAACGACCCGGTCCGCTGGAACAGTGCAGGCATCCAGAAACAACTGGCCAATGGCAGGACCGAAAACATTCGGCTACCGGTGAAAGTGCCGGTGCTGTTGGCTTACTGGACCGTAGACCTGAGCAACGAGGGGCGGGTGACATTCAAGCCGGATATCTACGATTACGATGCCCGGGTGCTGAAAGGGCTGAATGGTCCGACCCGATTGCCGGCACTGGACCTGCGTCGTACTGAAGCGCCGCTGGCGGTAACGGGGGAAAACAGGCAATAGGGCGCGAACAGCGCGCGCCACCCGGCAAGTGGTCGGCTTTTATCCCGGATAACCCCGTAAACTAGGCTCACACCGAGGGATTTGGGTTTTCGCCCATGCCTTGCCCCCAACAGGATGAGCTTTTTGCCTACACGCCTTCACGACTCGCACCACACCCCCGGTGTTGCATTGAAACGCATACCGCTACGCAAGGCGGCGGTGTTGTTCATTGCCACGGTGTGTCTGTGCCTGTGCGGGCTGCTTTACCTGCAGTTGGAACAATCCCGGCGACATGACCTGAGCCTGGCGCAAGTGGCATCGTCGAACCTGACGCGGGCCATGGCGCAACAAGCCGAAGACACGTTCATGAAGGCTGACCTGGTGTTGAGCAGTCTGGTGGACTGGATTCAGCTGGACGGTTTTGGTCCGGAACAGCGGCCGCTTTTGCAAAAAACTTTCGCCCGGCGAGTGCTGGCGCTGAAGCAGCTGCACGGCATCCTGCTGTTCGATCAGAAAGGGCAATGGGTGATCAGTTCGTTTGAAGACCTGCCCCGTGGCGCCGGTGTCGCAGATCGCGATTACTTCAAGTTTCACCAGCAGAACGTGACGTCCTTGGTGCACATCGGCCCGGCAATCCGCAGTCGGGAAAGTGGTGAGTGGATCATTCCGATTTCCAAGCGGATCAACGACAAGAACGGTCACTTCCAGGGCGTGTTGATGGCCGGCATCAAGATGTCGTACTTCGATCAGTTTTTCAAAAGCTTCAGCCTCGATGACAAGGGTTCGATGTTTCTCACCCTGACTGATGGAACGTTGCTGGCGCGTCGTCCTTTTGTCGAGGCGCAGATCGGAACGTCATTGGCGCAGGGCGATATCTTCCAGAAGTTCCTGCCGCTGTCGACCGCCGGCCATGCGACGTTCACTTCCATGATTGATGGCGTCGAGCGCCTCTACGGCTATCGACAACTGGAAACGTATCCGCTGGTGGTTTCGGCGGCATCGTCCCTGGATGCCATTCTCGCCGGCTGGTACGACACCGCGTTTCGCTCCAGCCTCATCGTTGCCCTGGTATTGCTGGGTGTGGGGCTGTTCGGTTGGGTGTTCATTCAACAGGTGCGGGTCGGCGAACGGGTCGAGGCGGATCTGCGTCGCGCGCAGGAAGCGCTGGAGTTGATCGCCACCCATGACAGCCTGACCGGTTTGGCCAACCGTCGCTTGTTCGAGCGGGCGCTGGACGTCGAGTTCGGTCGCGGTGCTCGTCAGGCCAGCCCGCTGAGCCTGATCATGCTCGATATCGATTACTTCAAACGCTACAACGACACCTATGGCCACGTGGTGGGGGATCACTGCCTGGCCGAAGTGGCGCGGGCGCTGAAAAGCTGCTGCCACCGCAAGGCTGATCTGGCGGTGCGTTACGGCGGTGAAGAGTTCGCCGTGTTGCTGCCCGATACCGACATCCATGGCGCCATGACCATTGCCGAGCAAATCCGCCGCAGTGTCATCGACAAAAACATCAGCCACACCGGCTCGCCACATGGCTATGTGACGATCAGCCTCGGTTGCTATTCGTTTGTGCCGAGCGGGCGTGACAGCATGGACGTGTTCATTGAGCGGGCGGATGCGGCGTTGTACCGGGCCAAGCATTCGGGTCGCAACTGCACGGCAACGTTGTTGAGAGAGGTGGGCGTCGAAACGCTGATGCGTTCCGACCGTTGAAGGCTTTTCGACGGTGTTTCACTGGCTTGACACCCGGCCCAAAGGTCCGTTTAACCTGACCATGCGTTTGTACGGGCCGAAGCTTGATGCGTTGAACGGTAAATGGAACCCGGCACCGGTCAAACAACTGTGAATCCTGGGTAAGAAAGCAGCCGATAGCGCTGGATTCAGTTGAGGCGCCGCACGTAGCCTGGACAGGGCAACAGACGCAACCACCGAAAGGGTCAAGTGTCAGACATTGGGCATCTCGTCCTCAGGAGAGTCCGTCCATGAAGAAGCTGCGTATCGCGAAGTTCAACGTCAATGGCATACGTGCCCGGTTGCCAAACCTGTTGGCGTGGCTTGAGCGCGAAAAACCCGACATCGCCTGCTTGCAGGAGCTGAAATCGGTCGACAGTGCGTTCCCTGTCGCCGAACTGGAAGCGGCCGGTTATGGCGCAATTTGGCACGGTCAGGCGTCCTGGAACGGCGTAGCGATTCTGGCGCGTGAGGCGCAGCCGCTGGAGAGTCGGCGAGGCCTGCCGGGCGATGAAGGTGACAGTCATAGTCGCTATCTGGAAGCGGCGGTGCATGGCGTGTTGGTCGGCTGCCTGTATTTGCCTAACGGCAATCCACAACCGGGGCCGAAGTTCGATTACAAACTGGCCTGGTTCGAGCGCTTGATCCGCTATGCCGAGTCACTTCAAAGCAGCGAGCATCCGGTCGTGCTGGCCGGTGATTACAACGTCGTGCCCACCGACCTGGACATCTACAACCCGCGCTCCTGGCTCAAGGACGCGTTGTTGCAACCGGAGAGCCGCGAGTGCTACCAGCGCCTGCTGGACCAAGGCTGGACCGACTCGTTGCGCCACGTGTATCCACACGATCGGCTCTACACCTTCTGGGATTATTTTCGTCAGCATTGGCAAAAGAACTCCGGATTGCGCATCGATCACCTGCTGCTCAATCCCGCCTTGAGTCCTTATCTGCAAGAGGCCGGGGTCGATGCGTGGGTGCGCAACGAACCCCGTGCCAGCGACCATGCGCCGACCTGGATACAGTTGAGCTCGCGCAAGCTGCGTTGAGTTTTTCATGCAGGGCAATTGGCTAAATCAATTGTCGGCGGCACCGGTTCATCCCTTATACATAGCGCCCATTGGCGGAAAGATCCGCCGCTTGCGTGCAAAAGGATTGAACGATGAGCGAACCACGCCTCACACACCTTGCGTTATACCTGCAACGGCTGGGCTTCGATGAGCCGCCAGCGCCGACCCTGGAAAACCTGCGACGGCTTCAATTGCGCCACACTGGCGAATTCCCGTTTGAAAACCTCACCACGCTGTCCGGCGAACCGGTGCTCATCGATCTGCCGTCGATCGAGCAAAAAGTCCTGCACGACGGTCGTGGGGGTTACTGCTACGAACTCAATAATCTGTTCCTGGCCTTGCTCCAGGAATTGGGTTACGACGCCCGCGCCATCAGTGGCCGAGTGGTGATGGGGCAGCCGGAGGGGGCGTGGACGGCGCGGACTCATCGCTTGAGCCTGGTCATCATCGATGACATTCGATACATCACCGACGTCGGCTTCGGCGGCATGGTGCCCACCGCTCCACTGCTGCTGGACTCTCGCGTTGAACAGCTCACGCCTCACGAACCGTATCGCATCGAACCGCACGTCGACGGCTACACCCTGCGCGCTCTTGTCGGTGACGAGTGGCGCGCCATGTACATCTTCGATCTGCAACGCCAGGAAGACATCGATTTCACGGTCGGCAACTGGTACGTCTCGACCCATCCCGAGTCTACGTTCACCCGGCAGCTGATGGTGGCGCGCACCGGGGAGGGCTGGCGACGCACGCTCAACAACGGCAGCTTCGCCATTCACCGTGTCGGCGAGGACAGCAAGCGGCGGCAGGTAAGTGATGTGCAGGCCCTGATTGAGTTGCTACAGACCGAGTTCGGCATTCGTGTTCCGGGCCATGCGCAGTTGCAGCAGACGCTCGAACGATTGATCGAGGTGCCGAAGTAGGCTCAGCGTTGTAAACACCTATCGGGCTGATCTGATTGATCGGCCCGTTTTCGTTTCAGGGCCGAACGCTCGGCTCGATTACGCGTTGAATTTCTTGAAGCGCTTCTGTCAGTTTTTGCTGGAGGTTTTTCAGTTCGTCAGCCGTGATGTCTTTTTTTGAGCAGGCCTGCTTTGTCGCCACCGAGCAATGCCCGGCGCAACGTGTTGTTGATCACCGTCTGGTAACCGTATCCCTCGCTTTCTGCTACTGCCCGTGCGGCCTCGATGACAGCGTCATCAAGCATGATGGTGATGCGTGTCTTGCCTTTGCTGGTGGCCATCGCCCCACGCTTGGCATCGCTGAATTCGTATTCATCTTTCATTGTTCATGCCTCCAGATATTGATGGCGCTCGCGTATACAGGCTAGACACGCGGAATTGATTCGTACGAAATTCGGGTCGCGGTAGATGTGCGGAACGACCAGCAAACGACCTTTTGCATCCATTCCCATGGTGACCCAGCGCTGCTCGTCATGAAATACCGCTTCGGTTTCGGCGAGGCTGACGCCTTGATGCATGACAAATGGACCGGTATCCATTTTGTGACTGATAAGTTGTATACAACTCTATAGACATTTGTCCCGTGTCTTGCATACAGTGTGCGCATAACAAAAACCAGGGAACCCCCTAACATGAAAACGCCCCATGTTTCACACAAACGGCCCGAGGACGAAAACCTAGGGATCGGCGCGAATATGGCTTACGGCCTGCAACATGTTCTGACCATGTACGGTGGCATCGTCGCCGTGCCTTTGATCGTTGGTCAGGCTGCCGGGCTGTCGCCGGCGGACATCGGTTTGTTGATTGCTGCTTCATTGTTTGCGGGGGGGCTGGCAACGCTGCTGCAAACCCTGGGTCTACCGTTTTTTGGTTGTCAGTTGCCGCTGGTTCAGGGCGTGTCGTTTTCTGGCGTCGCCACCATGGTGGCAATTGTCAGCAGTGGCGGGGAGGGTGGCTTCCAGTCGATTCTGGGGGCTGTCATCGCGGCGTCGCTGATAGGTTTGTTGATCACGCCGGTGTTCTCGCGAATCACCAAGTTCTTTCCACCGTTGGTCACGGGGATCGTGATCACCACCATTGGCTTGACGCTGATGCCGGTGGCCGCTCGCTGGGCCATGGGTGGCAACAGCCATGCGCCGGACTTCGGTAGCGTGGCGAACATCGGTCTGGCAGCGGTGACGCTGGTACTGGTGCTGCTGTTAAGCAAAATCGGCAGTGCGACCATCTCGCGTCTCTCGATTCTGCTGGCCATGGTCATCGGTACCATCATCGCAGTGTTCCTCGGCATGGCGGATTTTTCCTCCGTTGGCGAAGGTCCGATGTTCGGCTTCCCGACCCCGTTCCACTTCGGTATGCCAACCTTCCACTTCGCCGCGATCCTGTCGATGTGCATTGTGGTGATGGTGACGCTGGTGGAAACGTCCGCCGACATCCTGGCGGTGGGCGAGATCATCGACACCAAGGTTGACTCCAAGCGTCTGGGCAACGGCCTGCGTGCCGACATGCTGTCGAGCATGATTGCACCGATCTTCGGCTCCTTCACTCAGAGTGCCTTTGCCCAGAACGTCGGGCTGGTGGCGGTCACCGGGATCAAGAGCCGATACGTGGTTGCCACTGGCGGTGTGTTCCTGGTGGTCCTGGGCCTGTTGCCGTTCATGGGACGAGTGATCGCTGCGGTGCCGACTTCGGTGCTCGGTGGTGCCGGTATCGTGTTGTTCGGTACGGTCGCAGCCAGTGGTATCCGTACCCTGTCCAAGGTCGATTATCGCAACAACGTCAACTTGATCATTGTCGCCACTTCGATCGGCTTCGGCATGATCCCGATCGCGGCACCGAACTTCTATGATCATTTCCCGAGCTGGTTCGCGACCATCTTCCATTCGGGCATCAGTTCTTCGGCGATCATGGCTATCTTGCTCAACCTGGCTTTCAACCACCTCACGGCGGGTAACTCCGACCAGCAGTCGGTGTTTGCGGCAGGTACCGAGCGGGTGCTGCGCTATCAGGATCTGGCAGCGTTGCGTGAAGGCGACTACTTCAGCGACGGCAAACTGCATGACTGCGATGGCAAGGAGATTCCAATTGTTGAGCCTGACCATGGGCATGGTCATGGTCATGGTCATGGTCATGGAGAGTCGCCAGCGCTGCATTCGAAAAGCAGTGAGCATGTCTGACGTTTACGTCGACTGAAAAAGGGCCGATCTGTTGAATAGACAGATCGGCCCTTTTTTGTAGATCAAAGGATCGCAGTCTTCTGCAGCTCTTACATAAAACGTAGCCGTGGGCTGCGATCCTTTGTTTTATGCGGACCACAAAAAAGCCCCTGAACCTTTCGGTTCAGGGGCTTCTTGATATTGCTGTCTGGCTCCACGACCTGGACTCGAACCAGGGACCCAGTGATTAACAGTCACTTGCTCTACCAACTGAGCTATCGCGGAATGGCGCCTATGTTACTGATTCAAAAAGAGAAGTCAAGCGCCGGATGATCAGGTGAGCCATTCAAGGGGACGGAAGGTGATTTGTCGGTGATTGGCGGTTACCGGATTCGCTTGCGGGGGCTAACATGGCTGCCCGGAAGTGGTAACACGCGCTGCCGGCCATTCGCCGAAAAGGTACGCGCCATGACTTGCTTGACCACAACACCGCCTCGCAACAACGAGGTGTTCGCATGAGCATCGCTCAAATCAGCCTGCCCAAAGGGGTCGGTCCTCACGCTGAAAAACTGTTCGATGCTATCACTCAGGCCAGCAACGCCGAGGAGTTGAACCGTGCAGGTGGCAAGGCTGAAGGTTTTGTTCTGGGCCTGGAAAGTACCAAAGCGATCAAGAGCCAGGTCGCCGAGTCGCTGTACGTGGCCTATGACGACGCGGCCAGCCAGCGTGCGACCGAACTGGCTTAACCGCCGAAGGTAATCGTGCCTAGCATCAGTTTGGCATAGAGCGCGGTGGCACCCAATTGCACCAGCCACAGGGCCAGGCCACCGAGAAACACACCGGCAGCGACTTGCATGACCAGGTTGTTGCCGCGTTTGGCCGGGGCGCGGGGGATGAAGCGATCCAGGTCATCCAGATCGTCGCGGTCGGCGCGCAGGTCATCGTTTTTCATATCGGCACTCGTCAGAATAGCGGGGCGTACACGAAACCTGCAGGAGCCGGCTTGCTGGCGAAGAGGTCAGAATCTCCGACATCGATGTCGGTCTCCCGAACGCTATCGCCGGCAAGCCGGCTCCTACAAGGGTCTGTGTGCAGTCTAAGGGCTTGGTCCCGTTATTGAGCAATCAACAGGACAAATAAAAAACGGGAAGCCAAAGGGCTTCCCGTTTTTCGTCTCACGGCGTGATTCAGATCACCTGAACGATGGCGTCAGTCACAGCCTTGATGTTGCTCTGGTTCAGCGCGGCGACGCAGATGCGGCCGGTGTCCAGGGCATAGATGCCGAACTCGTTGCGCAGGCGGGTCACTTGCTCAACCGTCAGGCCGGAGTAAGAGAACATGCCACGCTGACGGCCAACAAAGCTGAAATCGCGCTGCGGCGCGTTCTTCGCCAGGGTGTCGACCATCTGGATACGCATGCCACGAATGCGCAGGCGCATTTCGGCCAGTTCGGCTTCCCACTGGGCGCGCAGTTCCGGGCTGTTCAGCACGGCGGCGACGATGCTTGCACCGTGGGTCGGCGGGTTGGAGTAGTTGGTGCGGATCACGCGTTTGACTTGCGACAGCACGCGCGCGCTTTCTTCTTTCGATTCGCTGACGATCGACAGCGCGCCAACGCGCTCGCCATACAGCGAGAACGATTTGGAGAACGAGCTGGAAACGAAGAAGGTCAGGCCCGATTCAGCAAACAGGCGCACGGCGGCGGCGTCTTCGTCGATACCATCGCCAAAGCCCTGGTAGGCCATGTCGAGAAATGGCACGTGACCTTTGGCTTTCACCACGTCCAGCACGTTGTTCCAGTCCGCCGGGCTCAGGTCGACGCCGGTCGGGTTATGGCAGCAAGCGTGCAGCACAACGATCGAACCGTTTGGCAGCGCGTTCAGATCTTCCAGCAGGCCAACACGATTTACGTCGTGGGTCGCGGCGTCGTAGTAGCGATAGTTCTGCACCGGGAAACCCGCGGTTTCGAACAGGGCGCGGTGGTTTTCCCAGCTTGGGTCGCTGATCGCCACGACGGCGTTCGGCAGCAGTTGCTTGAGGAAGTCGGCACCGATTTTCAGGGCGCCCGTACCGCCAACGGCCTGGGTGGTGATCACGCGGCCAGCGGCGATCAGCGGCGAGTCATTGCCGAACAACAGTTTCTGCACAGCCTGGTCATAGGCGGCAATACCGTCGATTGGCAAATAGCCACGGGAAGCGTGTTGAGCAACGCGAATGGTTTCGGCTTCGACAACGGCGCGCAGGAGTGGAATTCGCCCCTCCTCGTTGCAATAAACACCGACCCCCAGGTTGACCTTGTTGGTACGGGTATCGGCGTTGAATGCTTCGTTGAGGCCCAGGATTGGATCGCGTGGTGCCATTTCGACAGCGGAGAACAGGCTCATTATTGCGGCGGCTCTGAATGGAAAATGGAGGGACGTGTCGCGCTCCAGCCGAATGCACTAGAGCGGTGCACAAACGGGGAGCTAGTATAGAGGCCATCTGCGATTGATGGCGACAGGCGAATCGGCTTTTCCCGTAAGTTTTTCCGATTATTTTTTGACCGTTAGTCGATTGTTGTCATCAAAGGCTTTACGCGTTGTAGGACGTTTGCCTTGAAAGCGACGGCAATCGGCTCCACATTGAGCGCAATCCAGTTTTTTCCTCGGGCGACAACGGTCGTTTGCGGTCTTTCTCGTTCGTGTCGGTTTTGCCGGCAAGAGTGATCCAGAGGTATTTCATGTCTGAATTCCAGCTAGTCACCCGTTTCGAGCCCGCCGGCGATCAGCCGGAAGCCATCCGCCTGATGGTCGAGGGTATCGAAGCCGGGCTGGCGCACCAGACGCTGCTCGGTGTGACCGGCTCGGGCAAGACTTTCAGCATCGCCAACGTGATCGCCCAGGTACAGCGCCCGACGCTGGTGCTGGCGCCGAACAAGACCCTCGCGGCGCAGCTGTACGGGGAATTCAAGGCGTTCTTCCCGAACAACGCGGTCGAGTACTTCGTTTCCTACTACGACTACTACCAGCCCGAAGCCTATGTGCCGTCCTCCGATACCTTCATCGAGAAAGACGCCTCGATCAACGATCACATCGAACAGATGCGCCTTTCCGCGACCAAGGCGTTGCTGGAGCGCAAGGACGCGATCATCGTCACCACGGTGTCGTGCATCTATGGTCTGGGCAGTCCGGAAACCTACCTGAAAATGGTGCTGCACGTGGATCGGGGTGACCGACTCGATCAGCGGGAGTTGCTGCGGCGTCTGGCCGATCTGCAATACACCCGCAACGACATGGATTTCGCCCGTGCGACCTTCCGCGTGCGCGGCGACGTGATCGATATCCACCCGGCGGAATCCGATTTCGAGGCGATCCGCATCGAACTGTTCGACGACGAGGTGGAAAGCCTGTCGGCGTTTGATCCTTTGACCGGTGAGGTGATCCGCAAACTGCCGCGCTTCACCTTCTACCCGAAAAGCCACTACGTGACGCCCCGGGAAACCCTGATGGGCGCCGTGGAAGGGATCAAGGAGGAATTGAAGGAGCGCCTGGAATACCTGCGTTCGAACAACAAACTGGTGGAAGCTCAGCGCCTGGAGCAGCGCACCCGTTTCGACATAGAGATGATTCTCGAATTGGGTTACTGCAACGGCATTGAAAACTACTCGCGCTACCTGTCCGGACGCGCATCCGGTGAAGCGCCGCCAACCTTATACGATTACTTGCCAGCGGACGCCTTGCTGGTGATCGACGAATCCCACGTCAGCGTCCCGCAGGTCGGTGCGATGTACAAAGGCGACCGCTCGCGCAAAGAGACACTGGTGGAATACGGATTCCGTCTGCCGTCGGCGCTGGACAACCGGCCGATGCGCTTTGACGAGTGGGAAAGCATCAGCCCGCAGACGATTTTCGTCTCGGCGACACCGGGCAACTATGAAGCCGAGCACGCTGGGCGCGTGATTGACATGGTGGTGCGTCCGACCGGGCTGGTGGACCCGCAAATCGAGATTCGCCCGGCACTGACCCAGGTCGACGACTTGTTGTCGGAAATCAGCAAGCGCGTGGCGGTCGAAGAGCGGGTGCTGGTCACCACGCTGACCAAGCGCATGGCCGAGGACTTGACCGATTACCTGGCCGATCACGGCGTGCGCGTGCGCTATCTGCACTCGGACATCGACACCGTGGAGCGGGTCGAAATTATTCGCGATCTGCGTCTTGGCACCTTCGATGTGTTGGTGGGGATCAACCTGCTGCGCGAAGGTCTGGACATGCCTGAAGTGTCGCTGGTGGCGATCCTCGATGCGGACAAGGAAGGCTTCCTGCGGTCCGAGCGTTCGCTGATCCAGACCATCGGCCGTGCGGCGCGTAACCTCAATGGCCGGGCAATTCTCTACGCCGACCGGATCACCGGCTCCATGGAGCGGGCCATCGGTGAAACCGAGCGTCGTCGCGACAAGCAGATCGCCTTCAACCTGGCCAATGGCATCACCCCCAAAGGTGTGTTCAAGGACGTTGCCGACATCATGGAAGGCGCGACCGTGCCGGGTTCGCGCAGCAAGAAGCGCAAGGGCATGGCCAAGGCTGCCGAGGAAAACGCCCGGTACGAAGCGGAATTGCGCTCGCCTGGCGAGATTGCCAAGCGCATCAAAGCCCTGGAAGAGAAGATGTATCAGCTCGCTCGCGACCTAGAGTTCGAAGCAGCGGCGCAGATGCGCGATGAGATTGCCAAGTTGCGCGAAAGACTGCTGACGGTCTGAACTTAAAATGCGCTCGCCACATGTTGTGTATGGCTCAATATCAATGCGCCTCGCCAGCCTTCAACCCCTCCGGCAATTTCTTGGTCAGCAACACCGCCAGCATGCTGATCCCCAGTGCAATCCCGACAAAATGAAACGCATCGTTGTAAGCCATGATCGACGCCTGCTGATGGGCGATTTCACTGAGCTTGGCCAGCGCCGCCGTTTCATTGCCCAATCGATCGCTCAACGAGGCGATGCGCTCGGCGACCTGCGGATTGCTCGGCACCAGGGCCTCGCGCAAGTAATCGAAGTAAACCTTGGTCCGCGCATCCAGTAGCGTGGCGAGGAGGGCGATGCCAATGGCGCCGCCGAGGTTGCGCAGAATGTTGAACAGGCTCGACGCCGATCCCGCGTCCTGCGGAAGAATGTACGCCGTGGCGATCAACGAAATGGTGACCATGATCAGCGGCTGGCCGAGGGCACGGACGATCTGGATCTGATTGAACTGCGGCCCGGCAAAGTCCGGGTTCAGCACACCCGAGGAAAAACTCGCCAGTCCGAACAACCCGAAGCCCAGCGTGCACAGCCATTTGGGCGAGACATACTTCATCAGCTTCGGCACCAGCGGAATCAGAAACAGCTGCGGCACGCCCATCCACATGATCACTTCGCCGATTTGCAGGGCGTTGTAGTTCTGGATCTGCGCCAGATACAGCGGCAACAAATAGATCGAGCCGTACAGGCCGACCCCCATCCCGACACTGGAAATGCTCGATAAGCCAAAGTTGCGATTGCGCAGGATGCCGAGGTTGATCAGCGGATTGGGCTTGGAGGTCTGCACGATCACAAAGGTGATCAGGCTGATCAGCGCGATACTGCCCAAGGCCACGATCAGGCTCGATTCCAGCCAGTCTTTGCGATGGCCTTCTTCCAGGAATACCTGTAAACAGCCGAGACCGATGCCCAGCGTGAGGATGCCGGCGTAGTCGGTGCTTTTGAGTAACTCCCAGTGTGCTTCTTTCTTTTCGAGGCCGTACATCAGGCCGGCGATCATGAGCAAGCCGGGCGGGATGTTGATATAGAAGATGTATTCCCAGCCCCAGTTTTCCGTCAGCCAACCGCCGAGGGTCGGGCCAATGGAAGGGGCGAAGGTCGCCGTCATGGCAAACATCGCCATGCCTTTGGCGCGGTGATGCTCCGGGAGTTTGATCAGCGTCAGGGTGAAGGCGAGCGGGATCAGTGCGCCGCCGGTAAAACCCTGCAGGGCACGGAACACAATCATGCTTTCCAGGCTCCACGCCATGGAGCAGAGCAGGGAAGCGAACAGAAATCCGATGGATACCCACACCGCCAGGCGTCGCGCCGAGAGCAGTTGAACCAGCCACGCGGTCAGCGGGATCATGATGATCTCGGCCACCAGGTAGGAAGTGGAAATCCACGAGCCTTCTTCCAGCGTCGCCGACAGCGCGCCTTGAATATCCTTGAGCGACGAGTTGGTGATCTGGATGTCCAGCACCGCCATGAAGGCGCCGAGCATCACGCTCATCACCGCAATCCAGTCCCGCCGGGTCGGCTCGCCGACCGGGCGGATCAGTTGATCACCGGCCATCGGCAGGGGCGTCTTTGAGGCTCACTTTCACGGTGACGTCTTCCGGGGCGTCCTTGATGTTCACCTTGGCGGTGACCGACATGCCCGGACGAATCTTGCCGCGCAGCGGATTGTCCGCAGCGAAGGTCAGTTTGACCGGAATCCGTTGCACGACTTTGGTGAAGTTGCCCGTGGCATTGTCCGGAGGCAGCAGGCTGAATTGCGCGCCCGAGGCGGCAAACAGGCTGTCGACCCGGGCTTCGATCGGTGTATCGCCATAGGCATCGAAGGTCAGCTCGGCTTTCTGGCCGGGCTGCATGTGACCGATCTGGGTTTCCTTGAAATTCGCCTGAATCCAGATGTCTTCGTCCGGCACGATCGACAACAGATAGGCACCGGCCTGCACAACTTGACCGTTACGCGCAGCACGCTGGCCGATCAGGCCGCTGATGGGGGCGTGGATCTCGCTGCGGGTCAGGTTCAGTTCGGCCTGGGCCAGGTCGGTTTTGGCGTTGGCGATCTGCGCGTCGAGGCGTTTGATGTCGGCATTCAGTGCATTGACTTGCTGGCGCTGACTTTGCGCATCGGCTTGGGCTTTGGTGACTTGCGAGCGGGCGATGTGGTTTTCTGCGGAAAGGCTCGTCACGCGTTCTTCCGAGATATAGCCGGGTTTGCGCAAGGTTTCGGCGCGAATCAGGTCGATTTGCGAGCGACCCAGGCTCGCCTGGCTGGACGAGACTTGCGCTTCGCTGGCGGCAATCAGGCTGCCTTGCTGAGTCAGTTTGCTCTGGGCTTGCAGGCGTTCGGCCTGGCGGGTGGCGAGGGCGGCGTTGGCACGGTCGACGGCGAGGCGGAAGTCTTCGCCTTCGAGCCTGATCAGCAATTGGCCTTTCTCGACATGCTGGTTGTCCTGCACCAACACTTCGTCGATGCGTGCGCCCAACTGGCTGGACACGCGGGTGATTTCACCCTGGACGTAGGCGTTATCGGTGCTTTCATAAAAACGACCGTTGAGGAACCAGTGGGCAAACAATCCCCCGGCAATCAACAGGACAATCAGCAGGAAGGTAAGCAGGCGACGCTTGAGTTGGGCAGGCATGGGCAAACTGTAGTCAAGAAATTGTAAGAGAAGTTTACAGCACCCAAATCTGTCATATCACCGATAAGCGGTAAATGCCGACGACTGATATTCGGCCATTCACCACGCCATACAGGCATTCCAGTCGCAACCTTGGCTTAAATGCCCTGTTAGCTGGAGCCGGGCGGGTGTCGCCTGTTACCATTCGCGCCTTGTTTGAACTTCGCTTTTATTCTTTTCGAGACATGCCATGACCACCGTCCGCACTCGCATCGCGCCATCGCCTACCGGGGATCCCCACGTAGGCACCGCTTACATCGCATTGTTCAACTACTGCTTTGCCAAGCAGCATGGCGGTGAGTTCATCCTGCGGATCGAAGACACCGACCAGTTGCGTTCGACCCGCGAGTCCGAACAGCAGATCTTCGACGCCCTGCGCTGGCTGGGTATCAACTGGAGCGAAGGCCCGGACGTTGGCGGCCCGCACGGTCCTTATCGTCAAAGCGAACGCGGCGATATCTACCAGAAATATTGCCAGCAGTTGGTAGAGCTCGGTCATGCCTTCCCGTGCTTCTGCACCGCCGAAGAGCTGGACCAGATGCGCGCCGAGCAAATGGCTCGCGGCGAAACTCCGCGTTACGACGGCCGCGCCTTGCTGCTGTCCAAGGAAGAAGTCGATCGTCGCCTGGCTGCCGGCGAACCGCACGTGATCCGCATGAAGGTACCGAGCGAAGGCGTCTGCGTAGTGCCGGACATGCTGCGTGGCGACGTTGAAATCCCGTGGGACCGCATGGACATGCAGGTCCTGATGAAGACCGACGGCTTGCCGACGTACTTCCTCGCCAACGTCGTCGACGACCACCTGATGGGCATCACCCACGTATTGCGTGGCGAAGAATGGCTGCCATCGGCGCCGAAACTGATCCTGCTTTACGAGTACTTCGGCTGGGAGCAGCCCGAGCTGTGTTACATGCCGCTGCTGCGTAACCCGGACAAGAGCAAGCTGTCCAAGCGCAAGAACCCGACTTCGGTGACGTTCTACGAGCGTATGGGTTTCATGCCTGAGGCGATGCTCAACTACCTGGGTCGCATGGGTTGGTCGATGCCGGACGAGCGCGAGAAGTTCTCGCTGCAGGAAATGGTCGACAACTTCGATCTGAAGCGCGTCTCCCTTGGCGGGCCGATCTTCGACATCGAGAAACTGTCGTGGCTCAACGGTCAATGGCTGCGTGACCTGCCGGTCGAAGAGTTCGCCGCGCGGGTGCAGAAGTGGGCGCTCAATTCCGAATACATGATGAAGATCGCACCGCACGTGCAGGGCCGGGTTGAAACCTTCAGCCAGGTTGCACCGTTGGCCGGGTTCTTTTTTGCCGGTGGCGTGAACCCGGATGCCAAGTTGTTCGAATCCAAGAAGCTCTCGGGCGATCAGGTTCGTCAATTGATGCAGTTGATCCTGTGGAAGCTCGAAAGCCTGCGTCAGTGGGAGAAGGACAGCATCACTGCGACCATTCAGGCCGTGGTCGAATCGCTGGAACTGAAACTGCGCGACGCCATGCCGCTGATGTTTGCGGCGATCACCGGCCAGGCCAGTTCGGTGTCGGTGCTCGATGCGATGGAAATCCTCGGGCCGGACCTGACCCGTTTCCGTCTGCGCCAGGCGATCGACCTGCTGGGCGGCGTGTCGAAGAAAGAAAACAAAGAGTGGGAAAAGCTGCTGGGCGCTATCGCCTGATCCCACAGGGTTGACCTGTAGGAACCGGCTTGCTGGCGAAGCGACCTTGCGGCCGCCATCGCTGGCAAGCCAGCTCCTACAGTTGGGGAAAACCCCTGATTTTTCGGGGGAGGGCGGTAAGTGATTGTTATGTCGGCAAAAAATTTCAGTTTATTTGCAAAATAAGTTTGACAGACTTTCGATGCGCCCTTAAGATTCGCCCCGTCCTCAGCGATGAGGGGCTATAGCTCAGCTGGGAGAGCGCTTGCATGGCATGCAAGAGGTCGACGGTTCGATCCCGTCTAGCTCCACCAATTTACACTTCAAGGTCTGGCCACACCGGCTTTGAAGCGATCAACACTCAGCGTTGATCTGTTGTATAGAAGGGTTTGCGTCCCCTTCGTCTAGTGGCCTAGGACACCGCCCTTTCACGGCGGTAACAGGGGTTCGAGTCCCCTAGGGGACGCCAGTTTTACAGAAGTGATGTTGCAAGATGTCACTCCGCCGCGAGGCGAAAAATCCGGGGCTTTAGCTCAGCTGGGAGAGCGCCTGCATGGCATGCAGGAGGTCAGCGGTTCGATCCCGCTAAGCTCCACCAATTTTACAAGTTCAAGGTCTGGCCACACCGGCCTTGAATCGATCAGCTCTCAGCACTGATCAGTTGTATAGAAGGGTTTGTGTCCCCTTCGTCTAGTGGCCTAGGACACCGCCCTTTCACGGCGGTAACAGGGGTTCGAGTCCCCTAGGGGACGCCACGATTACCCGCTCTGCGGGATTTTATAAGGGTCATTCAATTATTGAATGGCCCTTTTGTTTGTCTGGCGTTTGGCAAAATCTCCCTTTCTCTTTCAAACTGTTCTTCAGACCAGCGGTCACATCCACGACTTGCGAAAAATTATTATGAGAATAATATTTGAGTCGTAATATTCGGAGGCAACGATGAACGATAAAAAAGCTCAAACCCGCGAACGCATCCTCAAGGCCGCCAGCTCCGCGCTGATTCAGCGTGGCCCGGCCGAACCGAGCGTGGGCGAGGTGATGGGCGCGGCGGGCCTGACGGTCGGCGGCTTCTACGCGCACTTCGAAAGCAAGGACGCCATGATGCTGGAGGCGTTCAAGCAATTGCTCGGTCACCGGCGTGACCTGATTGCCGACATGGATAGCGAACTGACCGGCGAAGAACGTCGTGCGTTGGTGGCGGCGTTTTATCTGTCGCGCAAGCACCGTGATTCCTCCGAGTCGGCTTGCCCGATTCCCGCGTCGGTCGGTGAGCTTGGCCGGCTGCCGGATGCCTTCCGTGTCGCCCTCAACGAGCACATGGAATTGATGGTCGCGCAATTGGCGGCCAGCCCCGAAGAAACCGATAAAGCCTTGGCCGACATGGCCTTGATGGTGGGTGGTCTGGCTCTGGCGCGGGCGCTGGGGCCGGGAGAATTGTCCGATCGATTACTGCGTGCCGCCAAATCGGCAGTGCGTTGACCTGAAGGCTGCGGCCTGGGGAGAATGCGATGAGCACGTTGAAGTGGGTTCGTGGCGTTAATGGCACCTTGGGCTGGGTTGCACCGAAACTGGTTGCAAGCAAAATGCGACTGGCTTTCATGACGCCGCGGGATCTGCCGCCGCGTGACTGGGAATTGCCGCTGTTGGCGAAGTCCGAACGCATCACTTTGCGATTCGGTCTTTCAGCGTTGCGCTGGGGGCAAGGCCCGGCGGTTTTGCTGATGCACGGTTGGGAAGGGCGGCCGACGCAGTTCGCCAGCCTGATCACGGCGCTGGTCGATGCCGGATATTCGGTGGTCGCGCTGGACGGTCCGGCCCACGGCCGCTCACCGGGCAGTGAAGCGAATGTGGTGCTGTTCGCCCGCGCCATGCTTGAAGCCGCCGCTGAATTGCCGCCGTTGCAAGCGGTCATTGGCCACTCCATGGGCGGTGCCAGTGCCATGCTGGCCGTGCAGCTGGGCCTGCGCACCGAAACACTGGTCACCATTGGCGCCCCGGCCCGCATCCTCGGCGTGTTGCGCGGGTTTGCCCGTTATGTTGGGTTGCCACCCAAAGCCCGTTCCGCGTTCATTCGCCAGGTCGAGAAAGATGTCGGCATGCGCGCAGCGATGCTCGACGTCGCCCATTATCAACTCGACATGCCCGGCTTGATCGTCCACGCCGAAGACGACAACTTTGTCTCGGTCAAGGAGTCGCAACTGATCCACGAAGCCTGGTTTGATAGCCGCTTGCTGCGCCTGCAGGAGGGCGGTCATCAGCGGGTACTGGCCGATCCTCGGGTGATTGACGGGGTGTTATCACTGCTGGCCGGTCGCAGCCTGCAATCGCGCCAATCGGCCTGAGCATCCGTTACACTGCCCCGGTCGAAACTATCTGACCGGGAGTGGGGCATGGGCTGGGATCGGGAAACGCCATTTATCATTGATCTGCAAGTGGGTGCCGAGGACATCGATGGGTTGGGCCACGCGAACAACGCGGTGTACGTGACCTGGCTGGAGCGTTGTGCCTGGCGCCACTCCCAGCGCCTGGGCTTGGATCTGGTCGAGTACCGTCGGCTGGACCGTGCCATGGCGGTGGTGCGGCACGAGATCGATTACCTGGCGGCCGCCTACGAGGGCGACGAGTTGCAGTTGGCGACCTGGATCGTCGATTGGGACCAGCGCCTGAAGATGACCCGGCATTTCCAGCTGATCCGCCCGAGTGACAACACCACGCTATTGCGCGCACAGACCACGTTCGTTTGCATCGAGCTGTCCACGGGCAGACCCAAGCGGATGCCGGCAGAATTTATCGAGGGCTACGGCCCGGCGTTGCAAGTCCCGGCCTGACACGGCCCTGTGGCGAGGGAGCTGGCTCCCGTTAGTGCGCAGCACTCTTCATTTGCAGGGGGACCGCTTCGCGCTCCAGCGGGAGCAAGCTCCCTCGCCACAAAGGTATGCGCAAGTCTTTCGCTCGATAATCCAGTAAACTGCCGCACGTTTTTCGTTGAGTGTGTTTTTCATGCAAATTGCTTTGGCGCCCATGGAGGGGTTGGTCGACGACATCCTGCGCGACGTGCTGACCCGAGTGGGCGGCATCGATTGGTGTGTGACCGAGTTCATCCGGGTCAACGACCAGTTACTCACGCCCGCCTACTTCCACAAGTTCGGACCGGAGCTGCTCAACGGCGCGCGGACCGCCTCTGGCGTGCCGCTGCGCGTACAGCTGCTGGGTTCCGACCCGGTGTGCCTGGCGGAAAACGCCGCGCTGGCCTGCGAGTTGGGTTCCGAGGTGATCGACCTGAACTTCGGCTGCCCGGCCAAGACCGTCAACAAGTCCCGTGGCGGTGCGGTGTTGCTCAAAGAGCCTGAACTGCTCAACCAGATCGTCGAGCACGTGCGTCGTGCCGTGCCTGCACACATTCCCGTCACCGCCAAGATGCGCCTGGGGTTCGACAGCCCGGACGGTTCGCTGGTCTGCGCCACGGCCTTGGCCGAGGGCGGTGCCGAGCACATCGTGGTGCACGCGCGAACCAAGGTTGACGGGTACAAACCGCCTGCGCACTGGGAATGGATTCCACGGGTGCAAGACGTCGTGAAGGTTCCGGTGTTCGCCAATGGTGACATCTGGAGCGTCGAGGATTGGCGCCGGTGCCGTGAAATCAGCGGCGTGGAAGACATCATGCTCGGCCGCGGCCTGGTTTCGCGCCCGGATCTCGCCCGACAGATCGCCGCTGCGCGTGCCGGTGAGGAAGTGGTCGAGATGACCTGGAGCGAGCTGCTACCGCTGATTCAGGACTTCTGGCTGCAAGCCAAGGCGCAGATGACAGCGCGTCAATCCCCTGGTCGCCTGAAGCAATGGTTGGCGATGTTGACCCGTAATTATCCCGAAGCCGTAGAGCTGTTCACCGTCCTGCGACGCGAGACAGAACTGGATCAGGTCTCGCGTTTGCTGGGATTGCCGGTGGCGGAAGCGGCCTGAACAACGGTCTGTTGAGCATTGACCTGCTGCGGGTGATTCCTGAAGAGGCGAAAGCCAGGCGCATCCCGATCAACGGGACGCAAAAGCCAGCTCTGCAACACTAAGCCAGAGCAAGAAAAGGGCGCCAACGGCGCCCTTTTTTGTACCTGTTCTTTGTAGGGATCATTTCAGTAATTTCTGAAACTCTTCAACCGGCAGCGGCTGGCTGTGCAGATACCCCTGATAGAAGTGACATTCCAGCCCTTGCAGAAACTCCAGCTGCTCCGCCGTTTCCACCCCTTCGGCAATCACTTTCAAGTCCAGGCTGCGGGCCATCGCGACGATAGCGCGAATGATTTCGGCGTCGTTCGGGTCGCTGGTCGCATCGCGGATGAAAGATTGGTCGATTTTCAAGGTGTCGACCGGCAGGCGCTTGAGGTAGGTCAGCGAGGAGTACCCCGTGCCGAAGTCATCCATGGCGAAGCTCACGCCGAGTTTTTTCAGGCGGCGCATTTTGCTGATGGTGTCTTCCAGGTTCTGGATGACGATGCCTTCGGTAATTTCCAGTTTCAGTATCGAGCAGGGCAGGCCTTGGCTGGTGAGGCTGCTTTCGACGCGTTCGACAAAATCGTTCTGACGGAACTGACGCGGGCTGATGTTGACGCACAGGCTGAACCGATGCGGGTCCACCAGGTGTTTATCGACCAACTTCTTGAACGCCAGGCAGGCTTCATTGAGGATCCAGTTGCCGACCTCAAGAATCAGTCCACTGTCTTCCAGTACTTTGATGAACTCGTTGGGTGATTGCGCACCGAGTTCCGGATGAGTCCAGCGCAGCAATGCCTCGGCACCGACGATACGGTCGCCCCGGGCGTCGATCTGGGGTTGGTAATGCACACGAAATTCGCCTCGGGAAAGGGCCAAGCGCAAGTCGGTTTCCAGGCGCAGGCGTTCGCTCGCGGCCTTCTGCATGGTGTTGTGGTACATCTGCGCGGTATTACGCCCCGAGTCTTTTGCTCGATAGAGCGCGATATCGGCGCGTTTGAGCAGGTCCGTTGGTGTCGAGCCGTGATCAGGAATCAGAGCAATGCCGATACTCGGTGTCACCTGCAGGCGATGGCCGTCGAGGAACATCGGTTCGGATAGCAGTTCGCGCAGGGTGTCGGCCAGTTCCCGCACCTGATCGCTGACTGCGCTGCGCGAACCTTCGAGGCCGCTGAGCAGCACGACGAATTCATCACCGCCCAGGCGTGCGACGGTGTCTTCCATGCGCACGCTCGCCTCAAGGCGGGCGGTGATGATTTTCAACACGGTATCGCCCACCGGATGACCGAGGGAGTCGTTGATGTGCTTGAAGTGGTCGAGGTCAAGGAACATCAACGCGCCGCGCAGATTGTGGCGTTTGAGCAGGGCGATCTGTTGGCTCAGGCGATCCATCAGCAGTGCGCGGTTGGGCAGGTTGGTCAGCGGGTCGTGGTAAGCCAGGTGACGAATTTGCGCTTCGGCATTTTTCAGCAGGCTGACGTCCCGCGCGGTCAGCAACAGGCATGCGGTTTCGTTGAGGGTGATCGGCTCAACCGAGACTTCGACGGTCAGCAACTCACCGCGCTTGTTGCGTGCGAGCATTTCCCGGTGATGGACCCGGCCCTTGGTGTGCAATTCGGCCAACAAACCCGACCGCTGTTTTTCTTCGGCCCAAATCCCGACCTCATAGACCGTGCGGCCCACCACGTCCTCGGTGCGGTAACCGGTCAAGCGGCAAAAGCCGTCGTTGACCTCCAGATAGAAGCCGGTGTCGCGCTCGGTGATGGTGATGGCATCGGGGCTGGAGTGGAACGCCTTGGCGAACTTCTCTTCGCTGGCCTTGAGTGCCGCTTCCGAGCGCTGTTGCTGGGTGATGTCACGCAATGTGGTGACGATGCAGGGCTGTTCGCCAACGCTGATCTGGCGGCTGGAAATCACGCAGGTCAGTGACTGTCCGTCCTTGTGCTGGACCTGTATCGCGACATTGCTCAGGTCTTGTTCGCGGATGACTTGTTCGATGCGTCGCAAGCTTTGGGCCGAGGCATCCCACAGGCCGATTTCATCGGCGCTGCGATCGATCACGTCGGCGGTGTTCCAGCCGAAAGTCTGGGTGAAACTGGAATTGATCTCGATGAAGTGGCCGGTGTCCTGGCGAGTGACGCAGATCGGGTCTGGGCTGACTTGAAACAGGGTGGCGAACTTCTCTTCGGAGGCCACCAGTTTCTGTTCGCGTTCAACCTGATCCGTGATGTCGAGCAGGGTGCCGGCCATGCGCAATGGCGCACCGTTTTCATCCCGATAGAGGCGGGCTCGGCTTTCCAGGTAGCGTGAACTGCCGTCCGACAGTTGCACACGATAGGTCAGTTGATAGTTGCCGGCCGGGCCTTCGCGCAGGCTGCGGTAGGCGTCGCGCATGGTGTCGCGTTCTTCGCCCGGTACCCCTTCGAAAAAATCGTCAAAGGACTCATGGAACGGTATGGCTTCCATCCCGTGCAGTTGAGCCGCGCGTGCCGAGCCATAGAGCATGCCGCTGGGAATGTGCCAATCCCAGGTGCCGAGTTGCGCCGAGTCCAGGGCCAGGTCAAGGCGTTCCTGACTGTCCTTGAGGGCGTGTTCGGCGATTTTTCGTTCGGTGGTGTCGAGGAAGGTGCTCAGCAAGTACGGCTGGCCTTCGAGTTCGACCTTCTGGGCGCTGAGGATGCCGTCGTGAATCTGCCCGTTGCTGGCGCGAAATTGCACCTCCATGCTGACCAGATCGCCTTTGGCCTTGGTGGCCTTGACCAGTTCTGCCCGCTGTTCAGGGTGCACCCATAGGCCCAGTTCCAGCGTTGTGCGGCCGATCGCATGTTGTACCGGCCAGCCGAACAGGCTTTCGAAATACTGGTTGGCTTCGGTGATCAGGCCATCTTCCTGGCGGGTCAGCAGGACCATGTTCGGACACAGATGAAACAGCGTGGCGAAGCGTTTTTCCGAGCTGCTCAGCGCGTGCTCGCGCTGGCGCTGTTGGGTGATCTCGCGGATCACACCAATCATGCGTGGCCGGCCGTGCTTGTCCGGCAACAGGCTGCCGCTGACTTCCAGCCAGTGCAAGCTGCCATCGGGCCAGCGAATCCGGTGGTGCATGGCCTGTTCCAGTGGCGCGCCGGCGATCACCGCATGGAACGCACGAATGGTTTTCGCCCGGTCTTCCGGGGGTAGCAGGTCGAGGTATTCCATGTCCGCCGGCAACGGTCGGCGGGGGTCGAAGCCGAACAACGCCTGTGTGCCTCGTGACCAACTGATCTGCCCGCGTTCAATGTCCCAATACCAGGCACCCAGGTGCGCGCCGTTAAGTGCGGCCAGCAATTGCGAGGCACTTTCCCAACTCTGCTCCGAGTTTTTAGGGTCAATCGCCTGTATACGCGGCATCGGCGGAATACGGTCAACAGATTTCGGCATTGGCAAGCCTTAGGCTGAATGGGCGTTTGGCACAGGTGTTCGCGGCTTTATAGGCTTAGCACAATTTAGCCTTGAGTCCCTGGCAGATCGAGTTGGGCGTCCAGCAGGGCCATGAAAGCCCGGGCAGCATTCGACAATGTCCGTTCGGTGTGCAGGATATAGCCTAGCTGGCGAGTGAGCTGTATGCCCGGCAAAGGTATCCTCGCCACCTGATCGTCGAGCATGGTGCGCGGTAAAACACTCCAGGCCAGGCCGATCGAGACCATCATCTTGATGGTTTCCAGGTAGTTGGTGCTCATGGCGATGTTGGGCGTCAGGCCTTGGGCTTCAAACAGGCGCTGCACGATGTGATGGGTAAAGGTGTTGCCGCCGGGGAAAACGGCGGGATGCCGGGCTATGTCCGCGAGGGTGACCTTGCCGTTGTTGAGGAGTGAGTGCTCCGGGGCAACCACGAAGTCCAGCGGGTCGTCCCATACAGGCGTGGCTTTGACCAGTGTGTGGGGTTCCGGCGCGAGGGTGATGACAGCCAGTTCAGCGCGGCCGTGGAGAATTTCCTCGTAGGCGACTTCTGAGTCGAGGAACTGAATATCCAGCGCCACCTCGGGATAGCGTCGGGTGAACTCCCTTAATAAGGGCGGCAAGCGGTGCAGGCCAATGTGGTGGCTGGTGGCCAGGGTCAGACGACCGGTCACTTCGCCCGTGAGGTTGGTCAGGGCGCGGCGCGTATCATCGAGGACATTCAGAATCTGATACGCCCGTGGCAACAGGGCGCGGCCAGCCTCGGTCAGCCCGACCTCGCGGCCCAGTCGATCGAACAGTCGCACCTTTAATTGCTGCTCCAACCCGGCGATGCGTTTGCTGATCGCCGGTTGAGTCAGGTGCAGCCGTTCGCCCGCACCGGAGAAGCTTCCGGTCTCGGCGATGGCAATAAAGGCATTGAGATTGGCCAGGTCCATGGTTGTATTCCAGTTGGTTATCCAAAGCATAAAAAATATGAATTTGAGTTATTTAATGTAACCCCATAGGATCAGCCTCACAAGCCAAAGGGTTATTGAGACTTTCAAGGCCCGGGGCATAGAAACAAGCTGATGAGGAACCGTCTGATGGCCGGCAAAACGCTCTACGACAAGCTCTGGGATTCGCATTTGGTCAAACAGCGCGATGATGGCTCTGCGCTGATCTACATCGATCGTCACATCATTCACGAAGTGACCTCGCCGCAAGCCTTCGAAGGCCTGCGTCTGGCCGGGCGCAAGCCATGGCGCATCGATGCCAACATCGCGACCCCGGACCACAACGTACCGACCACCCCGGAGCGCAAGGGCGGCATCGAGGCGATTGTCGACCAGGTCTCGCGTTTGCAGGTTCAGACCCTCGACGACAACTGCGATGAATACGGCATCGTCGAGTTCAAGATGAACGACATCCGCCAGGGTATCGTCCACGTTATTGGCCCTGAGCAGGGCGCGACCTTGCCGGGCATGACTGTGGTCTGCGGTGACTCCCACACCTCGACCCATGGTGCATTTGGCGCTCTGGCTCACGGTATCGGCACCTCCGAGGTCGAGCACGTGCTCGCCACTCAGTGCCTCGTCGCCAAGAAAATGAAGAACATGCTGGTGTCCGTCGAAGGCCAATTGCCGTTCGGCGTGACCGCCAAGGACATCGTCCTCGCGGTGATCGGCAAGATCGGCACCGCCGGCGGTAACGGCCATGCCATCGAATTTGCCGGCAGCGCCATTCGCGACCTGTCCGTCGAAGGCCGCATGACCATCTGCAACATGTCCATCGAGGCCGGCGCTCGCGTAGGCCTGGTGGCCGCTGACGAAAAAACCGTGGCTTACGTGAAGGGCCGTCCATTCGCCCCGAAAGGCGCGGAATGGGATTTGGCCGTCGAAGCCTGGAAGGACCTCGTCTCCGACGCTGATGCCAGGTTCGATACTGTGGTCGAGCTCGATGCGACCCAGATCAAACCGCAAGTCAGCTGGGGCACTTCGCCTGAGATGGTGTTGGCGGTAGACCAGAACGTGCCAGATCCTGCGAAGGAAATGGACCTGGTCAAGCGCGATTCCATCGTCCGCGCCTTGAAATACATGGGTTTGACCGCCAACCAGGCGATCACCGACATCCAGCTCGACCGCGTGTTCATCGGTTCCTGCACCAACTCGCGGATCGAAGATTTGCGCGCTGCGGCCGTGATCGCCAAGGGCCGCAAAGTGGCTTCGACCATCAAGCAGGCCATCGTGGTGCCGGGCTCGGGTCTGGTGAAGGCGCAGGCCGAATCGGAAGGTCTGGACAAGATTTTCCTCGAAGCCGGTTTCGAATGGCGCGAGCCGGGTTGCTCGATGTGTCTGGCGATGAACCCGGACCGTTTGGAGTCCGGCGAGCATTGCGCGTCGACCTCTAACCGTAACTTCGAAGGCCGTCAGGGCGCCGGTGGCCGTACCCACCTCGTCAGCCCGGCCATGGCCGCGGCCGCCGCTGTGAACGGTCGTTTCATTGACGTCCGTGAATTGATCTAAAGGAGCGCAGCATGAAAGCTTTTACCCAGCACACTGGACTTGTCGCGCCTTTGGATCGTGCCAACGTCGACACCGACCAGATCATCCCGAAGCAATTCTTGAAATCGATCAAGCGCACGGGTTTCGGCCCGAACCTGTTCGATGAATGGCGCTACCTTGATGTAGGGCAGCCGTATCAGGACAACTCCAAGCGCCCGTTGAACAAGGACTTCGTCCTTAATGCCGAGCGTTATCAAGGCGCCAGCGTACTGTTGGCCCGTGAAAACTTCGGTTGCGGTTCCAGCCGTGAACACGCGCCGTGGGCACTGGAAGAGTACGGTTTCCGCAGCATCATCGCGCCGAGCTACGCCGACATCTTCTTCAACAACAGCTTCAAGAACGGCTTGCTGCCGATCATCTTGAGCGACGCCGAAGTCGATGAACTGTTCCAGCAGGTCGAGGCTAATCCGGGCTATCAGTTGCAGGTCGATCTGCAAGCCCAGACCGTGACTCGCCCTGACGGCAAGGTGTTGAACTTCGAAATCGATGCGTTCCGCAAGCATTGCCTGCTCAACGGCCTGGACGATATCGGCCTGACCTTGCAGGACGGCGATGCGATTGCGACGTTTGAGGCCAAACATCGTGCGAGCCAGCCTTGGTTGTTTCGCGACGCGTGATTTTGTGTAAGGCGTAATGACGCCATCACCGGCAAGCCAGCTCCTACAGTTGAAACGCATTCCCCTGTAGGAGCTGGCTTGCCGGCGAAGAGGCCCGCCCAGACAACACCAGGCTAAACCCCAAAAAGGAAGAAGTCCCCATGACCAGCACCGCCCAGCACAGTCAGGTAGTCCAAAAGCAATTCGGTGAACAGGCTTCGGCCTACCTGAGCAGCGCCGTTCACGCTCAAGGTACCGAGTTCGCGCTGCTACAGGCTGAGCTGGCGGGGCAGGGCGAGGCCAGGGTTCTGGACCTGGGCTGCGGCGCCGGCCACGTGAGCTTTCAAGTTGCCTCGTTGGTGAAAGAAGTGGTGGCCTACGACCTGTCGCAGCAGATGCTCGACGTGGTGACGGCCGCTGCCATCGATCGTGGTTTGAACAATGTGTCCACGGTCAATGGTGCCGCTGAGCGTCTGCCGTTTGCCGATGGCGAATTCGATTTCGTCTTCAGCCGTTATTCGGCGCACCATTGGAGTGATCTCGGCCTGGCATTGCGCGAAGTGCGTCGGGTGTTGAAACCGGGTGGCGTCGCCGCGTTCATCGACGTGTTGTCACCGGGCAGCCCGTTGTTCGACACTTACCTGCAAAGCGTCGAAGTGCTGCGCGACACCAGCCATGTGCGCGATTATTCCGCCGGCGAGTGGTTGCGCCAGGTCAGCGAGGCGGGACTGCACACCCGCAGTACCACTCGTCAGCGCCTGCGCCTGGAGTACAGCAGCTGGGTCGAACGCATGCGCACGCCTGAAGTGATGCGCGCGGCGATCCGCGAGTTGCAGCAGTCGATGGGCAACGAAGTGCGCGAATATTTTGAGATTGAGGCTGATGGTTCGTTCAGTACCGATGTACTGGTACTGATGGCCGAGCGATAGAATTTTTCCGGGTGCGTCCATGGGCGCACCGACTGATGACATGAGGAAAGCATGAGCAAGCAGATTCTGATTCTCCCAGGTGACGGTATTGGCCCGGAAATCATGGCCGAAGCGGTCAAGGTGCTGGAGCTGGCCAGCGACAAGTTCGCCCTGGGCTTCGAGCTGAGCCACGACGTGATCGGTGGCGCTGCCATCGACAAGCACGGCGTGCCACTGGCCGACGAGACCCTGGAACGTGCCCGTGCGGCCGATGCCGTGCTGTTGGGTGCCGTTGGCGGCCCGAAATGGGATGCCATCGAACGTGACATCCGCCCTGAGCGCGGTCTGTTGAAAATCCGTGCGCAACTGGGCTTGTTCGGCAACCTGCGTCCGGCAATCCTCTACCCGCAACTGGCCGAGGCTTCCAGCCTGAAGCCGGAAATCGTTGCCGGCCTGGATATCCTGATCGTTCGTGAACTGACCGGCGGCATCTACTTCGGCGCGCCACGCGGTACCCGCACCCTCGAAAACGGCGAGCGCCAGTCCTACGACACGCTGCCGTACAGCGAAAGCGAAATTCGCCGTATCGCCCGTGTCGGTTTCGACATGGCCATGGTCCGTGGCAAGAAGCTCTGCTCGGTGGATAAAGCCAACGTGTTGGCCTCCAGCCAACTGTGGCGTGAAATTGTCGAGGAAGTGGCCAAGGATTACCCTGAAGTCGAACTGAGCCACATGTATGTCGACAACGCCGCCATGCAACTGGTGCGTGCACCGAAGCAGTTCGACGTGATCGTCACCGACAACATGTTCGGCGACATCCTGTCCGACCAGGCTTCGATGCTCACCGGTTCCATCGGCATGCTGCCATCGGCGTCCCTGGACACCAACAACAAGGGCATGTACGAGCCGTGCCACGGTTCGGCGCCGGACATCGCGGGCAAAGGCATCGCCAACCCGCTGGCGACCATTCTGTCGGTGTCGATGATGCTGCGTTACAGCTTCAATCAGCAGGCTGCAGCCGATGCCATTGAGAAAGCCGTCAGCCTGGTGCTGGATCAGGGCTTGCGCACCGGTGACATTTATTCGGCAGGTTGCACTAAAGTCGGTACGCAGGAAATGGGTGACGCAGTAGTCGCCGCGCTGCGGAATCTGTAATCTCTCGGGCCCGCTGCCAAATTCAAGACAAAGCAGCGGCCCACATTTCAAGAAGGTGTAGTTGCGATGAAACGTGTAGGTCTGATCGGTTGGCGCGGTATGGTCGGTTCCGTGCTCATGCAGCGGATGCTGGAAGAGCAGGATTTCGATCTTATCGAGCCGGTGTTTTTCACCACTTCCAATGTCGGTGGCCAAGGCCCGTCCGTGGGCAAGGACATTGCTCCGCTCAAAGACGCTTACAGCATTGAAGAGCTGAAAACCCTCGATGTGATTCTGACCTGCCAGGGTGGCGACTACACCAGCGAAGTCTTCCCGAAACTGCGTGAAGCCGGCTGGCAGGGTTACTGGATCGACGCCGCTTCCAGCCTGCGTATGCAGGATGATGCGGTGATCGTTCTGGATCCAGTGAACCGCAAGGTCATCGACCAGCAACTGGACGCGGGCACCAAGAACTACATCGGCGGCAACTGCACCGTCAGCCTGATGCTGATGGGCCTCGGTGGCCTGTTCGAAGCTGGCCTGGTGGAGTGGATGAGCGCCATGACTTATCAGGCGGCCTCCGGTGCCGGCGCGCAGAACATGCGTGAACTGATCAAGCAAATGGGCGCGACCCACGCCGCTGTCGCCGATCAACTGGCCGATCCGGCCAGCGCGATCCTCGACATTGACCGCCGTGTGGCCGAAGCCATGCGCAGCGACGCGTACCCGACCGAAAACTTCGGCGTACCACTGGCCGGCAGCCTGATCCCGTGGATCGACAAGGAATTGCCGAACGGTCAGAGCCGCGAAGAGTGGAAGGCCCAGGCCGAGACCAACAAGATTCTCGGTCGCTTCAAGAGCCCGATTCCAGTCGACGGCATCTGCGTGCGCATCGGCGCCATGCGTTGCCACAGCCAGGCTTTGACCATCAAGCTGAACAAAGACGTGCCGATCGCCGATATCGAAGGGCTGATCAGCCAGCACAACCCTTGGGTCAAGCTGGTGCCGAACAACCGCGAGACCAGCATTCAGGAACTGAGCCCGACCAAGGTCACCGGTACCCTGAACGTGCCGGTGGGTCGTCTGCGCAAGCTGAACATGGGTTCGCAGTTCATCGGTGCATTCACCGTCGGCGACCAGTTGCTGTGGGGCGCGGCCGAACCGCTGCGTCGCATGCTGCGGATCCTGCTTGAGCGTTGATCGATTGATGCAATGAAAGAACCCGCGCCTTGAAAGAGGTGCGGGTTTTTTTATGGGAGTTGTGTCGCCAGTCAGGCCGCCATCGCCAGCAAGCTGGCTCCTACAATGATGAGCTTACTCACACCTGTAGGAGCCGGCTTGCTGGCGATGGCGATCTCATCGGCGCCGCATAACCCCCTGCGGAAATTGCCTGTGTGCCACCCACCCGGTAAAGTGCCGCTCCCCCCGTTTCGCCAGAGGTAAAACCCATGAGCCAGACCATTGATATCGCCGTGATCGGCGCCACCGGTACTGTCGGCGAAACGCTCGTGCAGATTCTGGAAGAGCGCGATTTTCCAATCGGTAACCTGCACTTGCTGGCCAGCAGCGAATCCGCCGGCAGCTCAGTGCCGTTTCGTGGCAAGAACGTGCGTGTGCGCGAAGTCGATGAATTCGATTTCGGCAAAGTGCAGTTGGTATTTTTTGCCGCAGGCCCGGCGGTAACCCTGAGTTTCGCTTCGCGCGCCAGTGCTGCCGGTTGCTCGGTGATTGATCTGTCCGGAGCCTTGTCGGCCGAACAAGCGCCGCAAGTGGTGCCGGAAGCCAATCCACAGGTACTGGCCAACTTGAAAAAGCCATTCCTGGTCAGCAGCCCGAGTCCATCGGCCACCACCCTGGCGGTAGTGCTTGCACCGTTGCTGAGCTTGATGGAATTGCAACGTATCAATCTGACCGCCAGCCTCGCGGTGTCTGCCCAGGGCCGCGAAGCGGTGAGCGAGCTGGCGCGGCAAACCGCCGAACTGCTCAATGTGCGCCCGCTTGAACCGAAGTTCTTTGATCGGCAGATGGCATTCAACCTGCTGGCACAAGTCGGCAAGCCGGATGATCAGGGCCATACGCTGCTGGAAAAGCGGCTGGTACGTGAACTTCGCCAGGTCATGAACCTGCCGTCGTTGAAGATTTCTGTCACTTGCATTCAAGCCCCGGTGTTTTTTGGCGATAGCTTTAATGTGACCCTGCAGTCGGCAAGTGATATCGACCTGGCGAAGGTGAACGCAGCCCTGGAAGACGCGCCGGGTATCGAGCTGGTGGAAGCCGGCGATTATCCGACCCCGGTTGGCGATGCGGTGGGGCAGGATGTGGTCTACGTTGGTCGGGTTCGCCAGGGTATCGACGACCTGTCGGAACTTAATTTGTGGCTGACGTCAGATAACGTACGCAAAGGCGCTGCGCTCAACGCTGTGCAACTGGCTGAGTTGTTGATAAAAGACCTGCTGTAAAAGATACTTTGCTACAAATTGTCGAATGTTTCCGGGCGAGCCTATGCTTGCCCGAATGCTGACGGCAGAGCCACTCTGCGTGGCTTTGCGGAGCAACAATGAAATGACCGCGCGCGACGACCTTCGCCGTTGCGCGCAATGCCTTGCGGCAGCGACTATCAATACCTTCTCGCTGGCCGAGGAATGTTCAAACTAAGGATGAACTAATGGTTCAAGTTCGCAAACTGGTGTTAGCAATAGCGGCCGCCTCGGCGCTGTCCTCCGGTATGGCGCATGCCCTCGGGCTCGGGGAGCTGACCCTGAAATCGACGCTCAACCAGCCGCTGGTTGCGGAAATCGAGCTGCTTGATGTCAAGGACCTCACCGTTGCCGAAGTGGTGCCAAGCCTTGCTTCGCCTGACGATTTCGCCAAGGCCGGTGTCGACCGCCAGGCGTTTCTCAACGACTTGACCTTCACCCCGGTACTCAACGCCAGCGGCAAAAGCATCCTGCGCGTGACCTCCAGCAAACCACTCTCCGAGCCCATGGTGAAATTCCTGGTGCAGGTGATGTGGCCGAACGGCCGTCTGTTGCGCGATTACAGCGTGTTGCTCGATCCGTCCAAATTCTCACCACAAACCGCTGAAGCGGCTGCGCAACCGACGTCTACGGTTGCCGCGCCTGTCACCGGTGCGACCAAACCGTCCCAGCACACCACCTCGCCACGCGATACCCTCTGGGAAATTGCTGCGAAGGCGCGTAACGGCGGTTCGATCCAGCAGACCATGCTGGCCATCCAGGCCTTGAACCCGGATGCGTTCATCGATGGCAATATCAACCGCTTGAAAACCGGCCAGGTGTTGCGCCTGCCGGATCAGGCGCAGAGCACCGGTTTGCCGCAATCCAAAGCCATCGCCGAAGTGGCAGCCCAGAACACCGCATGGCGTCAGGGCCGTCGTTACGTCGCCAAGCCAGGGGCAGGGCAGCAGCAGATCGACGCCACCCATCGCGCCCGCGGTGAAGATGCTCCGAAACAGGCGGCCACCGATAAGCTGAGCCTGGTGTCTGCCGAATCCGGCAAGAACCTTGGCAAAGGTGCGGCCGGTGATGCCAAAGCCTTAAACAACAAGTTGGCGGTAACCCAGGAAAGCCTCGACACGACGCGTCGTGACAACGCTGAACTGAAAAGCCGCATGACCGATTTGCAAAGTCAGCTGGACAAGCTGCAACGCCTGATCGAGCTGAAAAACAATCAATTGGCCAAGTTGCAGGCCGAAGGGGCTGCGGGCGCACCGGCTGCCACAGCGCCAGCGATGTCGGCTGAGCTGGCTGCCGATCCCGCGGCAACGCCATCGCAGACTGCTCCAGCCCCGACGCCAGCTGTAGCTGCGCCTGAGGCGACGGCTCCAACGCAGGCACCCGTCGAAACGCCAGCAGCCACATCCGACGATCAAAAATTCAACGAACTGCTGACCAACCCATTACTGCTCGGCCTGATGGGTGGTGGCGCTGTAGTGCTTCTGCTTCTGCTGCTGTTGTTGGCTCGTCGCCGCAAAGCCCAGCAAGAAGCTGAAAAACATCTGCGCATGGCCCGTGCGCTGGCTGAAGAACAGCCGTTTTCGGCTGACCTTGATCTGCCGGAAAGCAGCTTTGAAGGTCTTGAGGTTCCATCGCCAAGTGTGAAACTGGCGACTGCACCGAAACCTGCTCCTGCGCCAGTGGTTGCACCGGTTGTGATGACCACGCCAATCGCTGCGCCGTTGGTTGCACCGTCTGCCGAGCGTTCCGATGATGTGCTGGGTCAGGCGCAATCGCACATCAACGCCGGTCGCCTGAATCAGGCCGCAGCGTTGCTGGAAGACGGCGTCAAGCAAGAGCCCCAGCGCAGCGATGTGCGCTTGAAACTGATGGAAGTCTACGGCCAGCAAGGCGACCGCGATGCGTTCGTTGCGCAGGAACGTCAGTTGGTGGCCAATGGCGACAACTACGCCCAGGTTGAAAAGCTGAAAAGCCGCTTCCCGGCGATGGTACTGGTTGCTGCCGGTGGAATCGCCGCCGCCGCGGCTACCGCCGAACTGGACGCGCAATACGTCAAGGATCTGCTGCTGGATGAGCCGCAAGCACCGGCCGCCGTTGATGACGATCTCGACAGTGCTTTCGACTTGAGCCTGGACGATCTCGAAAACGTGACACCGGCGCCGGCTGCTCCGGTCCCGGCCGAAGATGGTCTCGACAGCGCCTTCGACCTGAGTCTCGATGACTTCGAAAACATTGCTCCAGCGACACAACCTGAGCCGGATGCGACCCTGGGCGAGCTGGAAGAATTCCCGCGGGATGACGATTTGAGCTTTGAGTCGGTATTGCAGCAGCAGACCGATATCAGGGACAACCTCGACGACCTGGCAGACTTCGATCTGGATTTGGATCTGGGGGCGGAGCCAACGCCAGCCATTCTCGCTGAAGACGACTTCTTGCTGGATCTCGACGAAGGGGTGAAAGATCTGCCGTCGGTTGACGCTCCAGCGGTTGCTGAAGCACCGCTGGACGACCTGGAGCTGCCATCTGACTTTGATCTGTCACTGGCTGACGAAATGGACGCCACGGAAGCTGCAGATGCGCCGGACGCCTTTGCCGTCGAGCTGGACGACGTCAACGCCGAACTGGATCGCCTGTCCCAGAGCATCAGTGAGCCGAGCTTCACCGTGGACGATGCTCTGGCCACAGTTGACGAGGAACCCGAGTTTGACTTCCTGTCGGGTACTGATGAAGTCGCTACCAAGCTCGATCTGGCCCAGGCCTACATCGACATGGGTGACAACGACGGCGCCCGGGACATCCTCAATGAGGTGGTGACGGAAGGCGATGCCGGTCAGAAGAGCGAAGCCGAGGAAATGCTTTCGCGTCTGGTGTGAGTCAATCGTTGCAAATGAAACGGCAGCCATTGAGGCTGCCGTTTTTGTTTGTTGAGTCAAAAGATCGCAGCCTGCGACAGCTCCTACAGGGGATTGCATGCTTTTTTGTAGGAGCTGCCGCAGGCTGCGATCTTTCGATCTTCAGTCGACCAACTCTGGCATCCCCGCCCGAGCGCCTTATAATGCCCACCTTTGCGTCAATCAGCAGGCTGTCACTCCTTGGCAAATATAGATAATCCGGCCGCCGAAATGGCGGCCGACGGCTTTTTCCGGGTCGCGTTGGGCGTGGAATACAAAGGCTCGCGGTATCGTGGCTGGCAGCGTCAGGCCTCTGGCGTGCTCACCGTGCAGGAAACCCTCGAAAACGCCTTGTCCAAAGTCGCCGACTCCCCGGTGTCGCTGCTTTGTGCCGGTCGTACGGATGCCGGAGTGCACGCCTGCGGACAAGTGGTGCATTTCGATACGCAGGTCGAGCGCTCGATGAAGGCCTGGGTCATGGGCGCCAATATCAATTTGCCCCACGACGTCAGCGTCAGTTGGGCCAAGGTTATGCCGCCGCACTTCCATGCGCGGTTCAAGGCGATCGCCCGGCGCTATCGCTACGTGATTTACAACGATCAGATTCGTCCCGCGCATCTGAATGAAGAAATCACCTGGAACCACCGTCCGCTGGACGTCGAACGCATGGCCGAAGCGGCTCAGTATTTAGTCGGCACCCATGATTTCAGCGCTTTTCGCGCCGGTCAGTGCCAGGCCAAGTCGCCGATCAAGGAGCTTCATCACCTGCGCGTCACGCGCCACGGCAAGATGATCGTGCTGGATATTCGTGCCAGCGCGTTCCTTCACCACATGGTGCGCAACATTGCCGGCGTGCTGATGACGATTGGCGCCGGCGAGCGTCCGGTGGAGTGGATGAAAGAAGTGCTGGAAAGTCGTATACGCCGTTCCGGCGGGGTGACGGCGCATCCGTTTGGTCTTTACCTGGTGCAGGTCGAGTATCGCGACGAATTCGAGTTGCCCGAGCGTTACATCGGTCCACACTTCTTGACCGGTTTCTCGGAACTTGACGGCTGACGCCCTCGAACGCTTTTGCTACCATCCGGGACTTTCCCGGATTTGTCTTGGAGTTGTGCCGACATGTCAGCCGTTCGCAGCAAGATTTGTGGGATTACCCGCATAGAAGATGCGTTGGCAGCCGTCGAGGCCGGGGCGGATGCCATTGGATTCGTGTTCTATGCCAAGAGCCCCCGGGCAGTGACGTTCCAGCAGGCGCGCTCGATCATCCAGGCGCTGCCGCCGTTCGTGACCACTGTCGGTTTGTTCGTAAATGCCAGCCGTTGCGAATTGGGGGAAATCCTCGATGCGGTGCCGTTGGGCCTGCTGCAGTTTCATGGCGATGAAGTCGCCGCGGACTGCGAAAGCTGGCACCGACCCTACATCAAGGCGCTGCGGGTCAAGGCCGGTGATGACATTGCGGCAGCCTGTAATGCTTACCCGAGTGCCAGCGGAATTTTGCTCGATGCCTATGTCGAAGGCATTCCCGGGGGAACCGGTGAAGCGTTCGACTGGTCTTTGATACCGCAAGGCCTGAGCAAACCGATTATCCTGGCCGGTGGCCTTACGCCCGATAACGTCGCAGAAGCCGTGGCGCGGGTTCGGCCCTATGCCGTGGACGTCAGCGGCGGGGTAGAGGCAAGCAAAGGCATCAAGGATCATGCAAAGATTCGCGCCTTCATCAAGGCAGCCGTAGGAGCTGTCTCGTGAAACGAGGCTGCGATTTGTCGATGTGACGGCTGGCACACTGCCGCCGTCTTTAACTGCACTTGCACAAAGCAGGCAAGGCTGAGGGTTTTCGGGGTTGCACGCAGGTCATGTTTCGCGCTGACCGTGGCGACCCTTCGATCATCGCCGTACACATGAATTTAGCTCAAGGGCATACACGGGGTTGCGAACCAGAGCGTTCGGGCCACCGGTACTGGAGAAAGAAAGCATGAGCAACTGGTTAGTAGACAAACTGATCCCTTCGATCATGCGTTCCGAGGTCAAGAAGAGCTCGGTGCCTGAAGGTCTTTGGCACAAATGCCCGTCTTGCGAGGCGGTGCTGTATCGTCCCGAGTTGGAAAAGACCCTGGATGTTTGCCCCAAGTGCAACCATCACATGCGTATCGGCGCCCGCGCCCGTATCGACATCTTCCTCGACGTCGAAGGCCGTGCCGAGCTGGGTGCGGACCTGGAGCCGGTTGACCGCCTGAAATTCCGCGACGGCAAGAAGTACAAGGATCGCCTGACCGCTGCACAAAAGCAGACGGGCGAAAAAGACGCCCTGGTCTCCATGAGCGGTACCTTGCTGGGTATGCCGGTTGTGGTCTCGGCGTTCGAGTTCTCCTTCATGGGTGGTTCGATGGGCGCCATCGTCGGTGAGCGTTTTGTTCGCGCCGCCAACTACGCCCTGGAAAAACGCTGCCCGATGATCTGCTTCGCCGCTTCCGGTGGTGCGCGAATGCAGGAAGCGCTGATTTCCTTGATGCAAATGGCCAAGACCTCCGCGGTGCTGGCGCGTCTGCGTGAAGAGGGCATCCCGTTCATCTCCGTGCTGACCGATCCGGTCTACGGCGGTGTTTCCGCCAGTCTGGCGATGCTGGGCGACGTGATTGTCGGTGAGCCGAAGGCGCTGATCGGTTTTGCCGGTCCGCGTGTTATCGAGCAGACCGTTCGCGAAAAACTGCCGGAAGGCTTCCAGCGCAGCGAGTTCCTGCTGGAGCACGGTGCCATCGACATGATCGTTCACCGTCAGGAGCTGCGTCCGCGTCTGGGCAATCTGCTGGCGCAAATGATGGGCCTGCCGACGCCGACATTCGTCGCTGCACCTATTGAGCCGATCGTGGTTCCACCGGTACCTGCCAACGTATGACCGAGCGCACCCTTGGCGAATGGCTCGCCTACCTTGAGCAGTTGCACCCTTCGGCCATCGACATGGGCCTGGAGCGTTCGCAACAGGTAGCGTCCCGCATGGGACTGGGCAAGCCGGCGCCTCGGGTGATCACCGTCACCGGCACCAACGGCAAGGGTTCTACCTGTGCCTTCGTGGCGTCATTGCTGCGGGCGCAGGGCCTGAAAGTCGGGGTGTACAACTCTCCGCACCTGCTGCGATACAACGAGCGGGTGCAGGTTGATGGCGTCGAAGCCACTGACGCGCAGCTGTGTGAAGCCTTTGCTGCGGTGGAAGCGGGTCGCGGCGAAACCTCCCTGACTTATTTCGAGATGGGCACGCTCGCGGCATTCTGGCTGTTTCAACAGTCAGCGCTCGATGCAGTGGTGCTGGAGGTCGGTCTGGGCGGGCGTCTGGACACGGTCAACGTGGTGGATGCCGACATTGCGCTGGTCACCAGTATCGGCGTCGATCATGCGGATTATCTGGGTGATACCCGCGAATCCGTGGCCTTCGAAAAGGCCGGCATTTTCCGCCAGGGCGCGCCTGCACTCTGTGGTGACCTGAATCCCCCTCAACCCCTGCTGGATAAAGCGCGCGAGCTCAGCTGCCCGTTTTTCCTGCGTGGGCGTGATTTTGATCTGGGTGTCACCGATCACAACTGGCAATGGCGCGGTCTTGATGCTCAAGGTCGTGTGGTTGAGTTGCACGATCTGCCGTTGCTCGACTTGCCGATGGAGAATGCCGCGCTGGCTCTGCAGGCTTACCTGTTGCTCGGTTTGCCTTGGGTGGATGCGCAGATTGTCAAGGCGCTGCAAGCGACGCGTGTCGTTGGTCGTCTGGACCGTCGTGAGATCGACTGGCAGGGTAAACGCCTGAATTTGTTGCTGGATGTAGGGCATAACCCCCATGCGGCGGAGTATCTGGCCCGTCGTCTGGCGAGTCGTCCTCCGGTTGGCAAGCGCCTGGCGGTGTTCGGGCTGCTGGCGGACAAGGATCTGGATGGTGTTGTCGGTGAGTTGAGTGCTAGTGTCCAGCACTGGGCCGTTGCGCCGCTGGATTCTCCGCGCGCTCGGCCGGTTGCTGAGTTGCAGGGCGCGTTACAGAGCCTTGGCGCGTCGGTAACGTGTTACGACAGTGTGGCCGCCGCCCTGGAAGGGCAGTGCGCGCAAGCAACGAACGACGATGAAATCCTGTTGTTCGGATCATTTTATTGTGTCGCCGAGGCCCTTGAATGGCTGGCCCGGCGCTCCACGGAGGAAGCGGCAAATGGCATTGCTGGATAAAGCATACAAACAGCGTATGGTCGGCGCCCTGGTGCTGGTAGCGCTGGCGGTGATTTTTCTGCCCATGCTGTTTTCCCGTCAGGATGAACAGCGTTCGGTGACGGTTGACGCTCCGTCGGCACCACAGGCTCCGGCGATGCCCCAGGTACAAGTGGAGCCAGTGGTGGTGCCTGAGCCGCAAGCATTGCCTCAAGAGCCGGTGCCTAGCGATGACGAAATCGCTCAGCAGGAAACGCCTGTTGTGCCGGCTGTACCGAGTGCGCCAGTGGCGCCGGTTCCCGCGGTCAAATCGGCAGCGCCTGCGCTGGCCCCGAATCCAGCGTTGGCCGCCAAGCCTGCTACTGCGCCTGCTCAGCCGATCACCACGGCACCGAGCAAACCAGACACCACACAAAGCCGCGTCGATGCCAATGGGCTGTCGGTCAGCTGGTCGGTGCAACTGGCCAGCCTGTCCAGTCGTGAAAGCGCGGAAAAACTGCAAAAGTCCCTGCGTAGCCAGGGTTACAACGCCTACATTCGTGCTGCTGACGGCAAAAACCGGGTGTTTGTCGGGCCGTTGATCGAGCGCGCCGAAGCGGATCGCCTGCGTGACTTGCTCAGCCGTCAACAGAACCTCAAGGGGTTCGTCGTGCGCTTTCAGCCAGAGCGCGGTTAAAACTATCGCTCCTATTTGAAATGCACTGACAATCGCAGCTTACCGATAAGCATGGGCTCTGCTAAAATGCGCCGCCTTATCCGTCTGTAGGCTGCACTGTGCCATTTACCTGGGTTGACTGGGCGATCGTTGCTATCGTCGCCATCTCCGCATTGATCAGTCTGAGCCGCGGCTTCGTCAAAGAAGCTTTGTCGCTGGTGACCTGGATCATCGCAGGAGTCGTTGCCTGGATGTTTGGTGGCTCATTGTCCGAGTACCTCGCCGGATACATCGAAACGCCATCGGCTCGTACAATCACGGGCTGTGCCATCATGTTTGTCGCCACGTTAATCGTAGGCGCAATGATCAATTATCTTATCGGCGAATTGGTACGCGTCACCGGGCTTTCCGGGACCGATCGATTCCTCGGCATGGCCTTCGGCGCCGCACGCGGTGTGTTGCTGGTGGTTATTGCTGTCGGGCTGTTGAGCCTGGGGCCGGTACAGCAGGACGGGTGGTGGAAAGAATCACAGCTCGTGCCAAAATTTCTATTGGTCGCCGACTGGTCCAAAAACCTGATTCTCGGGTGGAGCAGTCAGTGGCTTGCCAGCGGTATCAGCGTACCCGCTGAAATACCGTTCAAGGAACACCTCTTGCCGATGGCCAAAACGCCTCAGTGAGCAGTGTTCAGTTCAGATCCATTAAGTAGGGGTTGCGTCGCATGTGTGGCATCGTCGGTATCGTCGGTAAGTCGAACGTCAATCAGGCGCTGTATGACGCGCTAACCGTGCTCCAGCACCGCGGCCAGGACGCTGCCGGTATCGTGACCAGCCATGATGGCCGGTTATTCCTGCGCAAGGACAACGGCCTGGTGCGTGATGTGTTCCAGCAGCGTCACATGCAGCGTCTGGTTGGCCACATGGGCATTGGCCATGTGCGCTACCCGACCGCGGGCAGCTCGACTTCGGCCGAAGCGCAACCGTTTTACGTCAACTCGCCTTACGGCATCACCTTGGCGCACAACGGTAACCTGACCAACGTTGAACAACTGGCCAAGGAGATTTACGAATCTGACCTGCGCCATGTCAACACCAACTCCGACTCGGAAGTGCTGCTCAACGTGTTCGCGCACGAACTGGCCCAGCGCGGCAAGTTGCAGCCAACCGAAGAAGACGTTTTTGCTGCCGTCACTGATGTGCACAACCGTTGCGTCGGTGGTTATGCCGTTGTAGCGATGATCACCGGCTACGGCATCGTCGGTTTCCGCGATCCGCACGGCATCCGTCCGATCGTATTCGGCCAGCGTCACACCGACGAAGGCGTCGAGTACATGATCGCTTCGGAAAGCGTTTCCCTGGACGTGCTCGGTTTTACCCTGATTCGCGACCTGGCACCGGGCGAAGCGGTCTACATCACTGAAGAGGGCAAGCTCTACACCCGTCAGTGCGCGACCAACCCGTCCCTGACGCCGTGCATCTTTGAGCACGTCTACCTGGCGCGTCCGGACTCGATCATCGACGGCGTGTCGGTCTACAAGGCTCGTCTGCGCATGGGTGAGAAACTCGCCGAGAAGATCCTGCGCGAGCGTCCGGAGCACGACATCGATGTGGTCATCCCGATCCCGGACACCAGCCGCACCGCGGCCCTGGAGCTGGCGAACCACTTGGGCGTGAAATTCCGCGAAGGCTTCGTGAAGAACCGCTACATCGGCCGGACCTTCATCATGCCGGGCCAGGCAGCACGGAAAAAATCCGTACGCCAGAAACTCAACGCCATCGAGTTGGAATTCCGCGGCAAGAACGTGATGCTGGTGGACGACTCCATTGTTCGCGGTACTACTTGCAAGCAGATCATCCAGATGGCCCGCGAAGCCGGCGCCAAGAACGTTTACTTCTGCTCCGCGGCCCCGGCTGTTCGCTACCCGAACGTCTACGGCATCGACATGCCGAGCGCTCACGAGCTGATCGCCCACAACCGTACCACTCAGGACGTGGCCGACCTGATCGGCGCCGACTGGCTGATCTATCAGGACTTGCCTGACTTGATCGAAGCGGTCGGTGGCGGCAAGATCAAGATCGACAAGTTCGATTGTGCGGTGTTCGACGGCCATTACGTCACCGGTGACGTCGACGAGGCTTACCTGAACAAGATCGAGCAGGCACGCAACGATGCCTCCAAGGTCAAGACGCAGGCAGTCAGTGCGATCATCGATCTGTACAACAACTGAGTAATTACCGGCCCTGAGGGGCCGGTTTTGTATCTGGCTTTTAAACTACGAGAATAGGGAAAGGAGTGACAGCATGAGTCAGGATTGGGATGCCGGTCGGTTGGACAGCGACCTCGAAGGCGTAGCGTTCGATACCCTGGCCGTACGTGCCGGTCAGCACCGCACGCCGGAAGGCGAACACGGTGATCCGATGTTCTTCACCTCCAGCTACGTATTCCGTACCGCCGCCGACGCCGCTGCGCGTTTCGCTGGCGAAGTGCCGGGTAACGTTTACTCGCGCTACACCAACCCGACCGTGCGCGCCTTTGAAGAGCGCATTGCCGCGCTGGAAAGCGCCGAGCAGGCCGTGGCCACCGCGACCGGCATGGCCGCGATCATGGCGGTGGTGATGAGTCTGTGCAGCGCTGGCGATCACGTGCTGGTGTCGCGTAGCGTGTTCGGGTCGACCATCAGCCTGTTCGAGAAGTACTTCAAGCGTTTCGGCATCGAAGTCGATTACGTAGCCCTGGCGGACTTGTCCGGTTGGGACGCGGCGATCAAATCCAATACCAAATTGCTGTTCGTCGAGTCGCCGTCCAATCCACTGGCTGAATTGGTGGACATCGCGGAACTGTCGAAAATCGCTCACGCCAAAGGCGCGATGCTGGTGGTCGACAACTGTTTCTGCACGCCGGCATTGCAGCAGCCGCTGAAAATGGGCGCAGACATCGTCGTGCACTCGGCCACCAAGTTCATCGACGGTCAGGGCCGTTGCATGGGGGGCGTCGTTGCAGGTCGTGGCGAACAGATGAAAGAGGTGGTCGGCTTCCTGCGCACTGCCGGGCCAACGCTTAGCCCGTTCAACGCCTGGATCTTCCTCAAGGGCCTGGAAACGTTGAACCTGCGGATGAAGGCGCATTGCGCCAACGCCCAGCAACTGGCCGAGTGGCTGGAGCAGCAGGACGGTATCGAGAAAGTCCATTACGCCGGGCTCAAGAGCCATCCGCAGCACGAGTTGGCCTTGCGCCAGCAGAAGGGTTTCGGGGCGGTGGTGAGTTTCGAGGTCAAGGGTGGCAAAGAGGGCGCCTGGCGCTTTATCGACGCCACGCGACTGATTTCGATCACCGCCAACCTGGGCGATAGCAAAACCACCATCACGCACCCGAGCACAACTTCGCACGGACGTCTGGCGCCGCAAGAGCGTGAAGCAGCCGGTATTCGTGACAGTCTGATTCGCGTTGCTGTCGGCCTCGAAGACGTGGCCGATCTGCAAGCCGATCTGGCACGCGGTCTGGCTGCGCTGTGATCGAGTTGTCCACGCCGTCCGCTGGCTCCAATGGTCGTGTCGCACTGGTAACCGGTGCGGCGCGAGGTATTGGCTTGGGGATTGCCGCCTGGCTGATCAGCGAAGGCTGGCAAGTCGTATTGACGGACCTGGACCGCGAGCGCGGGTCGAAAGTGGCGAAGGTCCTGGGTGATAGCGCCTGGTTCATTGCCATGGATGTCTCGAACGAAGGGCAGGTGGCACTCGGTGTTGCCGAGGTGTTGGGCCAATTCGGGCGTCTTGATGCGCTGGTCTGTAACGCCGCGGTTGCGGATCCGCACAACATCACTCTGGAAAGCCTTGATCTGGCCTACTGGAATCGTGTGCTGGCGGTAAACCTCAGTGGGCCGATGTTGTTGGCCAAGCACTGTGCGCCGTACCTGCGCGCTCACAGCGGGGCGATCGTCAATCTGGCTTCGACCCGTGCCGGGCAGTCGGAGCCTGACACAGAGGCTTACGCGGCGAGCAAGGGCGGCCTGCTGGCCCTGACTCACGCGCTCGCAATCAGCCTGGGCCCGGAGATTCGGGTCAACGCCGTCAGCCCTGGCTGGATCGATGCGCGCGACCCTTCGGCACGCCGTGCCGAACCACTGACTGATGCCGATCATGCCCAGCATCCGGCGGGCAGGGTGGGGACGGTTGAGGATGTGGCGGCGATGGTGGCGTGGCTGTTGTCCAGGAACGCAGGGTTCGTTACGGGCCAGGAGTTTGTGGTCGACGGCGGTATGACCAAGAAAATGATCTACAGCGAGTGACGCTGGCGGATCTGATCAACCGTAGGAGCGAGCCTGCTCGCGATCGGTCGGAACATTCGGCATCCAGGTTGGCTGGCAGGCCGCCATCGCTGGCAAGCCAGCTCCTACAGGTTTTATGCGGATTTCGTCTTTTTCAGAAAAACTTCAATCCTACTATTGACTTAGGTTCGCTACCTGCGTAAATTTCGCGGCCTCGGAGATGCAAACGGGTGATTAGCTCAGCTGGGAGAGCGTCTGCCTTACAAGCAGAATGTCGGCGGTTCGATCCCGTCATCACCCACCACTTCCGAGAGACTTGCGAAAGCAAGAGGTAGGCTGAAATGCCTCCACCGACGCGCAGCGGTAGTTCAGTCGGTTAGAATACCGGCCTGTCACGCCGGGGGTCGCGGGTTCGAGTCCCGTCCGCTGCGCCATATTTTCCGAGTCAGGTTCGCCCTGATTCGAGATTAAAAGAGAGATTGAAAAGTCTCAGAGCTTTTAATCAGACGAGTTAATTGAGCGTCAGCTCAAAGCGATACGCAGCGGTAGTTCAGTCGGTTAGAATACCGGCCTGTCACGCCGGGGGTCGCGGGTTCGAGTCCCGTCCGCTGCGCCATATCTGCCCCGAGGCCCACTGAACGCCTTGGAGCTACGAAGAAACCACTGGTTACTTCGAGTCGATAGCAAAGACCCTGGTCGAAAGACCGGGGTTTTTTGTGTCTGCGATTTGTCTTTTTCTCCTTCCTCACGACCTTCAGGGTTTCGCATCTGCCGACCAAGCGCGGATGGCCGATGCCTCTTGAAAATCCCCTCAATAGTCCGCTGCCTCGATAAACCGGCGCCGCGCGGCCGATATCTCGGTCTGTGATCAAATTATTCAAGCCTTTACCGGGTGCAATTCGCACAAAGGACTTGGTTTGACCTCTCAACACTAATTAGAATGAGTCGCATTTAAAATATTTCTTCGCGCAGGGTTTCTTTAGATGAGTGATGCAGCGTTGCCGCCGGAGCAAACCTTCCACGACCTGTACCGCGACCATCGGAGCTGGCTCGAAGGATGGTTGAGACGACGCATGGGCAATGGCAGCGACGCGGCGGATCTGAGTCAGGATACCTTCGTTCGTTTGCTCGCCAGCTCCCAGCGCATCGCCGACCTGCAAGAGCCTCGCGCCTACCTGGCGACAGTCGGCAAGCGGCTGCTGGCCAACTTCTACAAGCGCCGCAGCCTGGAGCAAGCTTATCTCGATGCATTGGCGTTGCTGCCCGAGGACTGCGTCCCGTCTCCCGAGGAGCGCTGGATCCTGCTGGAAACCCTGCAAGCCCTGGACGAATTGCTCGATGGGTTGCCGGGCCCGGTACGCCGAGCATTTCTTTTGAGTCAACTGGAAGGCCTGGGCTACCAAGAGATTGCCGAGCGTCTGCAAGTATCGGAGCGCACGATCAAGCGCTACATGGCTCAAGCCTACGAACATTGCCTGCTGGTGGAAATGTGATCGGCTCGCCACCTTCGGCTGAAACCCGCCAAACCGTGCGGGCCGCCGCGCAGTGGCTAGCCCTCATGGAATCCGGCTACGCCAATGAGCGGGACCGGGCGTTGTTGCAGAGCTGGCGCGATAGCGATTCCAGCCATGAGCAGGCCTGGCAGAAAGCACAACTCTTGCGCCAACGCTTTGCCGTTCTGCCTTCGGCCTTGGCCATGGCCAGTCTCGACCGACCACAAGCCAGTCGACGTACGGTGCTCAAGCGCGCCGTCGGGGCGGTGGCTTTGCTGCCGACTGCCTGGCTGATCAGTCGACAGTTACCTCTGGATGTCTGGAGCGCCGACCTTCGGACCGCCACCGGGGAAAGTAAAAAAGTCCGGTTGGTCGATGGCAGCGCTGTGCAACTGAACACCGCCAGTGCCGTCGATATCGACTTGAAGAGCCGGCACCTGACCCTCGTGGAAGGCGAAATGGCACTGAATGTACCCGGGATGTCGCCGCTGACAATTCTCACGCGCTTTGGGCAAGTGGTCGTCAGTCAGGGCGAGGTGTGTGTTCGTCAGGGGCAGATGGGCTGCAAGGTCTCGGTGCTCAAGGGCACAGTGCAGTTGCAGCCTCTGCACGGACCGGTCTTTTCGTTGCGCGGCGGCCAGCAGGTCAGCCTTCAAGCGGCGGGTGCTAGTGTCGTAGAGCCATTTGACGTACTCGCCCCGGGCTGGCGTGAGGGTGTGCTGATGGCGCAGAACCAACCCTTGGGGGATTTCCTGCGCGAACTCCGCACCTATCGTCCGGGCGTGTTGCGCTGGGAACCCGAGCTGGAATCGTTGCGCATCACCGGCAGTTTTCGCCTTGAAGACACCGATCGTATTCTGGCTTTGCTGGCGGCCAGCCTGCCACTGGAAGTGCATTCACGTACGCGTTACTGGGTAACGCTGGTACCGCGCAAAAATAGTGTTTAAAGCGTGTCCCCTTTTTTCGTGTCGCTTGTCATTCAAGGCAAGTGAAACGAAATCAGAGAGATTCTCAATGCTCGCAGTGATGTCTAGCAGTATGCGTCCGGCTCCATCCAGGTTGCGCCCGTTGTTGCACTTGAGTCTGTTGTTGAGCCTGAGTGCCTGCCCCTTATTCATCACTGCCGGTTGGGCCGAAGACGCGCCTCGGCGCAGCTATCAGGTGCCAGCCGGTAGCCTCGACGCTGCGCTGACTCGTTTCGCGGGGTTGGCCGGGGTCAATCTGTCAGTGGACCCGGCACTGGTGAGGGGGCGCACCAGCCCCGGTCTGTCCGGCGACTTCGCGGTGGAGGAGGGCTTCGCCCAATTGCTGCAGGGTTCCGGTCTGCAATTGCAGCCGGTGGGTGAACAGGCGTACATGCTGACCCCGGCACCAACCGGCGGCAGCCTGCAATTGGGTGCTACCTCCATTTACGCGACGGCGGACACGGCGGACGGTGATCCGTATGTCGGCGGGCAGGTGGCACGCCGTGGGTCGCAAGGCTTGCTGGGCTCGAAAGATTTCATGGAAACGCCGTTCAGCGAGACCACCTACACCAGTGAGTTGGTGAAAAACCTGCAGGCGCGTACCTTGGGCGACCTCGTGGCCAGCGATCCCTCGGTTCGCGCCACCAACCCGGCGGGTGGGCGGTATGAGCAGTTCACCATTCGCGGAATGAGCCTGTTCAACAGTGACGTCTCCTACAACGGTCTCTACGGCATTCTGCCGACATACACCATCGATATGGAAATGGCCGATCGCGTCGACATCCTCAAAGGCCCGAGCCAGCTCATAAATGGCATCTCGCCACGGGGTAGCGTGGGTGGCGGGATCAACGTGGTGCCCAAGCGCGCCACCGACGTGCCCATCACTTCGTTTACCGGCAACTACGCTTCCGACAGCCAGGTCGGCGGGGCCGTGGACATCGGTCGGCGCTTTGGTGAGGGGGACATGTTCGGTGTTCGTTTCAACGGCGTGAAGCAGTCCGGCGATACCGAATGGGATCACCAGAGTGTTGATCGCGAGATGGCTGTGCTGGGCCTGGATTTTCGCGGTGAACGCCTGCGGCTCTCGACGGACGTCGGACATAACGAACGTGACACCGACGCCCCGCAGGAACGCGTGCAGGTCGGCGCCAACGCTCAGGTTCCGCACGCCAGCGATGTTCGCCACAACTATGCGCAGCCGTGGAGCAATGCGCGTACCAAGGACACCTTCGGTACGGTGACCGGCGAGTACGATGTCAGCGATGCCGTCATGGTGTACGCCGGTGCGGGCGCGCGTAAAAGTAATCATGACTTCCTCCGGCACGCCGTAGCGGTCACCAACAACGCAGGTAACTTCAGCGTTCTGCCACGTGACTTCACTCGTGACGAAAATGTCCGGACGGCCAACGTCGGGGTGCGCAACTGGTTCCATACCGGTCCGGTGAGCCATGAGGTCAACCTGGCTGCCAGTTATTTCTATATGGATTTCGAAAACGGCGGCGCCCGTTATGCCGCTGCGCCGAGCAACATCTACAACCCGGTGCAGACACCGACCCCCATCAATCCCACGCGCCTTGATTCCGAGGTGTATACCGAGAACCGCTCCAGCAGCGTCGCGTTGTCCGACACACTGGGCTTTTTCGATGATCGGGTGCTGCTGACCCTCGGCGCTCGCTGGCAGCGAGTGCAGGTCGATGATTGGGCGGACGATGTCAAAGGCGACACGGCCTACGATGAGGAAAAGGTTTCGCCCTCGGGCGGCATCCTGTTCAAGGCCACCGACAAGCTCTCGTTGTATGCCAACTACATGGAAGGCCTGAGCCAGGGCAAGATCGCGCCTTCGACCTCGGTGAACGAAGACGAGATATTCCCGCCGTTCATCAGTCGGCAGGTCGAGGTCGGTGCCAAATATGATGCGGGGGCGTTTGCCATCACCACCGCGGTGTTCCGGATCAAGCAACCGGCTTATGAAACCAACGCCACGACGCGGGTTTTCGGTCCGAACGGCAAACGCGAAAACAAGGGTGTGGAAGTCAGTGTGTTCGGTGAGCCGCTCGAAGGTTTCCGTCTGCTCGGCGGTGTCATGTACATCGACAGCGAGCTGACCGATACCACCAAGGGCACCTTTGACGGCAACCGCGCGCCTGCCACGCCGGAATACAACGTCAACCTGGGCGCCGAGTGGGACGTGCCGAATGTACAAGGCCTGACCTTGACCAGCCGCAGTCTCTATTCCAGCTCGCAGTACCTGGACCAGTCCAATAACAAGGAAATCGATTCCTGGACGCGTGTCGACGTGGGCGCGCGCTATGCCTTCAAGGTCGAGGAAAAGAACATCACCCTGCGGGCCAATGTCGAGAACGTGGCTGACAAGCGCTACTGGAGTTCCGCCGGGGCCTCGGATGACAGTGAGCCTGGATTGACGCTCGCGACGCCACGAACCTACCTCCTTTCGGCAACCGTCGACTTCTGAATCGATTCAACCGTGCGTTGCGCCACAGGGAAGGGCGCTGCCGAGTTGTGTCATGCATCGATTGCAGAGGACCAGAGCATGCCCAGCCTCACTTGCCCGCTCAAGAACGGACAGATCAACACGCCCTCCAGGCGTACGCTGTTGCGCCTGTCTTTGGGCGTACTTGCACTCAAGTGTGTCCCGTCGGCGTGGGCCCGGGCCGACGTCGCGCCACTGCGGGTGATCACCCTGTTTCAGGGCGCCACCGACAGCGCCGTGGCGTTGGGTATCACACCTTGCGGCATCGTCGATTCCTGGAGTGAAAAGCCCACCTATCGCTATCTGCGCTCGACGCTGGAGCTGGTGCCCCATGTCGGCCTGGAAACCCAGCCCAGCCTTGAGGACATCGCGCTGCTCAAGCCGGACGTGATCATCGCCTCGCGCTTTCGCCATGAGCGCATCGCACCGCTGCTCGGGCAGATCGCCCCGGTAGTGATGCTGGAGGAAGTGTTCGAGTTCAAAAAGACCTTGGCGTTGATGGGCCTGGCCTTGCACCGCCAGCAGCGGGCCGAGGAGGTGTTGGCCCGCTGGCAGCTACGCACGGCACAACTGCGCCAGCAACTGCAGCACAAGTTTGCCGGGCGCTGGCCGCCAACGGTGTCGATTCTGGATGTCCGTGAAGACCATATCCGCAGTTATTTACCGGCAAGCTTTCCTGGTTCGGTGATCACCGAGCTGGGGTTCGGTTGGAGTGACGCCAGTCGGGCGGCGAATGGGGTATCGATCAAACTCACCAGCAAAGAGAGTCTGGCGGTGGTCAATGCCGACATTTTCTTTGTCTTCTTGCGCGAGGATAAACCGGCAGTGCAACGAAACTATGAAAGCCTGGTGCAGCATCCGTTGTGGCAGCAAATGCGAGCACCGCAGCAGGCGCAGGTGTGGCGGGTCGATGGGGTGGCCTGGAGTCTGTCGGGCGGAATGCTCGGGGCGAACCTCATGTTTGATGACGTTGCGCGGCTGATCACGGCGGACCTGTCCTGATGAGCAATGGTTTGAAGCTGTGCTGCGCCGGGATCGTGTTGCTGCTCAGCGGCGTAATGAGCCTGGCGGTCGGAGCGACCTGGATTCCGTTGTCGCACATTGCAGCAGCGTTCGTGAATCCCGACCCGCTCAGCGTCAGCCATGTGCTGGTGACCACCACACGCCTGTCGCGCACCTTGATGGCGATGGCCGTGGGCGCGAGCCTGGCCGTGGCGGGGGCCTTGATGCAGGCGCTGACGCGCAATCCGCTGGCGTCCCCCGGTTTGTTCGGGATCAATGCCGGCGCGACCTTCTTTATCATCCTGTGCTCCTCGGTGTTTTCCCTGTCCTCTCCGGATACCTGGCTGTGGTGTGCGTTCATCGGCGCGGCCGTGTCCGGTAGCATCGTGTGGCTGATCGGCAACATGGGGCAGGGCAGTCTCAGCCCGTTGCGCATTGTGCTGGCGGGGGCGGCGATGGCCGCGTTGTTCTCCGCATTCAGCCAGGCGTTGCTGGTGGTCAATCAGGAGGGGCTGGACACGGTGCTGTTCTGGCTGGCGGGCTCGTTGACCGAGCGCAGCCTGTCGGTCGCCGCGCCCCTGCTGATATGTGGCGTACTCGGGCTGTTCGGCGCGATGTTGCTGGCGGGGCAGGTCAACGTGCTTAACGCCGGCGAGGAGATCGCCACCGGCCTGGGCCAGCGCACCGGGTTGATCCGGCTGCTGATGAGCGTGCTGGTGGTCTGTCTGGCGGGCAGTGCCGTGGCCTTGGCCGGCAGCATCGGGTTTATCGGCTTGCTGGTGCCGCACATGGTACGCAAGGGCCTGTCCATCGATCATCGCTGGTTACTGCCGGGTTGCGCGCTGCTTGGTGCGATTGTCCTGCTGCTGGCCGATACCTTGTCGCGGGTGTTGATCCTGCCGCAGGAGGTGCCGGTGGGTGTGATGACGGCATTGTTCGGCGCTCCTTTTTTCATTCTGCTGGCCCGGCGTGGAGGTCGTTATGGATAAGGTCCTGACCTGGCGCCGTAGCGGGTTTTCCCGGCGGATCAACGTCACCACTGTGTGGCGGTTGCTGTCGGCATTGATGGTGACGGTGCTGATCATGCTCGGCTCGCTGTCGCTGGGCAAAGTCATGCTGTCGCCGCTGGAGGTGCTGAGGGTTCTGCTGTCGAACCAGGACGCCAGCCTGACGTTCATTGTCGAGCAACTGCGCTTCCCACGCATGCTGCTGGCGGCGTTGGTGGGGGCGGCGTTGTCGGTGTCCGGGCTGATTCTGCAAAGCATCATCCGCAACCCGCTGGCGTCGCCCGACCTGCTGGGTATCACCAGCGGCGCCAGTGCGGCGGCGGTGCTGTATCTGTCGTTTTTCTCCGTCGCATTGGGCCAACAGTATCTGCCGCTGGCGGCGATGCTCGGGGCGGGGCTGGCGGCATTGGCGATTTATTTGCTGGCCTGGAAGCAGGGGGCCTCCCCGCTGCGCCTGGTGTTGATCGGGGTCGGCATCAGCGCGATGTTGACCGCCGCGACCACCTTCATTCTGGTCTTCAGCCCGTTGACCACAACCCTGTCGGCGTATGTCTGGCTGACCGGCAGCGTGTACGGCGCCAGTTGGCCGGAGCCGTTGGCGCTGGGTGGCTGGTTGTTGGGTATTTGCCCGCTGCTGGTGCTGCTGGCCCGGCAGGTGAGGGTGCAACAGCTGGATGACTCTCTGGCTCAGGGCATCGGCGTTCGCGTGCAGTGGCTGCGTGCCGGTTTGTTGCTGGTGAGCGTGGCATTGGCCGGTGCGGCGATTGCCTGGGGCGGGGCGATAGCCTTTGTCGGGCTGATTGCGCCGCACATTGCCAGGCGTCTGGTGGCCCCGGGTTTCGGTGGTCAGGCAGCGATGGCGGCGCTGGTCGGGGCGAACCTCGTGGTGCTGGCCGACCTCGCCGGGCGTGTCCTGTTTTTGCCGCTGGATCTGCCGGCCGGGATTTTTGTCGCCGTGCTGGGCACACCCTTTTTTCTCTATTTGTTGATCAAACAGCGTCATTGAGGAATTCAACGTATGACGTCGATTGCAAGTCGCGGCCTGACCCTGAGTTATCAGCGCCAGGTGATTATTGATGCGCTGGACATGCAACTGCCCCAGGGCAAGATTTCGGTACTGATCGGCAGCAACGGCTGCGGCAAAAGCACCTTGCTCAAATCCTTCGCCCGACTGCTCAAACCGCAACAGGGCATGGTGATTCTCAACGGTGTGGATATCCAGCAAAAGTCCACGGCCGCCGTGGCCCGGGAGTTGGCCATTCTGCCTCAGACCCCCAGCGCGCCGGAGGGCATCACCGTCAGGCAGCTGGTGGCGCTGGGGCGTTATCCGTATCAGAGCTGGATGCAACAGTGGTCGGCGCAAGACGAAGCCATGGTCAACCGCGCTCTGGCGCAAACCAGTCTGCAGGCCCTGGCGGACCGACCGGTGGACGCGTTGTCCGGCGGGCAACGCCAGCGTGCGTGGATCGCCATGACCCTGGCCCAGGACACCGGCATCGTGCTGCTTGATGAACCCACCACCTTTCTCGACCTGGCGCACCAGATCGAAGTGCTGGACTTGCTGCGCGACCTCAATCGGCTCGAAAACAAAACCATCATCATGGTGCTGCACGACCTCAACCTGGCCTGTCGTTACGCCGACCACATGGTCGCGGTGCACAACCGGACGGCCTTTGCCCAGGGGCGACCCGACGAGGTGTTGACCGAGGCGCTGGTCAAGACCGTGTTCGACCTCAACTGCCGAATCATTCCCGATCCGTTCTTCGGGACGCCGCTGTGCATTCCCTTCGGTCGGGAGTTGCCGCAATGAGTCTGGCGCGTCATTTCACGGCAAAGGAGTGGGCGGTGCTCTCGGGTGGGTTGCGGCTCAAGGACGGCACCGGACGCGATCCGTTGCGTTCGCTGATGGCCCGGGATTTGTTGCAGGAGGAACGGTGCGAACAACTGCTGGACGCCTTGGGCCCGATGATCGGCTCGCCAACCCGGGCGATTACGGCCTCGCTACTGGGCAAGCGTTTGTCGTTTCTGGCGACCGGTGCCTGTTTGTATGCGATGTCGGCGTATGACAAAGGGCTATTGCTGACGCTCGACAACACGGTGATCGAATACGGTCACGATGAGGGGCTGTGGACGTCTTCGATACCGCTGCATCATGGTTCGCCGCTGACCTATGGTCTGAATGAGCGCGAGGCCTGGCGGGAAGCCCTGGTGCAGGGACTGTTCGCCGGACTGCTGAAGCCGTTGTGGCAAACCTTCAACCGGGTCGGTGGAGTTTCCCGGCGCATTCTTTGGGAAAACACGGCTGTGCGGGTGTATTCGCTGTATGAAAAGCGTATGGCGAAAATCGAGGACCCGTCAGTGCGCGAGCGCTGTGAAGCGGATTTCAATTGGCTGCTGACACAAGCCGAGCCTGCGCTGTTCGGTCTGGATTACAACCCGCTGAGCCATTTCCGCCGACCGCCGACGCTGGTGGACGAAGGGCAGCGTAGCATTCGCTTTCGCCGAACCTGTTGCTTCTATTACCTGGCCACCGAGCCCGCTGATTACTGTTCGACCTGTCCGTTGCTACGTCCGGGGAAATGCCGATGAGTGAGCGGATCGACCCTCGCCAGCAAAGAGATAGCCGCTGTTCAACGACCGACGCGATCATGGTGCTGTCGTAAACTGCATTGCGCGACTATCTTGAAATGGGCCAGGTGATGGCGCTGGATGTCTAGATGACGCCATTCGGGTTGATGTTGCGCAAGGGCGAACATATCAGTCGGGAGTTGGGCTTGTTCATTGATCTGCTGCGTCGAAAAGCCGCGGTTTTTTGATTCTTCAGTCAGTTTTTTGTTTTCCATAAGCCCATAAACCTTTAAAGTTAACCTTTCGGTCAGCTTTGCACTGTCATCACAGCCCTTTGCTTCGTCAAAAAGGGCTTCTGCAAGACTCGAGATTTCCAGCACATAACCAGAAGGGCGGACCCCATAACCGCCCAGAGGATGATCCATGTCCAACCGTGAAATATCCCGGCGCTCGTTCCTTCAAGGCGGGCTGGTAGCGGGTGTGAGCGTGACGCTCACACCATTGAGCAGCCAGGCGCTGGCAGCCTTGATGGAAAACAGCGTGACCGTGCCGTCCGAACAGTGGCTCGGCAACAACGGCAAGGCGCGTGCCCGTAACGATGCCTTGTCCAAGGTCTGCGGCAGCAAGGTCTTTGCCCGCGACATCCGCGCCAAGGACATGCCGGGCTGGCCGCAGCAGCAGGGCCACGCCATGTTGCTGAAAACCATCAAGGCCGACCGCATCTACGCAGGCTACGACCTGTCGTGGCTCGGCGCCGATTTGCAGCCGGATCGCATCGTCACCGCCGAAGACCTGATCAAGGACGGCATCGTGTTCCCCGAAGAACACGCCCCCGATCCGTTGCTGCCGGCCGGCAAGGTGCCGATGTTCATCGGTCACCCGGTGGCGATCCTGATCTGGAACGATTTCGAGCGTTTCCGCCAGGCCAAGAACCAACTCAAATTCAATGACAAAGCGATTCGTTACGGTGCTCAGGTGCCGTTCTACGAAGGCGATCCGTACGGCAGTTTCCGTTACGTGCGCGTCGGCGGCGCGACCTCGGCGGACGAAGACGAGTTTGCCAGTCTCAAGGATTCGATCCTGTTCCCGATGTTGAAAAACCGGCGTCCGGTGTGGAACTCCCAGCCCAATCTGCACGGAAACCTGACCGAGCGCGGGTTGTTCTACGCCGAGCGCATGAAGCAGCAGATCGACACGCCACCGGATAACTGGCTGGTATTCGACGAGCGCTACAAGACGCCGTCAATCGAACCGGCCGCGATGGAGCCGGACAACGGCAATGGCTGGTACGACCCGGCGACCAAGACCCTGCATTTCGTGGTGGCGACACAGTGCCCGCTGGAAACGGCGACCGAGACCGCGAAGATGATCGCGCCGTCGCGTTTCGGCCTGGCCAACCTGAACATGCACCCGGGTTACACCGTCGGTTACGGCTCGAAAGACCACAACATTTTCGTCTACTACGCAGCGCTGGCCGCGTTGTACGGCGCCGGTGTGCCGGTGCGCCTGGCCAACGACCGCTACGAGCAGTTCCAGAGCGGCATCAAGCGTCACCCGTTCGATATTCGCTACCAATTGGCGGTGGACAAGACCGACCACAGCTTCAAGATTTTCCGCTCCGAGATGAGCGTCGACGGCGGCGGACGGATCAACTACAGCCCATCGGTGGCGGCAGTTGGCGCCACGGCGGCGCAGTCGATCTACTACATGCCGCAGAACGATTTGCAGGTCACGGCCTATCACTCCCGCGCCGTCGAGGCCGGGTCGATGCGCGGTTACGGCACCCTGCAGAGCATGGCGGCCACCGAGATGATGGTCGATGAAATCGCCGGTCGCCTGGGTGTCGATGCCATTGAGCTGCGCCGCAAGAACGCACTGCGCTCGGGCATGAAAAATACCCAGGGCGCGATCCCGGCCGGTGCTTTGCGCCTGCACGAGATTCTCGACAAAGCGGCCGTTCACGACACCTGGAAAAACCGCGACGCGATCAAGAAACAGCGTGAAGCCGCGGATCCGGATAACTGGTACGGCGTCGGTTTTGCCATCTGCCAGAAAGACTTCGGCACCGGTTCCGAAGCGCCGATGGCCAGCGTCGAGTTCACCGCCGATGGCCGTATCAATCTGCGTCACATCGGTATCGAAATCGGCACCGGTATGTCCACCTCCCAGGCGATGGTGGTGGCCGACTTCCTCGGTCTGCCGGCGCATGAAGTGAAGACCGGCGAAACCGAATGGAAAGAGTTGCAGCTGATCAGTGGCGGCAATCCGTACATCATGAGCCAGGCCGAGCAGGACAGCTTCCTGCGCAATCCTCGTTGGGTTGGCAAGGTTGCATCGGCCTCGTCGGCGACCAACTCGGCGTACTACTTCAGCCACGCCACCCGTGAAGCGGCGCGCGTGCTGTTCAACCACGGCTTGTGGCCGGCGGCGATGGAGATCTGGCGACAAGGTCCTTACGGCGGCCAGGCCAACCCTTACGTGGTGCGCCGCGAAGACGCCCATTGGGTCGACGGCAAACTCACTGCCAACGGCATGGAGCCCCTGCCTTTCGCCGTGCTGGCCAAGCGCGCTCACGAGCGCGGCCTGGTGACCGGCGCAACCGTGCATGGCTTCAACCGCTGGAGCTGGGCCGAAGCCGAGTACAGCATCGATGGCGTGCGTGAGCGTTTGCCGCTCGATGGCCTCGCGGTCAAGTACGGCGACGGTGCGCCGAAGGCGAAGCTCGCGCAGATGAACAGCGCCGGTTTCCATCTGCTGGATCGGCAGAACATCGCCTACCCGGCAACCCAGTTGAACAACGCAGCGGTGACTTACTACAGTCCGGTCGCGACGCTGGTGGAAGTGAAGGTCAACAAGGGTTCGAACGAAGTGTCGGTACTCAACCATCACTCGTGGGTCGAGTGCGGTCGGGTGCTGGTGGAAGAGCTGGTCAAGGGGCAGCTCGAAGGCGGCATCGCCATGGGCATCGGCCATGCGCTGATGGAAGAAATGCCGTTGTACGAAGGCGGGCCGGGGGAGGGTGACTGGAACTTCAACCGTTACCGCTTGCCGATGGCGCGCCACGTTGCGGTGTGGAAACAGACGGCGGAAATCCTGCCGCCATTGTCGCCAAGCGATCCATCGAAGGGCATCGCCGAAGTGGTGATGATCCCGGTGGTGGGTGCCATCGGTAACGCCGTGGCCCATGCCATCGGTAAACGTGTCCGCGACCTGCCTATCACTTCTGCTCGCATCAAGGAGGCCCTCAATGGCTAACCGTCCGCTTCAACTGACCCTCAACGGTCAATCCGTCGGCCCGGTGGACATCCCTGATGACCTGCCGATGATCGACTACCTGCATGAATACAAGAACCTCACCGGTTCGCGCCTGGGCTGCGGCCAGGGCATCTGCCACGCCTGCGTGGTGATCGTCGACAACCCGGACGGCACCAGCGAAGAAGTGCGCACCTGCATCACCGGCGCGCACTATTTCGAAGGCAAGAAAGTACGCACCATCGAAGGTCATGCGACCCGCGACGAACAGGGCAAGGTCACTGAACTGAACCCGATCCAGCAGCGCTTCGTTGATGAGTTCGCCTTTCAGTGCAGCTACTGCGCGCCGGGCTTCGTCAATGCCGCGACCGTGCTGGTGGAAAAACTGCAGCGTCAGCCGATCGTCAAAAGCCAGCTGGAAAAAGTCATCGAAGACAGCCTTGGTCATCACATCTGCCGTTGCACCGGGTACGTGCGCTACTACAGTGCCACGCGCAACGTGCTGACCGATCTCGGCCTGGTCAAGGAGGGTTAAGCATGAAGCATCTACTGTCCCGCCTGACGTTGGCGGTCGGCCTGGCCGCGCCGGTATTGCTGGCCCACGCCGATGACACGCAGGTCAAGCAAGGCGAATACCTCGCTCGCGCCGCCGATTGCATGGCGTGCCATACCGCACCGGGTGGCGCGCCGTATGCTGGCGGCCTGCCGATCGTCTCGCCGTTCGGCACGATCTACGGCACCAACATCACCCCGAGCAAAGAGCACGGCATTGGTTCGTACAGCGATGAAGACTTCTTCGCCGCACTGACCGAAGGCAAGCGTCGCGATGGCGCGAACCTGTATCCGGCGATGCCTTACACCTCGTATCACCTGATCCCGCGTGCAGACTCCGACGCGATTCATGCGTACCTGAAAACCGTCGAGCCGATCGAGCGTGCCGCGCCGGTCACCAGCCTGAGCTTTCCGTTCAACGTGCGCCTGGGCCTGATGGGCTGGAACATGATGTACGGCAAGGATGTGAAGCTGGAGTCTGCCGAAGGCAAAAGCGAAGACTGGAAGCGTGGCCAGTACATGGTCGACGTACTAGGTCACTGCGGTGAGTGCCACACACCACGTGGCTTGCCCGGTGCGATGCAGATGGACAAGCGCATGACCGGCGGCATTCTCAATGGTTATCTGGCGCCGAGCCTGCTGGCCAATGACCTGGCGGCTCGCGGCTGGAACCATCAGGACCTGAGCTCGTTCCTCAAGCACGGCATGAGCGCCCAGGGCACGATGTTCAACGAGATGTTCCCGGTGTTCCACAACAGCACTCAGGGCCTCACGGACCCTGACTTGGCGGCGATGGCGACCTTCCTGCTCGGCGATCAGCCACCGGCGGCGAAAGTCCTCACCGAAGTGCCTTTCGACAAACTGAGCCCAAGCGCCCAGCGTGGCCGTCAGGAATACTTGAATGTCTGCGCCGGTTGCCACGCGCCAGGTGGCGAGGGCAAGCCGCACATCGCGGTGGCCATGCGCGGCAACACTACGTTGCGCCTGGAAGATCCGCGCAATCTGGTGCGTGTAATCGACGACGGTATCGGTGAACAGAAATTCTCCGGGTTCGAGCACATGCAGCCGATGCCGGGGTTCGTCCAGAAGCTGAACGACGAACAGCTCACCGACCTGCTGAACTATCTGCGTCAGGGATGGGGCGGTCAGCCGGGTGATCTTGCGGTGAACAACGTGCAGAAGTTGCGGGCCGATGCGCCGCCGCTCGAGCACAAGGCGCACTGACCATGCAGCATCTCGATCTGCAAGTGATACGCCGGGCGCTGGAGTGGTCGACGGCCGGTCAGCGCATCTGGCTCTGCACGGTGCTCGCGACCTACGGCTCGGCGCCGCGCGCGCCGGGCTCGTTGTTGGCGGTGAATGCTCACGGGCAATGGATCGGCTCGCTGTCCGGTGGCTGCGTTGAAGAGGATTTCCTCGAGCGCGTCGCCGAGGGGGCGTTCGAGAACGCAGTCAGCGTCGTTCGTTACGGCGAAGGCGATGATCCGCGCTCGCGGGTGAGCCTGCCCTGCGGCGGTGTGCTCGATGTGTTGGTGGAGAAGCTTGAAGCCGATTGCGAGGTTCAGGCGCATCTGCGAGAACTGGAGTCAGCGCTGTTGGGGCGACGTCGGTTGATCCGTGAAGTCGACCTGGCCAACGGTGCGCGCAGTCTGTTCGATGATCGTGAACAGGGCGTGCGCATCGAGCGTGAAATCGATCGGGTTCGCGTGCGTATCGGCGCGGCCCAGCGCTTGCTGCTGGCTGGGTATTCCAGCGTCGCTCAAGCCTGTGCCGAGTTCGCTGTCGGTCTGGGGTTCGAGGTGATCCTGTGTGATCCGAGGGACGAAGTGCTTGAAGGCGTCGTGTTGGATGGCGTGGAGATTCGTCGTCAACTGCCGTCGGTGTTCATCGCCGATGGTGGCTGCCACAGCGATACCGCGGTGGTGGCGTTGACCCATGATCCGCGCATCGATGACCTGGCGATGATGGAAGCGGTTCGCACAGATGCGTTTTACATCGGCGTGATGGGTTCCATGCAGACGTCGCAAAAGCGTTTCGAGCGCTTGCGGCGGATTGGTGGGCTGGGGGATGCAGAGTTGGCGCGGATTCACGCGCCCATCGGCCTGAACCTGGGCAGCAAGACGCCAGCGGAAATTGCGCTGGCGGTGCTGGCGGACATTCTGCGGATTCGCAGCGGTATCCCACGGGATCGTCTTTAAGATCAGAAGAACGCAGCCAAACGCATTCCCATGTAGGCGCTGCCGAAGGCTGCGATCTTTCGATGCTGATCTTTAGCAGTCAATACCCGAACTTGTCCCGCAACCCGTAATACCACGCGCCCAATGCCGCAAACGGCGTGCGCAGCATTTGTCCGCCGGGGAATGGGTAGTGAGGGAGGTCGGCAAACGCATCAAAACGTTCTGCCTGACCGCGTAGTGCTTCGGCCAATACCTTGCCTGCCAAATGCGTGTAGGTCACGCCGTGGCCACTACAGCCCTGGGAATAGTAGATGTTGTCGCCCAACCGTCCGACCTGGGGCAGGCGCGACAGGGTCAGCAGGAAATTGCCGGTCCAGGCGTAATCGATTTTCACATCCTTGAGCTGCGGGAACGCCTTGAGCATCTTCGGGCGAATGATCGCTTCGATGTTCGCCGGATCCCGCGCGCCATACACCACGCCACCACCGAAAATCAGACGCTTGTCGCCGCTCAGGCGGTAGTAATCGAGCAGATAATTGCAGTCTTCGACGCAGTAATCCTGTGGCAGCAGGGCTTTCGCCAGTTCTTCGCCCAACGGCTCGGTGGTGATGACCTGCGTGCCGCAAGGCATCGATTTGGCGGCGAGTTCCGGAACCAGATTGCCGAGATAGGCATTGCCGGCCACGATGATGAACTTGGCCCTGACCTTGCCTTGCGGGGTATGCACTACCGGGTTCGCGCCGCGCTCGATGCGCACCGCCGGCGATTGTTCATAAATCGTTCCACCCAGGGACTCGACTGCCGCCGCTTCACCCAGCACCAGATTAAGCGGGTGAATATGGCCGCCGCTCATGTCGAGCATCCCACCGACATATTGATCGCAGGCCACGACTTCACGAATTCGGCGTTGATCCATCAGCTCGAGTTGAGTGTGGCCGAATCGCTCCCACAGACGCTTCTGGGACTCGAGATGACCCATCTGCTTGGGAGTCATGGCGGCGAACACGCCACCGTCCTTCAGATCGCATTGAATGTTGTAGGTGGCAACCCGCTCGCGAATGATCCGTCCACCCTCGAACGCCATCTGACCCAGCAACTGCGCCTGTTTTGGGCCCACGGTGCGCTCGATCACATCGATATCACGGCTGTAGCTGTTAACGATCTGGCCACCGTTACGCCCCGACGCCCCAAAACCTACCTTGGCCGCTTCGAGTACAGTCACCTTGAAACCGTTCTCCAGCAGGAACAGGGCAGCGGACAACCCGGTATAACCGGCGCCGATCACGCAGACATCCGTCTGGACTTCATCCTGCAATGCCGGCCGTGGCGGAACCGCATTGGCCGATGCGGCGTAGTAGGACTCTGGGTAGGGAGTGTTCGCCATCCGGCAGCCTCTGTTTAATATATTTTACGAGTGCGTTGATCCTACCCGAGATAAAAATCCCCCGCCAGCCACCCGGAAAATCCACTTCGCACTCGCGAAATTAAATATTTTGCATATTCATAGGGTTAGCGCGAAAAAAGGTGTTGACACCCCTCCGGAATTCCGTAGAATGCCGCCTCACAGCAGGCACGTAGCTCAGTTGGTTAGAGCACCACCTTGACATGGTGGGGGTCGTTGGTTCGAGTCCAATCGCGCCTACCAAACAAAATCCGCTCTGCTGGGCGGTCTAGAGGGGTCACCGGAAACGGTGACCCCTTTTTGCTTTTTTCCTTTGGGCAAACTTTGGGAATATTTTGGGCAAACGACCACTGCGTTACACCTTCAGGTCGGCTTTCACCTTCATATAAACCACCGTTTCATCACCGTGCCCCGCTTGGTAGTGCTCGGTCATCTTCACGTCAGCGTGACCCATCAAGCCTTGGATGTATTCCTGCTCGAAACCCTGTTGCTCATACAGCCACGCGCCGAGCGCCCGGATCTCGTGAAAGGTAGGGCGCTCGCCAGCTGGTATGTCGTCGTAAGCGTGTGAATCGTCCCGCGCCTGGGCAAATGACTTGGTAAGGTAGTCCGCTGTCACCGCATTCCAGTGTAGCTTGGCGTCCAGCTGGCTCCGCTTGCGTGCTTTCGGCGAGTAATGGATCAGGTAAGGGCAGACAACCGGCGACTTTATGCACTCCAGAACCACCTCCCGCAGCGCCTGGCCCATGACGATCTCAAGGTGCACGGGCTTTCCGTAGTTCTGCGTCTTCCCGGGCGATACCTTGATGGTGTTCTGCTCGAGGTCCACGGCCGATTTCGGCCACACCACGATATCCTCCCGCCGCTGAAGACTCAGCAACCCAAGCCGAATGGCGCGTTTCAGCCAGATCGGCGTCCCCACGTATTCCAGAATCGTGTTCAGTCCCTCAACGGTATGGCGCTGGCGCTTCTTCTCGGCCTCCTTCTTGACCAAGGTCAGCTCGGCTGAATTGCGCTCGCATAGGCCCTTGGCCACGGCGAACGCGAACACCTGGACCAGCAACCCGCGGTGCTTCGTGTAGGCATTGTTCTCGAAACCATCCAGGTACTCCGCGATAGTCAGCACATCCAACTGCCCCATCATCAAGTCGCCCAGGTCCTCGCGGTACCGGGCCAACTTGAATTTGATTTCCTTCAGCGTGCTCGCGGCGTAAGTTTTGGTGGTCAGCCATTCCTTTTCGAAGCGCTCCAGGCAGCCGCTGAACTTCGGCGCCGCGTCACCGGTGATCATCGCCAGCAACGCCCCGTCGTCTGCCAGCAGCGGCAGCAGCTTGGCGTTGGCGGCATTGGCCAGCTTGATGGCCTCGGCCATTGGCTTATTGATGCTGGTCTTCTTGCCGGTGATCGGGTTTTTGTACTGCCAGTACTTCCCGTTCGGGTAGAGATTCGCTGGCAGGTCCCGGTTCTTCACTGTTCTGGCGCGCGGCGGAGCCATTAGCCCACCTCCATCATCTTGGCGAGCAACGGATCGTTCGATCCAATCACGGCCGCCTGCAAATCTACGAAGTACATCCCGCCCTTTACCTCTCCAATCACTTCGCCTTCCTCAATCCATTTTTTCAACTGCTGCACACTCGGCTTGCCGCCGGCGTAACGCAACTTCCTGTACTCGCTCACCTCCATCAGGCGCGGGAGCTTTACCGTAATCTGGGCAATGACTTTTGCCATGATGATGCTCCATGCCGCGCGTGGCGGCAGAAGGTGGTGAAGGGTTAGGGCTTGGCGATCTTGTTCCAGCCGCCCTGGCGATGGGTTTCGTGGTAGGTGTCGGTTCCGCGGTGCTGTCCGTGGCTGATTCGGCAGAGCCTGCAGGTTCTGGAGTTACCAAAATCGCCATACTTGACTGCTTCGAACCTGGTCCAGCGATGGCCGAACGGCTTGCATATCAGTGTTCTGGCCGTCATCACGATGGCGTTCCAGAGTTTCGGGTGCTTGGAGTGAAGGTCGTTGTGGATGTGGTTCAGTCGCATCCCAATGCGCCAACGCAATGGTCGGCTCTTGTCGGCCTTGCGAAGCGGTTCAGTGATGAGTTTTCCGATTTGTTTGAGCACAGGAATACCTCGCCCGCTGGTCACCGGCAGGCTTATGGTTTAATGAAATTGATCTTGAACGGGAGGCGGCGATGCAAAAGGCGTTTCGAAACCCTATTTTTATTACCGGCGTTCCAATGGCGATTTTCGGTCTCGGCGTTGGTCTGAACCATTTGCTCAGGGGGGTGCCATTCGGTTATCTCGCTTTTGGCTTACTAAGCTCAGGGTGCACCTTGTTGTTGATTGGGTGGATACAAAGGAATGACTGAGGCTCTCGCCCTCACAGCCGGCCCCTTGTAGATAAGCCCGAGCATGTAGAGCGGGGCGAAGATCATGGGGTCACCTGCTTGATGTTCGACTCGACCCATTTGCGCATGCGCTGCCAACGATGCTCTGGGGTTTCGGCAACCCACTTCCCGCGACCATCAGCCTGCATCTCGTAATTTCCGGGGTGCTCGTCATTTTCGTAGACGATCTCGGCTGCCATTGCTTCGGCGATACCGAAAGCCTCTGACACGCTTTCTCGACAATGCGAATCAATGGAGCTCATTTCCAGCCCGCGCCTGGCGCCGAGAACGCCCAGCGTGCAGAACTGGCCATCCGCTTCGAGCGTGTCGGTCACCAGTTGCTTATCCGGCATCGCATCGAGTGCGTCGCGCAGCTCGACCAGGAACGACTGGCCGCGCTTCCCGCTCAGTGCCGACTTCACGGCGCCCCGCCAGCACACCAAACCCCATCCGCCGCAATCATCGCTATATCCGCTTCTGCTCATGGCGTCACTCCGTACCGGCCAGATAGGTCGGCTCAGTGGCGGCGGCGAGATATTCACGCAAGGTGCCGACAATCTTCGTGCGGTCATCCTCGTCGCACCAAGGCTTGTCGAGCCATTTGTCGCTGACCAGATCAACTTCCCATTCGCTATAAGCGCCGGACTCTTCGCCGTTCATTTCCTCAAGCACTCGGCGCGCTCCAGCCTCATCGAACGCGGCGACCCAATCGCAATCACCTACCGCGTAACACTTGAGTGCATTTTCTTCAGGCATGACTGTTCCTTTGCCGCTATAGCGGCTGACTTTGAAGGGGGAGGGAGTAAATTGCGGATGGAGTACAGATGTACTCCTCTTGCTGCGGGCTTATCCGCGCAGCTCGACATCCGTTGTTATCGCCTTCACAACTACCGGGCCAAGTATCCGGACGCCACGCTGGTCGTCTTTGAATGCTCGATTGATGCGACCGATTGCCGCTTCACGGGCCTGCCGATAAACCTGATCGATCATGCAGTCTGGCCCCCAACTGCCGAGGTTGGTCAGCTCGATCGTGAGCGTCACCGTCGCACCGGTGGTGGTTCGGACTATTGGTCGCTTGGTCATGGCAGTTCGTCCCCGACGATCATCTTGCAGGGGCCTTGCCGCACTTTTGCAATTTCCGCCAGCAGCTCATCAATGCGCTGATCCGCTGCGTTCAGGCGCTGTTGCAGCTCATCGGCGCGACGCCAGAGATTGAAGTCTGGAACTGGCTTGCCGGCCATTCGATGCTCGATCATGGCCCACACAAGGTGGTACTCAGGCCAGTCGTGCTCGACCACTACGCAATCAACCATCGCTTTTGACTGGCAGTCGCGTAGATATTCGGTCTCGTCTTTCGGCAGGCGATTGAGTTTCAAAACGATGTAGCGGTCTTCGCGCAGGAACGGCTCGGCCGGTTTGTTTTCTGTGGGCATGGGCGTCCTATGCCGGGGCATGCCCGGGCGGTCGATGAATTAGATTTCTCGCTGCCAGAAACCAGCTTCGGCATAATCAGCAGAATCACGATTTCTGGAGAATAAAATGAAAAAGGACTGGGTTATTTGGGTAACTTGTATTTGCCTGTTTTTTGCGGGAGGCGTTTATTTCAATATGCTTGATGGGATGTCCTGGAAGAAAGAAGTAGGGCTTAGCGATGTTATTGGTGGTATTTCCGCTGTTGCGGCTGCTGTAGCTGCAATTGCTGCTTGGCAGTCTGCGAGAATATCAAGAGATTCGGCCGAGCAAAGCCGGCTGTTTTCTCGGATGCAGGCATATGTAATGCACCGACAGCAATTTGAAGCCTTATTGGCACAGATTGAGCATGACTGTGCGATAAAGTTTAGGAAAAAAGATGCGCTTTACAATGATATTTTTCCAGATAACCGCCATATGGGTCGTGCTTTTGACATGTCTGCGCACGGAGTGGAGGTTTTCTCTTGGAAGCAGTCGTTTCTCAACCTTAGAGAAAGATCTAATAAATATCCCGGAATGGGGATTCGCGAGCTGAGCACTTGGATGATAGATCAGGTTTTCCTTTATTCTAATTCTCTGAGGTTCGAATTTGAGGCTGAAGGTAAAGTGTTTTATCTCGGAGGGATAAGAACAAATATTGGTCTTGAGCAGCCTATGTTGCCGCTAAAAAAAATTAGCGATGTACTTAATCAGATTCTTATCTTTGGGATGGTTGACGAATACATGGCGATGTCGTCTCCGCCAAACTGGTTTGATGAAAGTCTCAAGTCACTTGCTGATTCCTGCCCAAACTTAAAATTCGAAGTAGAGCTAAAGTAGCCCCTCTTTTAAGCGCCTGCCTCGACGACTAGCGTGATTCGTAAATTGGGACGATGATTTGCACCTGGCGCAAACCTGACGGTGGTTGCGATGAGTGCGAAAGTCGATGTGATGGCGTTACGACTGATCGGCGATGAGGTGGTACGGCTGCTCAGCCTTCCCGATGACAGGCTTGATGAAGCCGAGACTCGCGCAGGGCTCAAGGTGATTGCTGAGCTGGCCCGATGGCGGGACGTTGTCTATCCGGATGAGCTAGCGCTTCAGCGGAAGGGGTGAGGGTGGGTTAGGCCGCGGCGTTCAGTGCTTCGATGATTCGCTGACCAGCCAGCGGCGGTACAGCGTTTCCAGCCATATGCATCGTCAGTCGGTGATTGTCCGGTCGCTTGGTGTCGGCAGGGAACGACATGGCAGCAAGGGCTTCGTTCGCCGAGAGCATTCGCATCTCATCGCCGCGAACCAAGGCCCACCGGTCCAGGGTGGTGATGGTGCCGATGGGGCGCTCCAGGCAGCGACCGGTCAGGCCTGATCCAGAGCCGTAGTAGGGCATGATGAATCGGTCACCGAAGCGCTCCCGGCCATTCTTCACGCGGAGCAGCGTCGATTCTGCGCGGCCAGGCTTCACGACCTTGCTCCACTTGCCCGCGTCGAAATCGATAAAGGATGAAGCTGGAACATGCCGGCGCTGGTGCAGTTGAAGGTCCAGCGGTGCTTTGCTTCTGGTGCAGACCAGAAACAGGCGCACACGGTGCTGGGGCACACCGAGATCTGCGCAATCAACGACATGCGGCGCGAGCATGTAACCGAGCGCTGCCATGGCCTGCGACCAAGCTGGGTACAAGGCCCAGTCCGTGAACTCTTCAACGTTCTCGACGAGCACCACTTCCGGTCGGTGGAACTCTGCAGCCGACACAACCGCCCAGGCTGTCGAACGCGACGAGTCGTGCTGAGCGTTACCGGACTTCTTGCCCCGTGCCTTCGAATGCCCTTGGCAACAAGGCGAGGCCAGCATGATGTCGTGGGCCGGCACCTTCGACCAATCAGCCTGGTGCAAGTCTTGGCAGATATGAATCGCATCCGGGTGGTTAGCACTGTGCCACTCAACCGCGACCGGCCAGTGATTGGCGGCCCAGAGTACGTCGATACCGGCATTGCGGGCACCGGTAGACCATCCGCCGAGTCCGGCGAACAAATCGATTGCTGTAGGCATTGAGAATCTTCTCCGCGTATATTTGCCCGTCAATTTTTATGGTGGGTAAAGGATGTTAAACGACTACGGAAAGGAGCTGTTTAAGCCCTGGATATCAGTGCAAAACATTGTTTTGGTTATTGCAATGATTTTCGTGATCGCGCTGCTGAAGCTCACAAGGAGTGAACTGGCAAGCTGGGTTCAGGCTGTTGGGTCGATTGCAGCCATTTGGGCAGCATTAAGAGTAGTTCAAATCCAGCAAAAAAAAGCTCAAGAGCGTATATCTTCTGAGTTGATTGCAATGGCTGAATCTATTCTACTATTGGTTAGAGAGGCGGGCATGCAGTCCGCTATTTTGGCATCAGCTGTTAATTGCGGTACTCCCTTGAAGGTATTTAGAATGAATTTTCTAAGGAGAAATAAAGAATTAATGAGATTCACGCTTTCTGCACTGGAGAGTGTTTCAATTAGTGATCTCGGGTCGCCGCTATTACTTGCGATGTATCTGGAGATCTCTGCTGCTATGTCATACATGTATCGCATTCTTGAAGAGGTTAATACGCTTGATGAAGACGGTGTAGAGCGCTATCAAATGCTCTGTGTTGATATAAATTCCAATAATTTTTGGTTGCAAAATATGCTTAAAGGATTCGAGGCTGCTCATATAACTAGACTGGAAAGCATTAATGATTTCAAGTGACTGTCAATTAATAGCGAAACCTAATTCGTCACCTTTAGGTATTGTGTTTTTTGTCGCAAGCGTCCTTGCGCAGATCAATATGACCGTTGGTGCTACTTGCAAGGCGCCAGCTCAACCGGCTGGCGTGATTCGTTGAAGTGGGGTATTTGTGTTCTGCCCGGCCTGGCGCCGGAACAGAGGGTGCGCTATGAAACAGCTCGTTCAGAAAAATGACTTGCCGGCCTACCTGAGAGGCCTAGCTGCAGCATCTATGCTCGTTGTCAGCATGAGTACGCCAGTTATGGAGATAGCCTCGACAGTGAGGTCGACCTATGAAATGGCTTATCTCGTGGAGAACTATGGCCAGTACATTGGTGAGGGCCCATACATGATCGAAAGTAAAGACGGTCATGAGTGGAAGGACGCGCCAATTCCAGATCCGGTAATCACGGGTTACGCATTTGCGTTCACCGTTTGTGCGAGGCTTGTTCGTTCAGGTAAAGAGATTGGTGGTCACCATTCCCTACGAAAATCTCTGGCTGGCTATGAATACATCCAAATGGATAGGCTAGATGATGCAATGGTCTCATCGATTCTTATAAAGATGCCGACTGATCCTGCGGAGCTTCAAGCACTTCGCGATCTTCTCGCCGAAACCACTGTCATGTTTTCGATAGATGATGGGTCTGGTTTTTTTCACCTTGGTAACACGATGATGGGAAAGGGGATTTACCATTCCTGACTAACAGCGCAATAGGTGAGGGTGGGTCAGCGGGCGAAGTCCGATATCTCGTCAATCACCTCATCAACCGCCTCAGCCAGTTCACCAGCGCTCATATCGGCATGACCTTTCAGCAGGTAGAACACGCGCTGAATGCAGTCCTGCATTTCATCTGCCGCGCCGCTGTATCCCTCGGCATCTTCGAGCTGAGACCGGAGATCTTCAATCTCCCCCTTGAGCATATTGACCTCGCCGAGGTAGGTGCCGCGGTACTCGACTGATCGGCGCGCCATTTCTTGCTGAGCATCCTCGTCGATGCCCGCGTAATGAATCAGCTCTTCATCACTGAGAGCTGCGACAGGTAGTCCCATGGGTTATCTCCAGTCAGGCGCCGCCCTTTGTGACTGGATGCGACAGTAGGGTGGGTGGTTTATTCGGGTTGGTCTACGCTTTTGACTACATCTCAATGCCGGCTTCGGCGAACCAGTTGGCTCAGGCCACTGCTCGAAAGGACTCATATGAAATTCAATATTGTTACCTTGGGCTTGTTCGCTGTTCTGGCCGGCTGCACAAGCGCCGGCCCATACGTCACTAATATTTCCAGTGATGGCCGTAACGGCTTGAACATCGAGAAGTGCTCTGTGGAGATGAATGCTTTCACGAATACCGTTAGCACCTCCGAATGCACGACCCAGAACGTGCAACTCAGCCGAGGTAACTGATCACGGTAAGGTCGCTAGTGGCGCGAAATGTTCGTCACCGGGATCGCGCTTCAGCTCGGCCAAGCTCTCATTCCGAAACATCCGCGCCACGTTTTCGCTTATCTGCACTTTGTGGCGCGGACTTTCCATCGCCTGGAATGAAAGGGTCGGTCCGAGCGCATAAGCGTTCAGAATCAGGTTCTGCACCGCCTCATTGATTTCAGTAATTCCGTTCCAGGCCATCAGTTCGTCAAGCTTCTGCCGGGTGCCTAGCCGGCACCGGTGTCGCAATTCTTTCTCGTCGTATTCGATCCGCTTCTCGGCAGCCTTCGCCGATCGCTCTTGTCCACTCTTGGCCATGGTCAACCTCTTCTATTCCGCTGGCCGGCATTCCCAGCCAGGTCTGCCGTTTGCGCTGCTGAACTCGAACCATCCTGCGCATCAGGCTGATGCCGGGAAGTCGAGCGAGTAATCGGCGATCAGCCGGCGGCATAGCGTTTCGCTGATGCCGAGGTGCTTACTCGCTTTGTACCGAGACATGCCGGCTGCTTTGCACTCCACTAACTGTGCGGCCAGGGCGGCCTTTACCTCACCGCTGATGGGTCGCCCGCGCTTGCTTTTTGCCGCGTCGATGGTGCGATAACCGTATGCCGGCTTCGGAAGTGCCTCTATGCCGGGACTGTCCTTTCCGACGCCTATTGGGATCAGTTGAGCCTGACCTCCGGATGCAAAGAAGGCAGCTTTCGCCGCCTCCAGTCCACTTTGCCGCCTTGCGGCTTCTACGAATTCTTGGTCCATGTCAGGCACCGTTTAAATGGTGGAGGGGCGCGAAGGGGATGTCGTCGTCGAAGCTGTCGGGCGGCGCGGCTTGCTGGTTTTGCGCTGGCTGAGCTGCCGCCTGTTGCCGGGATTGTTGCGGCCTGGCCTGCTGCTGCGGTTGATTGGCCGCCTGAGGCGGTGAGCCGACGAACTTGATCAGGATGATTTTGCCGGTCAGCTTGAAGCCCTCACCGCCGCCGGTCTTGGCGTAGGTTTCGATGTGGGCGTCGTCCATGGTGAAGTAGACCTGCTGGCCCTTGAGCAGATAGGGCGCCATGGCTTCGGCCTGCTTGCCCCAGAGGGTGGCGTCAACCCATTGGGTCGGGCGCTTGCCGTCCTGGCCTTTGCGGCCGTAGTCGCAGGCCAGCGCCAGATTGATCACGGGGTCACCGCTAGGGGTGAAGCGCAGTTCAGCGTCACGGCCAATGCGGCCGACGTCGGTAAGTGTTGGCATGGAATGTCCTTAAGCGGCGATGCCGAGCACGCGATTCATGCGCTCGTCGAGGATTTCGTAGAAGGTTTTGACCCGTTCGCCCATCTTGCGAATCATCACTTCGTCGCGGTAGGCACGCTTCACGAACAGCTTCATGCCCGGCCAGTAGCTGACGAAGTCGATCCACTCTCGGTCCGACACCCAGAGGCCACCCTGGCACTGCGCGATGTGTTCCTTCGGTATCTCGCCGGACAGGATCACTTCCACCTGAAATTTAGGCAGCTTGGTTTTGATCTCGCACAGGCCGTCTTCGCTGATCAGCGAATCTGGCGAGTAGCCAATTCCGTGATTCAGGATGATGCCGACCTGCTCGGTGGTGACATCCAGTTGCGACTGGTACAGGCCGCGGGCAATGCCTTCGTACTCATGACCGCGCTCGGTGTGCCGGTTACCTTGGAATGGGTCGGCAGCTTCACCGGTGATGCGTTCGCCGATGAGCGTGTTCATGTAGGTGAATGCGCCGGCGCCGAAACCAGCTTCGCCCTTGCCGTTGACCAGCAAGGTGTCCAGCTCCGAGCAGGTCACGATACCCAGGCGCAGATCCAGCCACTCTTGAGTCCCTTGCTCAACGTTACTGATGATTTTCATCGTCTTTCCCTTCGGTGGTTTTGCTGTTTTGGGTGGCTGACTTGGTGAGCATGGCCAACACCTGGTCAAACATGGATTTCTCAACGGAGGTCGGTGTGCCGTGGATGCCGGCGAAAGCGGACTTCGCTTTGTCGCTGCACTTCTCCAGCAGCATGGCGAGCTGCGCGGCCTGGGCAGAAGTCACGCGCGGCGTTACCTGTGCGGCCGGGCCGTTGCCGTCATCGTCTTCGCCGGTAGTGGTGATGTTCAGTAGCAGGCCTGCGGTGTACCGCTTGCCGTAGCTGACGCTGGAAGCCACGGCCTGCACGCCGTTCTTGCTGCCGGAGGTATCCACCGGCAAGACGATCGATGTCACTTCACGGTGCCCGGCCCGGTGGCTCAGTACGCCCTCAACCTCGATGCCTCGCTCGTTGCGCGGCGTGCGAAAGGTGAGGGCAAAGCCATACTTGGCCATCACTGGCTTGATCATTTCGTTGATGTCTTCCCAGAGTGCGTAGGTGCTCTGGATTCGGCCGCTCTTGTCCTTGATGCCACCGCGCTCGCCGATCACCGGCATTTCTTCCTGCATCTGGGCCAGTGCATCGTCGTACTGCTGCTTGGCCTGCTGCGCCTGGAAGCGCTCATGCATGGCCATCAGGCGCTCCATCTTGTCGATGTCAGCGTCGGGGCTCATGGCCACCTGCTGGATGATCGACATGATGGTCGCCGACTCGGTTTGAATGGCCGGCACGCGCTCGACCTTTTCTGTCACTGCAAGATTGCTCATGGCGACCTCAGTACTGAATTGAAATGGCGGGGATCTTGCGCTGGTGGATCAGGATGATGACGGCCTTCGCCACTTCTTCATCAATGCCACCAGCTATTAGGGCTTTCTGTGCGGCGAGGCAGATGGTCTTCTTGTGTTCCTTGTCGGCCTCGCGCAGCCGCTCTTGGCGCAGGATTTCGTCTGCTGCTGCGTCCGCCCTGGCTTTTTCATCCAGTCGCGCCTGCTCGACGGCTTGTTTCTGTCGCTCGACCGCTTCCAGGCGGTCATGCTCAGCCTTCTGCTCTGCCTCAAGCTGCTCGCGTTTTGCCTGTTCGGCACGACGTTCTGCTTCAGCGGTCTGCAACTTCAGGTCGTTCTCGCGCTTCTCAGCGGCTGCCTGCTCGTCACGGACGCGCTGAGCTTCGGCGTCACGCTCACGCTGAGCCTTTTCCTCAGCCTCCCGCGTGGCACGCTCAGCGGCCTCGCGGGCGATGCGGTCCTCGTTGTCCTTCTTATCTCGGGCTTCCTTCTCTTCGCGCAGGCGGACCAGTTCAGCCTGTTCGGCTTCGTACTGCTGGCGGGCGGCGAGGGCAGCGCGAAGCACACCCAGTGCCTTGTCCTTGGCTCGGGCGGCTTCGGCTTCGAACTCTTCCCAGGCATCACCCAGGGCAATCGCTTCAAGTTGTGCGACTCGTTCGGCAAGGTCTTCGGCGGTAATGCCGTCCAGATCCACGGACAGAAACCGGAAGCGCTCAATTGCATCGTTGTGTTTTTCGACTCGAGCATCCTCGGCGGCCTGCCATTCATTCAGCGGGCGGCGGACTTCTTCTTGCCAGGTGTCCAGGGTGTCGCGAACGCGCTTACGCTCGGCGTCGATCTTCTTAGGGACTTCCTTCAGGTCGGCGACCAGCTTCTTACCTACGTCGTCCAGGGCGGTCTTGGAGCGGGCGACCCTGTAGGCCATCGAGGCAATTGCTTCGCGCCCCTTGCGGGTGCTGATGTCCGGCGTGAAGCCGTCGATCTCGGTGCGGATCACCTGAAGCCAAGGCTCCAGACCTTTTTCAGCGGAGTAGACGGCGAGGGCGGTTTCTTGCGGCGGCACAACGGCCAGTTGCTGTTCTGCGGACATGACAAATCCTTGCCGCGATGCTCGCAGCGTTTGAAGGTGTTGGTTATTGGGTGAGTTGCGAGCAGTAGGAGCTGGCCAACATTACGAAGGTGGTGCCAAGGAGGACAACTGCCGATCCTCGCCAGAACCAGTAGCGTTTGGCTCTCTGATAGTTGGTCATCGCCTCGCCACCGGACGGCGCTTGAGCCATTCAGCCTTGATCGGATACGGCAAGTCAGCGACTCGCATGCTGAGCGGAAGCACGATGGTGCCGCGCACCTGGGCCTTCACTTCGTCAAGCATTTCGTCGATCAGGCTTTTCACTGGCGCAGTACTCATGACAACTCCTTGCGCTGCCTGCAATGCTTCAGCAGGCGTCGGCAGTAGTGGTTGAATTCTTCGAGGGTGATCTTCTGGTCGGTCATCAGGTTGGTGATGATCTGCTGAACCAGAATGCTGTTGCCGGGCGGGATGTCTGGATGCTCAAGACCATCCAGCGCCTCATCGATCAGGATATGAGGGCTCATCAGCCCCAATCCTCTGCGGCCTGCTCAACGGCCAGATCAAACCAAGGTTCGACCAGCTCCAGAGCGATGTCCTGAAGGTCGTGCGGGCCGAGCAGTTTTTCCGCGAAGCCCCTTACGTTGCCGCCCTTGATTGCAGCGACCACCAACTGAGCAAAGAGGTCTTCATCGTCCTCTCCGTCGATCTGGCGCTGATTAAGCTGCGTCTGAACCTTGCCGAGAAAATCCCCGTACCCGATGACCTTCGTCTGGCGACGAGTGCGGATCACAACGTCACAGCCCAACACAAGCTGCTCGGCGGCGTTGTACGACCAATCGTCTGCCGCCTCGTCGCGAGCTGACGTGTCTACGGGAGTCATGTGGTCCCAGCGGGACTGTGCTGCTGCGAGTGCGCTCATGGCGACCTCCAGTGTTTGGGGTTAGGCGGTGGCCTTGGTGATGGCGGCGTCGATCTTTTTTACAGTGACGTGTTGCGCAACCTTTTCATCGCTATCAAACCAGTCAGGCGCGCCGACCTTGAGCGCAGTAGCGATCACTTGGCGAGACTCGATGAGCGCCGCCAGCAACTCAGGCGCGGCAGCGATCAGCTTGGCGTTGGCTTCGCCTTCTGCGATTAGGTGGTTGTAGGAAGCGATTACGATGTCGCCGCCTTCAGCTGTCACCTGAGCCTCTATGCGGTCATAGGCGTTGTATCCAGACCAGTAACCCCAAGGCCCCGGCGTGTGTTTCGTTTCCATGACTTGCTCCATCTGGTTGATCCGCACCCACTCGAAAGCACTCAGCCGCCCGTTTTATGCCGTTGGGCGCAGGGGTGAGTGCTTGCGGGTGAGGTTGGAGGGGGAAGGGTGCAGATGACCGGAGCTGACCCCGGCATGACAGGACTCAAACCTGCCTACGTTTAACGATCTGTAAGTGTCAGTTCACTAGCATCAAGCGGGTCTGACCGTTCCGCCGTCTCCAGCGGACTATGCTTTCGCATCCGATCCCTGAACTACATCAGGGGTGTTTTCCCGTACGTGAGCCCATCAGCCTGGGCATTCATCTGCTTTGTCTCGGTGATACAGGTGTCCAGCGTCTGCTGGGTTGGCTTCCGCATCCGTCTGCCCACTCGCTGAATGGACAGAGGTGATGCTGTCGATCAGTCTTCTTCGCCCTGAGCGAGCATCTTTTCGATGTCTCCAGCGGTTGGCTTCTTCCAGTTCTTGATCTGGCCGGTTTCCAGATCGATGTTGAGGATGAGGTAATCGCCGTAGTGATCGCCGGGGAAGAAGTCCGGCACGTAGCCTTCGTAGCTGCCCACTTCTTCGCCCTGTGCATCCTTCAGGCCGGCAGTGAAGCCGTCGCGCACCTTGATGTGCAGGTGCAACTCAGTCACGTCGACCTGCACCGTTTTCTGCTGATTGATCTGCATGCTGCTGTCTCCGGTTGATTTCCCAATGCACCCGGGTAACCAGGTGCATCAGTGAAATGTTCCGTTCTTGCTGGCACTGCTTATCGGGTCATTCACGCGGTTCGAGCCTTTCGCTCTAGTCAGCCGTCGAGGTGGTCCTCGCGTTGGTAGCCTTTCGGGGCTATCTGATCTCCGGTCGCCGTAGAGGCAGTGCCGTCTTTGTTCGTATTGCGCTGATTGTTAAAGAGCGACTCCTGATCGGAGCGGACCCTTTGAGGCCCTTCGCAGTGGCTGTGTGTCGCTGCGATGGGCTTAGTTAACCATCGGTATATTTTAACGTCAATACCGATGGTTAATTTATTTTTGATGAGCGTGGAGTATGCTTCCTTCACAACTGGACATATATACAGTATTAGGGGTGATGAATGAGCAAGGCGCAGAAGTCTAAGCCGGCAGTACGAACTGAGATGTCCGGGGTAGAGCGTCTAGGGTTACGCGTGTCAGCAATGATCAACTCGCCGCGCTCCCAGGACAGGTGCTCGGTGCTAATTCATCGCATGGACACGGATCAGGATGCTGAGTGGGACGAAGTCATGGGGCAGATATCCGAGACGGATGGGGTGTCCATGGTCTTTCAGGATGATGGCGGGGTTCTACTGGAATGGGAGGCGCCAAGCGACGAGGATAGGGTGCTTGAGATGGGCGAGGTCGACGCCGTGGTGGAGGCGGTTCCTTTCTAGGCTCCCCAAAAAGCCCGCCACTGTGCGGGCTCATCGATGGGGCAGGGTGGTCGAGCGGGGAATGGCAGGCAACAGAAAGCCCGCTCAGTGGCGGGCTCTCTGTAGATGGGGGCAAAGCGTTATTGACCTATTAGGACGGGCGCATCGTAGAATTTTTGTGCATGCCAGACCTTAAGTCTGGCTGTAGACCCGATGGCTGATTGGCCAATGGCTAAGCGAAAGTCAGCTGTATCTTTAATGGGGTTGTCATTGATTGCCACCACGACATCACCTCTTGATAGCCCGGCCTTTTCAGCGTTACTGCCAGGAGAAACACTATTAATCCATACGCCAGCTGTTGGAAGCTTTAGCTGTGGTGCTTTAACAGGATCAATTGTATCGATGGATGCCCCGATGCGGCCTGCCAGCGGGGACAGCGTAGGGCAATTTCTATCTTTAAGTGATTCCGTCACTGCAGATTTTTGAGCACGTCCCACTTGCGGAGCTATGGGGCCGGTAGAGGCTATCAAAGAGTCCGCGTCAGCCAAAGAAAGCTGTAAGTAGTCGCACGATCGGCCCTGATACTTTGCAACCGTTTCTCTGGCCAAAAACTCCTCCAGCGACGAGCCCTGCACAGACTTATTGGTGTTTGTTGTGGGGGTGGCGAGGGCTATTGGCGCTGTCACAGGTGGGACGACGGCCGCTGATGGCGCGGAAGGCGTAGTGTTCGTTTTTACATCGTCACCCCCAGACATAGACGCCGCGACCATCAGACCCGTGCCGACTGCAGCCGCACCTAACAAGGCCCCCGAATCCATGCTCGCCGCCCCTATTACAAGGCCCACTACGGCTAATTCTCCTGCACCGCCATCGGAAGCACACCCACTTACGCCTGCAAAACAGTAAGCTGCCGCTAATAAACGGACTGACTTTGAGACGTCTACGAGCATTTAAATCCCCAGGGTGATGGACGATACGCACTCGTATCTCCATGCATAATGGCCATTCGCCTTGATTTTGTACACTTTCGAAATTTTCTAAGGCGTTGCGTTGGGGGGCGGGAGAGGGGCTGATACCGAATCGCAGGCAAAGAAAAGCCCGGCGCTTGGTCGGGCTTTCTGTGCGGGGTCAAATCCTTTTGTCTTTTCAATCTGCACTCCGATATGTGAGCGCTTCGTGAAAAGCATGTCGCAGAAACGAATGGGCCGATCAGTGGCGGGACCATGCTTTCAAAATGGACGTCGGGGAGGGCGAAATCAGGACGAAAAAGACCCGCATGGGCGGGCAAAAAAGCATTCGCTGATCCTTCAGCAGTCTCGTGGTCAGTGTAGATCCAACGAGGGAGGGTGCAAGGCTAGAACGAAGTAGCCCGGCGCAGTGGCCGGGCTTCTGGTAATCGATGCCAAATCCCTTTGGCTGACTGCATTGTGCTGGGTGGATATGACGATGGTGTGACAAGGGTAAAAATAGAAAGACCAGGAGGCGGGCCGGTGCCCGACCAAGACTCAATGAATCCTGGCGATACCGGCAGCGGCTTCCATTTTCTGGATATATGCAATTTTGTCAGTAGCACTATTTAGATTGTATATAAAATCTGACCCTTCGTTGAGAAGGTCAATTGCCTCTGACTTATCTTTCTCATCTGAAGATGATGCGGAATAAACAGCATAGCATCTTGTTTTATTTCCAAGCTCAAGCTTCGCTTTGGCAAGGATGAAGGACTTTAATCCCGCCTCCTTAAATTTCATGGAGGAGTCGCGCGCAGCAAGATCGATAGTTTCTGTAATGTGATATACGCCATTCTTCATGGCAAAGTCGGCATGAAGATTTGCTCGCTCGGAAATCGGGAATTTTTCAACGATGCGATGGTTCATAATATCTTCGATGCTGGTGCTGAAAAGATTATGCTGCTGGAACAGTTTACGCAGGTTGGTGATTATTCTGGTTCCAGAGGCCCGCGTAGCCCTAGGTTTTGGAGGTATCACCAAATCCTCCATCAGGTTGGCAATCTTAAGGTTTACTTGTTCATCTGCGTCGCATTTGAAGTAACCAAGAGAGGTTAGTTGGTACGAGCTAGGTAGCATGCTACGCAGAAAATCAAACTCGCTTTGAAAACTTGCCAGGCTGGAGTCGATTGAGCTGAATATTTTTTTGATGCGGGCTTCAGCAATTTTTAATTCGTTAGCAGTGGTAATACCATCTACGGCTCTGATTTTCCTGATTGACTCACACATATGAATTGAGACTTCATTGTGCAGAAATACGAGAAGACCTATATTGACGGTTTCATTGCGTTTTCTATCCGGAGTGAACTGAATTAAGCTATATCTAACTATGCTCATTTGAGCACTCCTCTAAGTTGTTCGCAACGATCCAGCCTTTCTTGGCTGCCCCACCATCCCACTGCTAAATCAATATTATCGCCCTGCTTCCATTGCTCAGGTATAGCCGCTGCGCTAGGAACGATCCAATTGTCAGGAAGCCCGGCAATAGAATCTATCATCTTAAGGGCCACTGACGCGTCAAAACCATACATCCGCTCAAGAAAACGATGGGCCATCATCGTATTCGAGTCGGCTGGTGGAAGTCCTCGTAATTGAGGGCTATGGGCAAGCCATGCCAAGCTAAAATCGAATGCAAGCAAAACAACTCTGTCTAAACTGGTACGAAACAAATAATTTTTGCCATGCCGATCAGTGTTGTTCAAAAAAAGATCGAGCGCGTAAATCGATGAAAGACGCTCTTTTAGGTTGGATATCTTGCTGTCCATCTCTCCAGCCTGAAGCGCCAAAAGGCAGTCATCTTCATCGAGTTTTCCCCCTTCTATGCGCGACCCAAACCAAGGCTCGCCCTTTTCAGAGAAAATTATTTCAAATGGCGGGGTGGCCACTCGACAGGCTCGAGCCAGGTTGGTGCATAGCCATTCTGTGGCCGGAACGTATTTGTGGTCAGGATGACTCGCCTTATAGGCATAGTCCATGCCGTCGTCACATCGGCAAAATCCGCCCGCGTGTGCGGTACCGGTTTTTTGCGGATAGACCTCCTCCACGTTTATTTTGACAAGGCTTTGCTGAATCAAAAACACTACTCCAATGTGTGCTTGCCATCCGGCATCTTGCGCCAAATCCCAGCCGCGCTATCTACTCAGCCTTCCCCCGCACAATCCTTCCCGCCCTCAGCCAGCCATAGCAATTCTCAGTGCTATCGAAGCCTCAAGGAGCTTTTGCGCCTGCGTTGTGACAGCCCACGCCAGCTCATCATTCCCAGCTTCTTTGAACGCTGTAGCCAGATCGAGCAGTTTCTCCACCTCAGCCTCGATGACGCGAACGGATTCACCTATCTGGTATTGAAGCGAGTGCGCCATGCCGTTAACCCTCGATCTGGATCACCTACGAATTACCTCCGTGCTTTAGCCTTATGTCGTCAGCTAGCCGCGGACTGAATTTGTCGACCTGAATGCCGGTAAGCTTGAGCACTGCTTGAGCCACTGCAATGTTGAGAGCTCTTTTTCCACGAAAGTAGGCGTTCGCGGCGGCAGGGCTTATCCCTAATTCACTCGCCACATGGCATTGGGTGATGCGCAATTTCTTGGGCCTGCTCTCGTTGTACTCAGCCATAGCTTTGCACAGGGCCAGGCACTCATCTTGTTCCCATATCCACAACCTGCTACGAAACATAAATACTCGCTCAAGCGCTCAAAGCCTCCTGGCTATGTGGTTCGTGTTATTTGCCCGCTCTTGACTTCATCCGCAAGCGCCATCAGCCGATCCTCGGTTTCTTGGAAACTCACGGCGATCCTCATGAGCTCCTGTGCGTCGTTTTCTTGTCCCGCCTCTGATAGCTTCGTTGCAACTTGGAGCAGATCGACACCTGACCACTTCAGTAGAGCGGCGGCCTGCTTCAGGTCGCGGCGCAGATCCTGGTTGGGCTTGGTGAGTGACATGAAGGCTCCTGCAGGTCTTCAGATGTGCCAGACATTAGCTGTGGGAAAACCATTTCTTGATCCTCTGCCGCACTGAGGGGCGAGGTGGATGGTGATCGCCAACCAAGCTTTCAAGTGCGAGAGTCGCTTTCGTGGTTCGCTCCCTTAGTGTGCTGAGTCGACTATGCAGCTCTTTCTTCAGGTGCTTTCGCTCGTCGGGCGGAGACAGCTCTATCAGCTTGCGAGCCATGAAAAAGTTCAGCTCCATCTGCTGGTCCAGAGCTTCGGTGATTTCGTTGATCGCGTCTTTCATCCAGAGCCCACTCAATTGAAACCAAGCTCACACCGGCGGGTGGCTTGTTGAAGCATTCACGTCTACCGGTCACCGCCGCACCAGGCTACCCGGCCAGCCTCAAGCCTTTCGCGCATTCCAAATCATCAGAACCTTGGCGTGGATCGTCACGTCCTCAATCCTGGCTTCTTGGTCTTTAAGTTTTCCGTTGTCAGAAATCAGCCAGAATCGCTCCGCGTCCATAACTTGGACGCGCTTTATATACAAGTGATCAAGCCACGTAAGTACGTAAATGCCATCGCCTGCGAATTCATTTACCCCTTTATCAACGATCAGTGGGTCTTTGTCGTTGATCGTGCCTTCCATGCTCTGTCCCCAGCCTGTAATCATGGCTAAGGAGTGGGGTGATGTGTACGACACGCCTTTCTCGCGCAGGACATCTTCGCGAATGATGAGGTTTCTGATGACCTCGTTATATTCGGCCGGGACCTGACCATGGCCCATAGCAGCGCGTACATCGTATTGGCGAATAACGATCTCCTCCGGTCTGGCCTTTAGCCCGGAAAAGTCTGCCTGAATAACCTTACCCTGCACTTCCCCGGCCGCCGTGAGCGCAGCTGCCGCAATTTTCTCTTGCGCTTCCGCATCGAGATTCTTGCCGGCGTGCTTGCGAATCATCTCCATGACTTTCTCGGCGGCGCTCGACCCACTCGACACTATTGTCTTGGTCGGCGCGCTGGTCAGGGCTGCTATCTCATCAGCCAGGCGCTGACTGAATGCCGAAACTGGCTCATCAAGCATGCGCGCAAGCACGGCAGCGAACTTGGTGTTCAGGGGGTTGATGCCCTTGAAGTACAGGTTCACGGCAGCCGGCGTCATTCCCGCCTCATCGGCGATCTTCTTCTGGCTGAGCTTCAGCTCGTTCTTCTTCGAGAGGAACAGTTTGTGCGCGGCCGAGCACTCAGCGAGAAGCTCGGGCGGAAGGATTCGTTTCTTGGTCATCGCGCGAATGTATACCAATGGTTAAAAATAAGAAGAAACCATCGGTATTGATTAAAACTTAACAGATGGTTAATATCGGCCTCATCACCAGCAGAGGCACGACCATGAATGAGACTCCCCTCGACGAGTTCGTGGCTGACAAAGGGCAGTCCGAAGCCGCACGACTTCTTCGGGTTACTGCGCCAGCCATCCACAAAGCCTTAACCGCGAAACGGGACATCCGAGTGCTTGAGCTTCCAGATGGAAGCTTCCAGGCGAAAGAGCAGCGTCCGTTCCCATCACAGAAATCAGCCGCTTAACCAATCTCATCAGCCACACAGGAAAACCCAGCATGTACATGGACCCCAATCAAAAGCGCGCCATTCCGGTGAAGGTTCGTTTCGAACCTGTTCTTGATCGGATTCTGCGTCGAGCCGCAACGAAAACCCGCATGCAGCATGCGACCTATCTCTACGAAATCATCGAGTGGGCCGTTGCGAACGGCGTTATCGAGGAACTCATGCAGGACAAACAAGAAGATATCGCGGGCTGAAGCCCCTTTGGAGGGCCAAATGACCGTAGAGCTTGAAAGGCTGCCTCCGCAGACGCGGAAGAGGGTGGAAGAGCTAATGCATGCCAACGGCTGGAGCCTCAGCCAAACCATCAATGAAATGACAGAGCTCGCCATTGCTTACGGGGCACTTTCAGAAGTGGGCCGCAAAAAAGCCAAGGTGCTGCAACTGGTGACCCCAATGAGGGCCTCTTGCAGGGACTCTTCCGGGTAACCAAGAGGGCCTCTGCCAAATTCGAGACGAAAAAAAGCCAGGTTCGTGGCCTGGCTCTCTTAAAACGCTTGTGGAGCAAATCATGCACCAATCAATCCAAACGATCAATACCCAGGCCAGTGTCGCGACACAATTTGGCAACGGTGAAAACGTGTCGCGTACCACCATGTCGTCTCGCGAGATCGCCGAGCTCACAGGGAAGGCTCACTTCCATGTGAAGCGCGACGTCTTGGCGATGCTCAAAGACCTCGGCGAGGATGCATCCAAGTTTGGATGCATCTATCTCGACGCGCTGAATCGCGAGCAGACCGAGTACATGCTCGATCGTGAGCATACCGACTGCCTGCTGACCGGTTACAGCGCCGCCATGCGGATGACAGTGATTCGCCGCTGGCATGAGCTGGAAGCACAGGTTGCAAAGCCTCAGCAGCTCTCGACTATCGAAATCCTGCAGATCGCCATGGAGTCTGAAAAGGCCCGCTTGTTGCTGACGGCGCAAGTCGAGCAGCAGGCCGAGAAAATCCACTCCATGGAAAACCTGTTCAAGGAAGGGATGACCCACACCCAATTCTGCAAGGGGCTCAATGGGGTCAACGTTATGCAGGTTGGCAAATACCTCGAAGCACGGAACTGGCTGTTCAACGAGAGCAAGTCCGGTCTGCGCTTCCGAGTGGCCTCGTACGCTCGCGACAAATACATGACCGAGCATCAGCACGAAGTCACCCCACACGGCAAAGAGCCGTTTGTTTCCTTCACGCCAGTTCTGCTCAAGAAGGGAGCCGTCCGCCTGTACGACCTGTACCTGGCTGGCGAGCTGCCAATGAAGAAGACCTGGGACGGCCTTTTCACTCACGACAAAGCACTCAAGGGGGCCGCGTGATGGCTCGCATTCGTACCGTCAAGCCCGAGTTCTGGTCAAGTGAGCAGGTCATGTCCTGCCGCCCCATGGCTCGCCTACTGTTCATCGGCATCTGGAACTTCTGTGATGACGGCGGCAATCACCCGCTCGCACCGCGGACCATTAAGGCCCTGGTGTTCCCCGGTGATGACATCACCACCAACGAAGTCAGCGAATTGCTGGGCGAGCTTGAAGGTGCTGGTCTGACTTTGAGCTACCAGGTAGACGGCAAAACCTACCTCCACGTAAGCGGCTGGCGGCATCAGAAGATCGAGAAAAAGAACTTCAAATACCCACCTGTGCCTACCGAATTCGATGACCAGTCGGAGAGCGGTCGTCGACAATTCGCCGAGGAGTCGTCGACTAGTCGCCTACCGGTAGACCCCGGAAGGGAAGGGAAGGGAATAGGAGAAGATCAACACAACTCACTACACGCTAGCGAAGCTGATTTTGCCGATCCAAGCCTGCCGACTGAAATGTCGCTGGATTGGGTGCCCGACGAGAAGCTGCTGAAGAACTACGCCTTGCGCATGGCGTTGCCTGTCGCCCTGTTCACCACTGAGGCCATCGGCGGGTTTGTCTGCCACTACACGGCAAGTGGCCGCGCAGAGACGCAGGCGGGCTGGGTGAGTCTTCTGGTGAAGTGGATCAAGCGCGACAACGCAGCGGCAAACAATGTTCGTCAGTTCCCTCTGAAGCGCCAGGCCAACGGCCCCGACTTCGACGACAAGAGCTGGGCTGATGACTTGGGGGCGCTGTGATGAAAACTCCGAATCAGCTCATGCAGACCCTTGGCAACTTGCCTGCGGTGGAGGCTGCTCCGCTCAAGATCGACACCGGTACCGCCGACGTCGTGAACTCGCTGTTCAAGGAGTTGCAGGCGATCTTCCCGGCGTGGCGACAGGCTTGGCCAACCGATGAGGCGCTGATGACTGCCAAGCGCACCTGGGTGAAGGCGTTCATGACCGAGGGTATCAAGCAGATCGAGCAGATCCGCTTCGGCCTGCAGAACTGCCGCAAGCTGGGCAGCGACTTCGCGCCGTCGGTTGGGAAGTTCATCCAGATGTGTCAGCCAACCCCGGAAGCCCTCGGCATTCCGTCTCACGAAGCCGCATACGCCGAATCCGTCGCCAATGCTCACCCGAGCAAGGCAGGCAGCCGGGAGTGGTCGCATCAGGCCGTGTACCACGCTGCGAGCCAGTGCGGCTTCAACGCGCTGAACACGATGAAGGCCGAGGTCAGCCGCAAGCTGTTCGACCGTAACTACGACATCACCATCCGCATGATGCTCGCCGGTGAGCGCCTGCGGAACATTCCGCTGGCCCTGCCTGAGCGTGTCGACGGCCGCACAACACCAGCGATTGGCAATCGAGCGTTGGCGGATCTTCGCAAGAGCCGGGGAGGGCATGCACATGGGTAACGAAAGGATGCGTGAAGAGTTCGAGGCGTGGGTGCTGAGTGAATATCCCAACCAGCGTATGAGCAAGTTCGCTGACGGTGAGTACCACAGCACCACGATTCAGTACTGCTGGCTGGCATGGCAGGCGGCGCGCCTTCCTTCCGGCGTCGTATCAGCAACTGCATGGCGCGTGATCGACGCCAAAGGCAAGCGGTTCACCGTTTACAACAAGGATTTGGCGATGGCTATCAGCGATGCGGGGCTGCACGTCGCTCCGATGTGTGACATTCCGCCAGAGGGTTGGGAGTGCAGTCGAACAAGTGGTCACGAAGGCCCATGCGCCGCTTCGGAGGTGCAACTATGACCATCGACATAAGCGCGCTGACTATCCGTGAGGTTGCGCACTACAACGGCGGCAAGGCCTTTTTCGCCTATGGCTATGAGTGTGTACAGCACCCACGGCTGACGCTGTTCAGGCGGTTTGACAAGAAGCCGAAAACCGTCACGAACACTTGGCGAGTTGATGGTGCCGATCAGGCCAGCCTTGAGGCCGCGGTCGCAGCGCTGGGCGAGGTGACCCAATGACGGACAAAATTAGCGTCAACAGCCAGGCCAAGCTCTCCGAAGCCATCACCAGCCTGACCACCATGTACCGCGACAAGAAGTTCGTCGTCGTGTCGCTGCGCCCGGGCAAGGACCGCACGCTTGACCAGAACGCCTTGTGGTTCAGCTTGTACCAGCGCATCGCTGCGATGACGCAGATCGGCGACGTGGAAGACGCTCGCCGCTACTGCAAGTTGCACTTCGGGGTTCAGATCCTGCTGAACGAGGAAGACGATTTTCGAGCAGCTTGGTACCAGACCATGCGTCACCTGACCTACGCACAGAAGCTCGACATGATGGGGGGCTGTTCGCTGTTCGGTCCTGACGGATTCCCGGTAACTCGGTTGTTCAGTCGCGTCCAGGGTATCGCTTACACCGATCGCATCGTTGCCGACTTCACGGAGCGCGGCGTGGTGTTCACGGATCTGCTGGGCGAGGTGGCTGCATGACGACCCACCAATGTGAATGCCATCGCTGCATCGATGAGCACAAGATTGGCGCCGAAGGGCCTTTCGGATGGCTACCGCTGTCCTACGTGAAAATGATCCTTTGCCCAATTTGCGGCTGCAAGCGATGCCCGCGGGCGAGTGATCACGACCTTGCCTGCACTGACAGCAATGAGCCTGGCCAGCCAGGGAGTGTGTACCAATGAGTCTGGCAGCCAAACAGCCACGCCCGAAGAAGTGCAAGAACCCCGCTTGTGGCATCAGCTTCCCGCCGCAGCGCCTGGGTCAGGCCGTGTGCAGCCCCAAGTGCGGACTGGCCATCAAGGACGTGAACCAGGAGAAGGCGCGTAAGTCGCTGGCTCAGGTCGAGCGCCGGGAGATCAAGGTTCGCAAGGAGAAGCTGAAGAGTAGGGCGGGACACCTTCGCGAGGCCCAGGCCGCGGTGAACGAGTTCGTCCGCCTGCGTGACGCGCACCTGCCCTGCATCAGCTGCGACTCAATGCCAAGCGATCACGACCTGATAACAGGCAGCCGCTGGGATGCTGGTCACTATCGTTCAGTTGGTGCCTGCCCAGAGCTGCGCTTTGAGCCGCTGAACATCCATCGCCAGTGCGTGAAGTGCAATCGGAACCTGTCCGGTAACGCGGTGGAGTACCGCATCCGGCTGGTGAAGCGCATCGGCGCCGACAAGGTGGATTGGCTGGAAGGGCCTCATTCGGCCCGCAAGTACACCGTGGAAGAGATCAAGACCATCAAGGCCGACTACCGGGCACTGACCAGAGAATTGAAGGGAGCAGCAGCATGACCTATCGCAACGTGGTATCCGCAGTAGTTCGGGCGCTGGCCGCCGAAACCATCAACTCTGCCGGCGGGTGCGACTTTGAGCCGAAGGTGCAGTGCGCCAAGCAGAAAGGGGAGATCGTCGGCAAGGAGGCCGCTTTCCTCACCGACTGCTGGGTGTTCGGTCGTCTGCACAAGTCTCTGTCGGCTGCACACTGGAGAGCTCTGGTTGCGAAGTACTCCACGCACGACGAACGCAAGCATGGCGCCATCCTGGAGCTGCTGAACTCGGTCAAGTCGCCAGCACCGAAGCGGTTCCGGGAGTGCGCGATTCTGACATGGGCCATTCCGCAGGTTGGCGGCAGGCATGAGTCAGCCACAGTCGAAGTGGTCAGTCGTGAGGCCGAGGCTATTGCCAAGAACAAGGCCTTGGTTGATTCGTTCAATGAGAAGGGCTTGCGCGGTATGGATGACACCGTGGACCGCAAGCAGACGCTGAAGCGATCAACAGCCGTGCTGCCTGCCGCCTGGTACAACATCGACAACTGGGACAACGACGGCAAGCCAGAGTCGACCCGGTACCGGTGGCGCTCCTCGATTCGCAAGAGCCTGGATGATCTGGTCAACGAAGCATTGACTGCAGCGCAAGAGATCATGGATGCAGAAGGTTTAATCGAAAGTTGCGCGGCATAGCGAATAGTTATTGCAAGTAGTGAGAGAATGAGAGAATATTTACCCATCCTGTCGATCTTGCGCGTTAGGGATTGACACATAGAAGCCCGGCCACTGCGCCGGGTTTTTTATTGCGCTCAGATTGCACGAAGTCGAAAATAGAGCTTCCAACTACACACTGGGAGAGCTTTATGGTTTTGCGTGGCATGGCACAGATGCATGTCGACGACTTGGCGGAAAGGTTCAAGAAGTTGGTGGTAGGGCAGGCTAGCAGTGCGGATATCCAATTTGCGTGGGTTGTTTTTTATCAGGGTCGAATGTTCGGGGCTTATTCAACGGCCGCGCTTGCGCTGCAGAAAATAACGGACATTGAGCGCTGCATTAGCCTTGATGAGGTCCCAGTCCCTCAGACCTCAAGCGACTAAAGTTTTCATCAAGACCCCGCCTAAAGCGGGGTTTTTTATTGCCAGAAATTTACCTGTAGCCAGGACAGCCCTCGGGATGGTCTGGACGTCGATAGCCGGATAGTGCGACGTACGGAATCAGCACCGGCAGCCCGCGCACTCTGAAAGCACCATGCTTGCCAGAGTGGCGCGAGACCGGATCAGCGAGACAGATGCAATGGGGCGTCGGCGTTGTGGATGTCTTTGGCTGGCAGCGTGGGAAGACACGCGCACCTTTTCAGGGCCTCTGCATCCGCAGGGGCTTTTCGTATCTGGTACCCACGCCATCGTCTTTGCTCCGAGCGGATGAGAGAGGCGTGGAGTGCCGGACCTATTCTCGCGCTCCCCGAGAGGGAGGAATCCGGATGCCAAACATGCCTGACAAACCAGACACCTGGCTCATCGTCATGGCCTGGCTTAGCCAACACTCCCCGATGTTCTACGCCGCGGCGTTGTCGTGCTGGATCGCCTTCTTGCGCGTCATCTACGGGGGAGGCGGGCGGCGACAGGCCCTGCTCGAATCCTGCCTGTGTGGCGCGATCACAGCTGGGGCGTTCCCGCTGCTCGAATACTTCAACCTGCCTTCAAGCCTTGCAGCTGCCCTCGGCGCTGTCATCGGTACCCTCGGCGTGAAGAAGGTTGCCGACCTGGCCGACCGATTCACCGACTTCAAATTGCCCAAGCGGCAGGAGTGACTATGCAACTGATCGACAACTGGAAAAAAGCGCTGAGCATGACCAGCGTTCAGGCGGGTGGTGCCATTGCTGCACTGGGTATCGCTGAACAGCTGATGCCGCAACTACAGGCCGTGCTGCCACCGGTGGCCTATGGCGTGCTGGGGCTACTGGTGATGATCGCTCGCGTGGTGCTTCAGCCGAAGCTGGCCAAGTAGGCAGGAAGGTGTGCCGCAGGTGAGTGCGGCACAACAACCAAGCTCCAGAGGTTATTAGCTTTTCTTGGGCTGGCGCGTACCTTCATACGCTGCTGTGATCTCTACATAGGTAAAAGGTCGGGACAGGTTGTCCTCATCAAAGACCTCCGCGCCGTCAAATCTTTTGTGGCTCAGGCCGTTAAACGCAATTGGCTTACATTTTGGATGCGTGACTTGGTAATGAGGCTTTAGGCCTGTGCCTGTCGTGCCTAGCTTGAGTAATGAGCCCTCGCGCATTTTCTCGCACATACTCCTGAGGCGTAGAAGCCCAAGGGTCAGCAGTCGATCGTGATCCCACTCCAATTTGCTCATATCGACCCCCCTCAAGGATGTTTGGTGTAGCGTGCGGCGGTCCTATACAGGTCCCCGACTCTAATCCCGACATCGGTTTGATCTAAAGAATAGCCGCGGCTTTCCATGACTTGGCGAACCATTCTGCCGGTCATTCGCTTGACGCGGTCGGCCCGGATCTCATCCCCGAACTTAGCCAGCAGGTGGGGCTGAAGACCCTCAAGAGCTGGGCGCTTCAGGTACGTTGTCGTTTCCATACAAGCGATTGAAGACTCGGCATGCAGGTAGGTCCATATAGCTTCGCCAAGTGGCGTGCTAGAAACGTCAGAGAATGTGCCCGGGTCAAACTTGTTCATCGTAGGTGACCTCGCTTCAAGACTGGATGTTTGAGATAGTAGTTACTACCCGGCTAATATGTACTGCTGTTATTGGCAGGTCAACACTTTTTTGCGAGGCACCAAAGTCTCAAGGAATCCCTATGGCGCTGACAGCAAAACAGCAGCGCTTCGTCGATGAGTACCTGAAAGACCTGAATGCCACGCAAGCCTCTATCCGTGCGGGTTACAGCAAGAAGACAGCCGCATCCATCGGACAGGAGAACCTGACAAAACCTGAGATTGCGAAAGCATTGAAGGAGGCGATGCAGGGAAGGTCGGAAAGAACAGCCATAACCCAAGACATGGTGCTGCGTGAGCTCGCCAAGATCGGCTTCAGCGACATCCGCAAGCTAGTGCGCTGGGGTGAGACTCAAGTCCGGATGGTTGACGCTGAAGAAGGTGGGGATGACGACCTTGTCCCGTACCACGGCCTTGCACTTATCGACTCAAGCGAAGTTGACGATGACACCGCCGGCGCCATCGCCGAGGTTTCTCAGGGGCGCGATGGGCTCAAGGTAAAGTTGCACGACAAGAAAGGCGCGCTGGTCGACATCGGTCGCCACCTCGGCATGTTTGCACCACCTGGTCACGCCGACCTTGATGCCGAACTGAAGCGCATCGAGGTCGAGAACAAGCGCCTGCTGAATGAGAAGCTGCGCCGCGAACTGGAAGACCCGGATAAGGGCCTGCCCGAGCCCAAGCAAGTAATCATCGGGGTTGAAGATGCAAGCGATCCTGATGCTGAACAAGCCTCAATTTGAGTTCATCAAAAGTCACTACAAGTTCATGGCCTTCGTCGGAGGCTACCGCAGCGGTAAGACCTTCGTCGGCTGCGTGCGGATGTGCATCAATGCTTTGGAGTTCCCTGGTATTCCCCAGGGCTACTTCGCTCCCACGTACCCGCAGATCACCGACATCTTCTACGACACGCTCCCGGGAGTCGCAGAGGCGTTCGGTTTGTTCGCTGACATCGTGGCGAGCAACAAGCGTGTGTATCTGCGGGACAAAAAAGGCAGGTGTCTTTCCACCATCGTCTGCAAGAGCATGGAGCACCCGCACCGCATCGTCGGTTTCAACATCGCTCACGCGCTGGTCGACGAGATCGACTGCATGCCGATCAAGAAGGCCGATAGCGCGTGGAAGAAAATCATCGCACGGATGTCGACAGTCTGGCCTGGCCGTGAGCAGAACACCATCGACGTCACGACGACGCCTGAAGGTTTCAACTGGGTCTATCGCAAGTTCATCAAGGAGCTGGCTGCCGACCCGTCGCAGCGCGAGTTCTACGGAATCGTGCACGCTTCGACACGGCAGAACGCCAAGAATCTACCGAAGGACTACATACCGTCCCTTCGCAAGTCATACCCAGCAAACCTGGTCGATGCGTACATCGACGGTAAGTTCGTCAACCTGACGTCGGGCAGCGTGTACCCGAACTTCAATCGGGTTACCTGCCATACCGATGAGGAAATTCGCCCGGGCGAGGATCTGCATATCGGGATGGACTTCAACATCAACCGGATGGCGGCCTGCGTATTCGTCATTCGCAACGGCGAGCCGCTGCTACTGGATGAGCTCACCAACCTGTTCGATACGCCGGCCATGATCGAGGCGCTGGATACGCGCTATCAGGGTAAGCACAAGATCACCGTCTACCCGGACGCCAGCGGCAAGAACCGCAAGAGCGTCAACGGCAGCGAGTCGGATCACAGCCTTTTGAGACAGGCCGGCTACTCGGTGCGTGTCAACCCATCAAACCCGATGGTTCGTGACCGGGTTCTGGCAGTCAACGCCATGTTCCTCAATGGCGAAGGCCATCGCCGCCTGAAGGTCAATACGGACAAGTGCCCGGTAACCACTCAGGTTCTGGAGCAGCAGGCCTACAACGAGCAGGGCGAGCCCAACAAGGACGGCACGGAAGACCCGGCCGACGCCTTTGGCTACTTCGTCGTGCATCGATACCCGATCGTCAAACCGGCGAAAACCCAAACCCAAGACCTGAGAATTTAACCATGAGCAACGACGACCCGAGCATCAAGCTCCCGGCGGTAGACCGCATGCGCGAGTATTGGGCCATTGTCGATCCGCTGATGGGCGGGACTCAGGCCATGCGGGCGGCTGGCAAGGCCTTGCTGCCTCAGTACCCGGCTGAAAAGGATGACACCTACAAAGAGCGTCTAGCCCTGTCCACGCTGCTCCCGGCCTATGCCGAGACGGTAAGCAGCAGCACATCCCGAGTATTCGCTGAGCCCCTTCAGTTGGGTGAAGACATTCCAGAACCGGTCAAGCTGCTTTGCGACGATATCGACCTGGGCGGCAATGACCTCAATTCGTGGTCGGTCGAGTGGTTCCGCTCGGCGCTGGCCAGTGGCTTGTGTCACGCGATGATCGAGCATCAGCCAACCCTCGATGCTGAGGGCAACAAACTGTACAAGACCGTCGCCGAGGAAGAGGCGGCAGGGGTTCGCCCTTACGCCGTCATCATCAAGCCGGGCCAGGTGCTCGGCTGGCGCTTCAGTGGCGGCAAGCTGATGCAGGTTCGCTACATGGAGTCGGTCGAGGTCGCAGACGGTGACTTCGGCATCAAGTGCGTGGATCAAGTCCGCGTGCTGGAGCCGGGCAGCTGGCGTACCTACCAAAAGGCCGAGAAGGGTGGCGCCTGGGAGCTGAACGGGCAGGGCCCGACCAATCTCACATACATTCCATGGGTGACGTTCTACACGGGCCGCACAGGGCCGATGACGGCTAAGCCGCCACTGCTTGAGCTGGCCCACCTGAACGTCAAGCACTGGCAGTCACAGAGCGACCAGGACAACTTGCTGCACGTTGCCCGCGTCCCGCTGCTGTTCGTGTTCACCGACAATGAAGAATTCCAGCTGACTATCAGCTCGGCCAGCGCGACCCGCATGCCGAAGGACGGCAACGCCAAGTACGTCGAGCACACGGGGGCAGCAATCACCGCCGGCCGCGACTCACTGAACGATCTGGTCGACGATATGCGCATGGCCGGGGCGAAGCTTCTCCAGAAGGACAAGCAGGTCGTGAAGACGGCGGCACAGGCTAACGAGGAAGCGGCGCAGGAATTGTCCCCGCTGGCTCGCCTGGCTGGCCAGTTCGCTGACTGCATTGCCCAGTTGCTCCAGATTCTGGCCGATTACGGCAGCCTGGGCGAAGGTGGCCACGTCGAAATGCGAGGCAACTTCGACAGCGACTTCGCGCCTGAAGTGTCTCTGCCCAACCTGATCAGCATGGCCAACTCCGGCAAGCTCAGCGACGAAACGCTCTACTCCGAAATGCAGCGCCGTGGCGTCATCAGTGACGAGATCGACTGGGAGTCCGAGAAGGCGCGCATCGAGGAACAAGGACCAGCACTAGGGGCGCTCTGATATGGCAACGGTCAACGAGCAACTGCAATCGGCATCGATCGGTCATGCGGTTGACCTGCAACACCTCAGCAATTCCGAGGCGCGCAAGGTCATCAAGCTGCTGAACAGCGTGGATGCCGACCTTCGCGCCAAGCTGATCGATGCCATCGAGCGCCTGGGTGCCGACTCCTACACGGCCAAGCACCTCAACGCCGTGCTGGTCTCGGTGCTGGAGCTGAACAAGTCGATTTATGCCTCGATTGGCGAGGTCATGGCTGAGTCGGTCGTCGACATCGGCCAGTACGAGGTCGAGTATCAGGGGGCGCTGTTCACGCGGGTCATTCCCGGCCAGGTTCTGGTCGAGGTCAAGCTGAACACGGTCAACCTGGCGCAGGTGCGAGAAATCGCGCTCAGTCGACCATTCCAGGGGCGCTTGCTCAAGGAATGGATAGGCGACCTTGAGGCAGGCCGGGCGGCGAAGATTCGCGACGGCATCCGCATCGGCATGACCGAAGGCCAAACCACTGACCAGATCGTTCGTCGCATCATGGGTACCAGGGCCGAGGGCTACGCTGACGGCTTGATCGAGCGCAGTCGGCGCGACCTTGATTCAGTGGTGCGGACGGCGATCAGCCACACAGCACAGGGCGCCCGCGAGGCCTACTACCAGCAAAACGACGACCTTGTCGACGAGGTTCGCTGGCTCAGCACCCTAGACAACAAAACATCCGCCCCGTGCAGGCTGCGTGACCGTCTCGTCTACACCAACGACAGCAGGCATGCGCCAGTCGGCCACAAAGTCCCCTGGCTCAGCGGACCGGGCAAGCTGCATTGGTGCTGCCGGTCGACCTCGATGCCGATCATCAAGAGCTACGAGGCACTGAAGCTGTCAAAGGGCCTGCCAGAAAGCACGCGGGCGAGCATGGATGGTCAGGTGCCGCAGTCCACGAATTACGGCGACTGGATCAAGTCGCAGAGCGCAGCAAGGCAGGATCAGGTGCTGGGTCCGGCGCGCGGCAAGCTGCTGCGTGATGGCGGGCTCGATCTGGATCAGTTCTACAACGACAAGGGCAAGCTGCTCACCCTTGATCAGCTACGCGAACAGGACGCCGCGGCATTCGCCCGAGCCGGCCTGTAACCACAAACCAAATCATTCAGCCCTGGCATACGCCGGGGCTTTTTATTGCCTGTCTGTTCGGATGAGCGGGGCGCACTGGGCCGGATGGCTCGCAAGGAGACAAGATGAAACTCAAGCTCGACGAAAACGGCCATGTAGTTGTCCAGGAAGGCAAACCGGTTTACGTGCACGACGATGGGAAGGAAGTGGTTTTCGATGCCCCTGGCACCGTGTCCACCATTACCCGCCTGAATGCCGAGGCCAAGAGTCACCGCGAGCGCGCCGAGACTGCCGAGAAGACCCTGAAAGGGTTTGATGGTATCGCCGACCCTGCCGCGGCTCGCAATGCGCTGGACGTTGTGTCCAAGTTGGATCAGAAAAAACTGGTGGATGCCGGCGAGATCGACACGGTACGCAGCGAAATCAGCAAGGCCTTCCAAACCCAGCTGGATGAAGCCAACGGCAAGGCGCAGACCTACGAGCAGCAGCTGTATGCCGAGAAGATCGGCGGCAGTTTCGCCCGCTCGAAGTACATCGCCGACAAGTTGGCTGTGCCGGTGGACATGGTTCAGGCCACCTTCGGCCAGAACCTGAAGATCGAGGAAGGCAAGGTCGTCGCTTATGACACCCAGGGCCAGAAGATTTTCAGCCGTGCGCGTCCGGGCGAACTGGCCGACTTCGACGAAGCCATCGAGACACTTGTTTCGCAGTACCCCCACCGCGACCACATCCTGAAGAGTTCCAACGCCAATGGCGGCGGCGCTCAAGGCGGTGATGGCGGCAATTCCGGCGCCAAGGGCAACTTTGGCGGCAGCAAAGCAGATCGCGTAGCAGCCATTAAGGCCATGACCGCAACAAGTTAAGGAGCAACTATGTCCCTGTCGAACATGAAGGTATTCAACGAATACCTCAAGAAAACCACCATCGAAACCCTGGCGCAGGACGTTGAAAAATTCAACGCCGCCTCCGCTGGCTCCATCCGCCTGACCACTCAAGGTATCGACGGCGACTTCCTGCAAGAGTCGTTCTGGGCTGGCCTGCACAGCGCTCAGCGCCGTGTTGACCGCTATGCCGCCAACGGCGCGCAGGCTGCAACCCCGCTGACCCAGAAGCAGTACGACTCGGTGAAGATCGCCGGCGGCTTCGGCCCGATCCTGTGGGAGCCTTCGCAGCTGTCGTGGGTTGAGAAGAACCCGGAAGAAGCCCTGGAAGTGATCAGCCGCAACCTGTCCGAAGCCATCATGTCGGACCAGCTGAACACCGCCATCGCCGCCCTGGTCGCCGCCATTGGCAACCAGCCAACCGCCACCAACGATGTGTCCGCCACTCTCGGCGTGGACTACGTCGCCATCAACAACGCTCACGCGCTGTTCGGTGATGCCTCGCAGCGTCTCATTGCGCAGGTAATGACCGGCGCCATGTATCACAAGCTGATCGGCAAGAACCTGGTCAACGCCGAGAAGCTGTTCACCTTCAGCGGTGTGCAGGTTGTCGACATCCTGGGCAAGGCCGTGATCATCACCGACGCCGCCGCGCTGTACGAGGCTGGCACCCCGAACAAGCAGAAGGTGCTGAGCCTGGCCGACGGCGCTGCGATGGTGATGGATGGTTCCGACCTGATCACCAACATCCAGACCTCCAACGGCAAGGAGCGCATCGAGACCACCATGCAGGCCGACTACACCTTCGGCATGGGTCTCAAGGGCTACACGTGGGACACCGCCAACGGCGGCAAGTCTCCGACCAGCGCTGAGCTGGCCACCGGCACCAACTGGGACCTGGTTGCGAACAGCATCAAGGCCTCCGCTGGCGTTATCACCATCGGTGACGCCACCAAGTAATCGAGACGGCGGCCTTCGGGTCGCCTGATCCACCTGCCAGGAGTCCACCATGGACGAGAAAGTCGTTTACGAGAAACACCCGGTGACCGCTGAACGCAAGGCTGAACTGCGCCAGAAGGGTTACAAGATCATCGACGCCAAGTTCGCGCCGGATGACTACAAGCACCCTGAGCCGATGAAGAAGGGGGCTTCGGGTGGTGACAAGCCGTCCAAAGGACTGCGGGTCGAAGAGATCAAGGTGAAGCTGACCGAGAAAGGCATTCAGTTCGATGCTGAAGCCGAGCGGCCAGCCCTGGCCGAGTTGCTCGACAAGGCTGATCAGGAATAACCCATGACCGACTTCATCACTGTTGCAGACGTTGACGCATTGCTGGGGTCGGGCTGGGCGGGTGCCGGTGATCCGGTTATGTCTGTGATGCAGGCCAACGCCTGGCTGACCAGCAAGATTAAGCGTCCTGTTCCCGCCGAAGTACCGGCCGAGATCAAGCAGGCCGGCGCCCAAGTTGCAAAAGTCGCCTCGACTGGATCCCTGTACAAGGCCACCGACCGCGAGACGGCCAGCGAGTCGGTATCGGCTGTCTCTGGCACGTCCGTCAGTGAAACCTACGTTCAGGGCTCTGTCGCGCTGTCTTCTGGGGAGAACTTCGCCTTGGCGCTGATCTACCCATGGACCACCGGCACCAATTCCATTCCGATGGTGAGGGGCTGAGCATGGGCCTACAGGAAAAGCTTCAGACCAAGCTGGCCAAGGCGTTCGACGGGAAGCTGGCCGATGCTGTGTCGGCGTTCACTGGCTCGTATCAGGGGCCAGGCGTGTGGGACCCGGTCGAGGAAACCACCACGGCCATCACCGTGACCTACACCGGGCGCGGCGTGCTGGCCAAGTACGAAACCAAGCGCATCGACAACATCAACATTCTGTCGGGCGACCTGCAGCTGATCGCGCTGACCAATGAGGTCACGGACCGTCCAGCAGAAGGGCACACGATCGCGGCGCCGGATCTGGCCGACCGGGCCAAGAGCGTCAGTTACGTAGTCAAGGGCGTGCAGGTTGATCCGGCGTCAGCTACCTGCCAGATACAACTGAGGGCGCCGTAATGGGCACGGGGTGGAGCTTTCCGCCGAGCGCCTTTGTGGTGCAGATCGATGAGGAAGTCAGCAAGAGGGTCAGAAATATCGCCTTAGCGCTGCTCGGCGAAATCATCGAGAAATCACCGGTTGATACTGGTCGGTTCCGTGGCAACAACATCGTCAGCATTGGCTCGCCGGTCTACACATCCACAACTGAAGTTGATCCGAGCGGTAACGAAACGATCAGGCGAGGCGGGGCAGTCCTGTCGGGTCTGGAGCCGTACACCCAAGTCTTCATACAGAACAACTTGCCATATGCCGAGCGCCTCGAAAACGGCCATTCAAGCCAGGCGCCGACCGGTATTTATGGGCTGTCCTTCATCGGCGTGAGCGAGGTCTACAAGTGACATATGAAGACATCCGCAAGCTGATCACGGCGCGCATGGTCGCCTTTGCCGGACTGCCGCAGTCGAGCATCAACTACCCGAACACCCAGATATTCACGCCGCCAGCTGACGGCCTCTGGTGCCGCCTGAACATCCAGCACGCAACGGCCTTCATGGCTGGCATGGCTGACAAGCCGTACACCCGCAAGCCCGGGCAGATCAGCATCCAATGCTTCGCCCGGGTCGGCACCGGCATGAAGGCGCTCAACGTCCTGTCGGATCAGCTCGAAGCGCACTTTGCCTACTGGCAATCGGGCGATCTCGAATGCATGGAGGCGAGCCAGATCCCGGCCGGAGAGTTCGAGGGCTTCTATCAAATCAACGTCAACATCCGGTTTCGCGCCGGCTGAGAGGGAAAATGCAAAGCCACAATTTCAAGCCAGGCGTGTCAGGGTGGAAGCTCCACAAAAATGGCGCGTTTGAATTTCACTCGTCGGGCGACCCATGCCTTGCCAGTCTTGGCAAAAAGGAACAGCCAAAGCCATTTGTCGTAGTCGACGGCGTGACCTACATCAGCGAGGCCGAGGTGGAGCGCGGATCAATCACCAATGCGAAGATCGGCGATAGCTGGTCGATCAAGATGGAGTTGCGCGACGGGCAATATTTCGCGGACGGGATTGGTCTTGGAGTAGGTCAGTGTTTTTGTAAGGGCGGATTCACCGGTGACGGCCCGAAGTCTGCTGATCTAGGCCTCGTTGATCTGATCCGAGAAGCCGCATCGAAAGGCGCGAGCGACGGATACCGCGCAGTGCTGGAAGATCTCAAAAAGTCCACCTGAGCAGAACGCCTTCTGATTCATTTCTTAACCCGCCTTGAGCGGGATTTTTTATGCCCGCAAATAGGAGGCTCCAATGAGCTCTGGCGCAAAAGTCGTTTCACACATCATCGCTGAGGTGACGCCCGGCGTGACCCCGGCCGGCACTTGGGACACGCTTCGCTTGACTGGCAATGCGCTGACCCCGACGGTCAACACCCAGGTCAGCGACGAAATCACCGACACCCGGCTCAGCCAAGGTTCGGTGGCCACCAGCATCGATATCGGTGGCGATCTGTCTGCCGAGCTCTCGTTCGGCTCGTTCGATCAACTGCTGGAAGCGGCGTTCTACGGTGCTTGGACTGCTGACGTCCTGCGCGTTGGCGATACCCGTCACACCTTCAGCATCGCAAAGGGCTACAACGACGTCGGCGTCTACGGTGTGTTCAAAGGCGCACATGTGTCGACCTTTGCACTGGACATCCCGTCCGACGGCAAGATCACTGCCACCTTCAACATGGCATGCCTGGACTACACCGACAGTGAAGTGTCGATCGTAGTCGCGCCGAACGCACCGACAACCACGCCTTTCCTGTCGAACAACAACGTTGGCACGATCCTGGTGAACGGTCTGTCGCTGGAAGGCGTGGCCTGCGTCTCGGCCATGACTGTGAATCTCGACAACAGCTTGCAGGCTCAGCGCTGCCTCGGCTCCGACAGTCTTGGCCCGGGCGCGCATATCGCTACCGAGGCCGCCATTACCGGCAGTATCACTCTGGCGTGGTCCAAGCGGGCGTGGGAGATCTGGAAGAACACTTTCACCCGGACCCCGATTGCCGTGGTGTTTCCGATTACTGATGCCCTGGGCAATAAGTACACCTTCAACTTCCCGGCCGTGGAAGTGGATGGCGAGCTTCCGAATGGCGGTAAGCGTGACCTGATCGAGATTACGTTGGACTACACCGTCGCCAAGCTCAGTCCGACCATCACCCGCGAAGCTGCTGACCCTACTCCGTAACACCATTTGACCGCTCCGGCTCAAGCGCCGGCCGGGGCGGTCCTTTTATTGGCGTGGCGTTGAGGAATATCCATGGCTTTGCGACTGATCAAGAAAGACCAAGCAGGCACCGGCCTGCGCTGGGCGAAGTTCGACGACGACACCAAAGTGCTGCTGGCCGGTATCGACAACTCCGAATACCAGGTCGCGTTGGAGCGCATGCGCCGCCGTATTCAGCGCAACGATGCGCGGTTTGAGGAAGGGCAGGTTGGCGTGATCGCGGGCGAGATGACCGAGCATCAGAACCATTCCATGCTGCTCAGCCACTTCATCGTGAAGGACTGGGAAGGCGTACTGGACGCCGAGGGCAACCCAATCAAGTACAGCCCAGCGATCGCCGCTGAACTGCTGGAAACCAATATCGAGTTCTTTGTCTTCGTTCTGCGCGAAGGCGCGGCAGCTGCCAATGACGCAGCAGAAGAGCGAGCCGAGTCGGTGGGAAAGCCGTTGCCCGCTTCGAATGGGAGCAAGAGTGGGGCGGGGAAAGCGAAAAGCGTCGGGCGGTCTACTCGCGCCTGAAACTGGCCGTACCTGACGAGCCAGAGAGCGACCCGCTCACGGCCTACCTGCTGAACCTTTATCGCAACGTCTGCCGAGGTCGCCGGTACATCGCTGGCATGGCCGGTGCCTTCCCGTTACCTCTGTCGGCGCGTGAGATATCTGATTGGCTGGAATCGCATCCATCGCCATTACCGCGTGATGAAGTCGACGAGGTGGTGTTCGCGCTGGATGCGGTGTGCCTGGCGGGGAGTACGGATTGAAATTTCATGATGCGGCAGGGCCGCAGGAGAATGGGATGAGCAAGCATTTTTTAGTTGAAGATGATGGGTCGATTTCTATCAATGGGGCAGAGGTTTTGAGGTCGCAGCGGGTTGTCTCGGCTGCCGGTGTTTCTTTGCCGGCTGACTTCGGCAAAAAGCAACAAGAAAAAGCCGACCTGCTTGGGCGTCGGCTTTCCGATTTAGAGGCCGGATTGGAACGCCTCAAGCGTACCGACGAAGAAATTCGTCAGCACGCGACTCAGTTCAAGCAGTTCATCGAGAAGCTTACGGCTGCTGGTCCCGAATGAGGCACGCGGATTTCGCTGTCTCGATCACTTGGTTGTAAGTTTTGTTCTTCCCCGTTTCGTCTTCTTTATGCGGTACGCGCATCTGCTCAATGAGATCGGTAAATAGTGTGAGGTCCAGCGCGTCTTTCTTCCTCACCGCTGCAATTAATGCGGTGATGATCTGGCTTTGGGCGATTACGGTTTCTTTGAGTGCTTCGTTTGACATCTTTACTTTCCTTGCTTCATCCGCGCCGAAATTGGCGCTACCCCAGTCCTTGGGCTTGCAGGCAAAGGACTGAGTAATCCTATTGTGGGCAGAAGGCTACTATTCAGAGGCAGCAAGTAGCTACTGGGGATTCGTACAGGCGCACCTCAATTGGACAGGTTCATGCCAAAACAGTAGCTTTCAATTCACAAAAGAAAATCACCTGCATCAGGGAAGGCTATGTCGATCAAGCTCATGACGTTAATGGTTACAGCAACCCCACTACTGGTGAGCTGCATTTTCCTTCCGATGAGCGCCGAGGAAAAAGCGAAATACGCTGAATTTCATCGCCAAACCGAGTCTCCGGCAACTTACGAAGCTATGGACTGCAATACACTATTAATTACGCAAACGAGCTACGAGCAGTACGCAACTCCCAGAACGGAGAAAATCCGGCAAGTGATTGGTCAGGTAGTTACTCAGCGAGGATGTACGGGCACGGTCGCAACCAATCCAGGGGTTGCAACGAGCGCTTCACCAGCCACGCAGATTGTTCCAAGAGCTACCCCAAGTCAGATTCCTTTGGCGGCGGTGCCGGCACCGGCTGTCAAACCGGTTCCTGTAGGACGTTTAGGGGCGCATATAAGTCCAGTGACTCCGGCAGTAGTCAAAAGCTTCGGTTTAGCCTCTGAAAAGGGTGTTTTGGTTTTCGGGCCAGAGACAGGAATCGATGCCGCGAAAATGGGGCTTCTACCTGGCGATATTATTTTGGAGATCGCAGGCACTCCGGTGAATAGTCCTCCTGAGGTTACAGCCATCATTAGCCGCATGACCCCGGGTGATAACGCATCAATAAAGGTATGGCGCTATCGTGCCGTCACCGACGTTTGGATCGAGGTTTCCGATAGCCAACTGTGAGCCAACCTTGGTAAAGCCACAGCGTCGTGCAATCTCGGTGATACAGTCACCTCTTTCAGGGCGAGGAAGAAGCATAAAGCCCAGCCACCCGCTGGGCTTTTTGCGTCTGGTGGACGTGGGGCTCGCCCGGCGAGCCGGGCTAATCTTGGATTGCGTTAACCTGCTGATCGAGAAGCTCCAGAAGCATCTGGTCGTGTGATGCGCGTGTTGCCATATAGAACATGCATCGATCCAGAAGGATCCGTTTCATGCTCCTGGCCGACGCAAGGTGCCTGGGTTCGACAGAGATCGTCGCGGTCTTGCCGCTGCGAGTATCGGTCACTTCCAGGTGATAGCGCCCAATCAAGCCGTCGTCTCGTTTGGTGTGGCCGAGGCATTTGAAGTTGAGGGCAGTCTCTGTCATACAGGTCTCCATGTTGACTGAATGTGTGTAAATCCTTCATCTCAAGCCCAGCTCGCGTTGGGCTTTCTCGTGCCGGGGATGCGTACAGGCAGTTTTGGCGCTTCCTGTGGATGGTGGTAAATTGCTGCCATAAACAAGGAGACGTCATGGAATATCTCATCATCTGGATTGCTATTGCAGCGCTCAGCGGTTACTACGCGAATCAAAAAGGTCGAAACGTGGTTGGCTGGGTGGTTCTTGGTTTCTTCTTGTCTGCCTTGGCGCTCGTTGTTCTTTGGTTTCTTCCGCCGCTGGGTATTGATGATGAAAAGAGCAGAGAGATAGCGAGAAAGTTTGGCGTGTCAGCCCGGTATAGAAAATGCCCTGCATGTGCGGAGCTGGTACAAAAAGAGGCAGTCAAGTGCAAGCACTGCCAGACGGATTTGCCGGCTCTTGCCGAGTAAACGAAACATCACAAAGACCCGCTTCGGCGGGTTTTTTTGTACCTGGAGATTGATATGACGCAGACCTCACGCCTAGTTATTGAAATTGATAGTCGCGACGCAGAGAAAAAAGCGGAGGACACTCGAAAAGCATTAAGCGAACTTGAGGATCAAGGTTTGCTGATAAATCCGGCACTAAGCTCGGCGAGTAAGGCTATCCAGAGTGTGGGGGCCAGCGCGCAGTCCACAACACCACAAGTTAAGGGGATGGAACGTCAATTCCGTTCATTGGCGGCCATGGCTTCCGGGCTTGCTGCCCCCCTAGCAGCCGCCTTTAGCGTGACCAAAATCAGTCAGGCTGCCGCCGAGTACACCAATATCACGAACCGCTTAAGGCTGGTCACCGAAGGAAGCCAGCAGCTCAGCAAGGCGCAGCAAGACGTATTCCAGGTGGCACAGAATTCGCGGCAGGCGCTCGACACTACTGCCCAGGTTTATCAGCGCATTGCGCAAAACGGCAAGCAGCTTGGGTTGTCTCTGGGCCAAGTAGCTAGCATCACCGAAACGGTAGCCAAATCCGTTGCTCTCAGCGGGGCAAGCGCTCAGGCAGCTGATGCATCAATGGTCCAGTTCGGACAAGCTCTTGCATCTGGCACGCTTCGAGGTGACGAGCTTAATTCGATCATGGAGCAGACACCCGCTCTTGCCCAGGCAATCGCGCGCGGCCTTGGCGTTACGATCGGCCAATTGAGAACGATGGGGGCGGAGGGAAAGCTAACCTCGGAAAGCATCGTTCGAGCCTTGGAAAACCAGAAGGGGAAGGTTGACGAGCTCAGCGCAAGCTTGCAGGTAACGTCTGGGCAGGCCATGACCGCGTTCAACAACTCCCTGATTGTGACCATTGGCAAGCTGGATGAGGCTACAGGTGCCAGCAGCAAATTTGCCAATAGTATTCTGGCGCTCTCGCAGGCAGTAGATAGATACAACTCCGGTGAATTCCTGGACTTTTTCAGGGATGACAAGCAAACCGTGGCCGGCTTGAATAACCAGCTAAACGTGACGCTGTCCCAGGTGCGCGACTTGACCGACGCCCGCGCCAAGCTGGACAAAAATAACGCAAGTGACACCGTTTTCTTCAAGTTCAAGTTCTATGATCGCGCCGAGATAGACGAAGAAATCTCCGGCCTACAGGCAAGGGCTGGCACTATTTCTGCGCTAACCAATCGCATGCAGAAAGGCGCTGTCGATCTTGGCTCTCAGAAGCCAGCCGGTGATGCACCGAGCGCAACCGTAAATCCGGCCTACGAGAAGCTTCTAACCGACCTAAAAAAACAGGCGGCGCTCCAGGGCGAGAACACCGAGGCGGCGAAAGTTCGATACGCGATCGAGAGCGGCGAATTAGGAAAATTGTTGCCGGCGCAACAGCAGCTCCTCATCCAATACGCGAAGGAAAAGGACGCCAAGGCCGCTAGCGAGGCCGCCACGAAGAAGGCGGTCCAAACCAGCGAGCAGGCGCGGAACGCAACGCAGCGCGCATTCGATACTGCGGGCGAGAACTACCAGCGTCAGATCGAATTGATAAACGTCACAACCGATAAGCAGAACGAAGCATCCGAGGCTACGAAGCTAGCCTTCGAATTGGAGAGCGGCAAGCTCGCCGGCCTAACTGCGCAGCAACAGACCTACCTTCGGGGCAAGGCCGACGAATTGGATGCTTTGAAAAAGATCCAGGCAGCCAACGAGGCGGACGCCAAGTTCAACGCATTCCTCTCTGCCCAGGAGAGCCAGACTCAAACGCAGAAAAACGGCTACGACATGGATCTGGCAGGGCTCGGATCGAGTGATAAAACTCGCGAAAGGCTCCAGCAGGAGATGCAAATAAGGCAGCAGTACGAGAATGACTTAAAAGCGCTGGCAGCTCAGCGAACCAGCGGCGACCTCACCCAAAATGACTACGTCCGCCAGACTGAAGCGTTACGTGAGCAACTTGCAGAGAGATTGGTGATTCATGGGAAATTGCACTCCACTTGACCACCTATTTGCATTGCATCTGACCAGTCAATTGCATTCGACTTGACCACCCGTTTGCAATCGACTTGACCAGTCAATTGCATTCGACTTGACCAAGATGATTTAAATTGAGGTCTCACCAACTACGGGCCGGCTGGCAGAAAATTTTTGCCTCAACCTCCCTGACTATCGCCCCCTAAGTTCTGATGGGGGCCGCATGAGAGAGCTGGAGATAGCACCTGGATTACGCACCTGAGCTCCGTTGGGGCTAGCATTGAGGAAGACAATCGAAGTATCCGTCTTCAGGTCGATCATCTGTGGCAAGGATCATTCATCGATGGGCATCGAGCAGACAAGAACGTTGATCAGCACCCGCAGCGAAGAAAACGCCAATCGACTATTGACGGCAGGATGGACTCTGTTACTTGTGGCAGACCGCTGCGAGGGTGAGCACCAATGGCTGGTCTATCAGTTCGCGTGGCAGCGTGAGGGTGAGCCAGTGGAGATCACGTTTACTGGCGTCGAGCCTGGCCCAGAAGCTTTCTAAAATTGATCCGCCTGTTGTTGTTCATGGCGTACGAAGCGGAGCCACCAATCTTATTCACGAGTTGTTAATTCGTAAATGCCGAAGGTGGTCCAGTTAAGCAGCGTAGCGCAACAGTTGCCGTAGTGGCCTCCGTCGCATAACGTACGTTGACTCCAAGGAATGCTACCAAAGCAGCTGATACATTGTGCAGTGGGCGCGTGAACGCCTCACCGCATAGATAGTGCTAACAAACAATTAGTTACACGCCGATTGACCGAGCGTTTGCATTCGATTTGACCAGGTATATTGGATATAACCAGTGCCTGCCATTGACGCGCGCACCACCCGCACCAGCCACTTGCCTGGCGAAAAGCTCAGCGCTTGCGGCTTTTGATTTTGCGCATAGACTCCCCTTTGAGCTGGATAACATGAGATTTATGCACGATTCGATCAAGGATAGCGTCCGCAATCGTTGGGTCAGTAAACAAGTCATACCAACTCTCCTTTGGATACTGGCTGGTAATAAGCAACGAGCCGTTTTGAGACTGTTGATCAATGACATCCAGAAGGAAGGGACCAAGCTGCGCATCAATTCCACCGATACCAAGATCATCAATGATCAAGAGCTCGGTTCGGATCAATTGTCGACGAAGTTTGGGGAGTGTGTGATCCGCATAAGAAAGAGATATTTCTTCGAATAGACTTGTTGCTGTACGATACAGAGTATGTGAGCCAAGTCGGCAAGCCTGATTTCCAAAGGCACAAGCCAGCCAGGTTTTCCCAGTACCTGTTGCACCGGTGATGATTATGTTTTGTCGACGCCGTAGCCACTCGCATTCACCTAAGGTCATGACTACGTTGCGATCCAACCCGCGATTGGCTTTAAACTCGATATTTTCAAGGGTCGCTTCTGACTCACGCAGCTTGGCCGCCTTTAGCAAACGCTCAATCTTTCTGGTCTCGCGCTGACATGTCTCTGCCTCCATCATCAAACCAAGCCTCGTATCGAAAGGCTGTTTAAGCAGAGTAGGTTCTTCAAGCTGACGCTCATAAGCGATCGCCATTCCCGTTAACCCAAGATCCAGCAGTCCCTGAGCGGTGTTCAATGCTTGTTTCATACCGGTTCATCTCCCTGTACGGAGTAGTATTTGGCACCGCGAATATTTGAGTGCTCAATTAGCGGCGTTGAAACTTTGAACACAGGACGCCGGTCAGACCCGTTACGTAAAATTGACCGGAGTCGTTCCGTGCTCAAAATGTTAAGCGAGTTTGCATAGGCACAAGCCGACTCCAATCGAGACGCTTCAATTTGTCCTTTGCGCACGTCGCGTCTGAGCGCGACTACAGCCCGAAGCCCTGTGGCGAAGTCCCTTCTGTCATCGAGATTCTTTTTAGCGAAAAACAAAGTTTCTGAGCCGATACTCTGTGCCCAAGCCAATAACATCTCTGGTTGTGAATCCTGAAAGTGTTTGTGGTTACGAGGCAAATGCTCTCGTAATGTGCTGACTCCTCGACTGTGTTCCACACGATGTGTGCTGATGATTTGCCGTTGGAAACTGACGTCAAGCCACTCATCGTTTACGCGTAGATCTACAATTTGGTTAGCAAAATGAAAAGGGACCGAATAATGATGCTCGTTGAATTCAACGTGATAATTGCTACCGACCCGGATATGGTAAAACCATTGGCTATAGTTGTAGGCTCTCTCAGGAAGTGGCTGCAAAGCTGGTGACTCAATTTCAAGAAACCGCACCATTCTGCTTTTGGGATATGTTTTAGTAACTCTGTCGTTCAAAGCTCTTGCCCAATAAGTAATTTGCTCATTAAGTTCGTCTAATGAGAAAAATGTACGTTCGCGGAGCCTCGCGAGAACAAATCTTTGTACAATTTGAACACCTATCTCGCCCAGCGATTTGTCTTTAGGCTTGCGAGGCCTCGCAGGGGTGATGGTTATGCCATAATGTTCAGAGAGTTCTGAATATGCGCGATTCAATACAATTTGATCACGAGTTGTTTTGAGCACCGCAGCTTTCAAATTATCGGGGACAACAAATTTTGGTACACCTTCAAAAAACTCTAGGGCTCGCACGTGACAACGTAGCCAGTCCTGAGTTGTCTGACTTGCGACAGCTGTCGCGAATGTATATCCCGAGGCTCCCAGAACAGCGACGAAAACCTGAGAGAAACTGACCGTACCTGTTAATGGATCTGTTATAGGCATCGTGCGTCCGCAAAAGTCGACGAACATTTTGTCACCAGGCAGGTGCACCTGTCTCATGCTGACCTTTTGTGTGCTCAGCCAATTACGATAGAGTCGAGTGAACTGAGCATAGGAAACACCAAAGGGCTCTTCTTCCCTAAACTCCTGCCACAACAGCTCAAGCGTCATGTCAGGCAATCGAAGCTGTTCGTGGACATCCAGCCAAAGTGGACAAGCCTTTCTGTTAGCTGCCCCCTTTGTTTCGCTACACAGACGGGTAACAAGCATCTTATTGTCTAGTTCCCTGAGATTTTCCCAGGTTTCGCCGCTTTGTTTCAGCTGATCCCGAATTGTGCGAACCGTATTGTGAGATACCTTCGCTAGCCTGCCTATGGCCCGGTTGGACAGATTATTATCCTCCGCAAGGCGTAGTACCTCGCGTTGCTTTTCTATTGGTAGCCTCATCGTTGCTCCCCGCGATGGGCGCGTGAACGCCTCACAAATCGCGCCGTGTGGAATTTAAAGATGAACGGGGTTTGGCCGGCTTGACGCCGAACGCAGGGGAACACAGAATGGCAATGTCTTGGACTTGAAACCTGACATCACCTTAAAAAGCCTGGGGCGCCAACCCCGGGCTTTTTTGTGCTCCTGAACTGTCGCTTTACGGTTCAGTCGTCTTTCATGTCGTTACCTCTTTTTCCTATGGCTGATCTTATCGATCGCGTCATTGAGCTTCTATTTGCACTGCCTCGGGCAGCTGTGTCGATGTGAGACGCTGCCTGGCAATCCATGTCGCCACCTCTTTAGATAAGGCAAAGGCCCCGCGCCGGTTTGGTACGTCGAACAGAGGCACCTCGATTCGCCCTCTCTGCTTGGCCTTGCGAAATGCTTCGTGGGACGCGTAGCCCAATTCCCGCCACAACGCGGTACTACCGAGCATGAGTCCGTAGCGCTCTACAAGGTCGTGTTCCAGTTCGGAGGCGAGTGCCTCTATCTCGTTGTGTTCATTCATGACGCGGTTTGTCCCGTGTAGTCACGCTGCATATTAGTAAACGGCTCACTTGCGTTCCAGCCGTAAGTCACCTACATTTTTTACGGTACAGTTTTTCACGAGGCCACAGTAAATGACTGATATTTCTAGAGTAAATGGGGTCGATATCGAGGATACGCAAAAAAAACGGAACAAATTTTATGAAAAAAATTCTACCCCGCGGAGCCCAATTGAAACGATGCGAGTACGCTACTGGTACGAAGGGCTAAAGCAGCGCACTCTCCTATCTTCTGCATATGCATTGGAAAAATACTTTGAGAAGGAGTCGTTTAAACGAAATGGTAATGGGACAATCCGTCATTATCGAAGTAAATGGTCAGGTTATGACAAAGACCTAAACACCCCGAAGTCCGAAACTCTCAAGCGCGTTGAGCTTCTCGCACCTGGTTCAACTCGAGAGTTGGGACATCCACTATGGGAAATAATGCGGTCGGTAGGTAAAAAGAGTGTCGATGCAGATGCATACATGAGAACACTTAGTGTCGACATACAAGCGGTAATTTTTTCGTCAGAATTTTCAGGCTTGTCTGCTTACTCGAAACGAGTGCCTGTTACACAACGACTATTAGAAATGCTTGAGAAGCGAGCCAGTCTCGACTGTGTAGCTTGTCTCATTTGCTTGATACTTGAAGCGACACAGCAAAAGCGCAGTGCAACTGCTGTGAAAGCGGCGCGTGCTTTGCACAATGTACTTCTAATGATTGCAATTGAACTCCAAGCCCGAAAAATTGCGTCTCCATTCTTGGATTGGGTAATTGAGCACATCTTGCCTCTAGGGGTTTTACCTCATCTTAAATTATGGATGATAACTAGCGACTACGTGTTTGCGTCCGCCCATGTAAACGTGATGGTTTATCAGACTGCGTCTCGACAGGGGAAAAGCCTGGATTGGCCTCATCGTGTCAAGGTTATGCAGCGGTTGATTCAAGGGAGAATGGGGTTCGATGTCTACTATGCCATGAGACCTCATTTTGAAATTAGGTCTGACCTTAAAGACATCCCAATTAAGCTGGTCAAGGATTTCGAGCGTGCCTCTAAACTTCGGACCTGGGGCTGGAAATGTATTCTTGAAGGGCGATCAGAACGCGTCCCTCCGAAGGAACTTTTCCAGTAAAGGGGGCCGTACTGAAAGAATACCCACTTCGAAAAACGATGGGGCTTGGCCGGAAGGAGCGAATAAAACATGAAGAGACTTTGTAGTTATCAACGATGCCGGGACACGGCGTTAATTTTTTTGGCCGAACTGGCGTCAGCCCACATTTGAATCGATCAGAGATAATTCAGTTGTACCAATGTATCAAAAGATGGCTGATTTCGCGCTAGGCTTTTGAACCGTTCTGAAGCCCACGATTGGTATCCATTCAGCTTTCGAACTGTGATGCTAGATGTCGAACCAGTTCGGTTGTGCAGTCCGGTGCGCGAGTTGTTTTTCACAAAAGCAGTGGGTCCAGTTGTTTTCTTACAGGTATAAGTCTGAAGTTAGAGGTGGCAATAACGTTGCTGGTTCACACTCCAATATGCCGGCTATTTGGTATAGCTTTTCTATCGTTATATTTACCTCTCCTCGCTCAATACGTCCCATATAGCTACGGTCGACTTTGCAAATGAGTGCCAGATTATCTTGTGAAAGGCCTTTGGCCTTTCTTTCTGCCCGAATGTTTTTGCCCAACACCTTTGCCAGTTGCTGCATAGCCGCCTCAGCCCACTTGAGACGGCACTATCCTGTGTTTGCGGACGAATCGACCACGGACTATAATCCGTATTTTGGCCGTTCCGTGATTCTCCCTCAGGTACCTGTATGAAATCTGATTCTTTCACCTTCGACAGGCAGCTGTATGCCATGCTCCAGCAAGAGGGTTTCGAGCATTTTACGACCCGTGATGTGCGAGATGCCTATGCTAGACACCTCGAAGGAATGAATGTCCGCCTGAGTGACGTACGACGGTATGTCTATAAACAGATTCGACGTATGTTGCACGTAGGCTGGATTGTCCAAGATGAAGATCGCCGTAAGCGCGGACAGGTCTATCACATGCGATCAGTCCCAGATCATTTACGGCTGAATCTCGTCGACTCCGAGTTTGTAAGCAAACCCGCCTGCACAACCAAGGTTAGGAAAGGGCCCGCACGTGACCTTCCAGCCACACCCAAGGCATCGCCAGATACAAATGTGACTCAGCATTTAGAGACCCTGCTTAAGGAGGTCCGACTGGATTTCCTTTCGTCAATGGGGGAAGCGGAACGCTATAAACAGATATTAGAGGAGATGCCACACATTAGAGAGCAAGTAGAGGGTGAGTACCTGCAAGCACGAGATAGAAGCTCACGCCTGTTGGGCCACCTGCGTGCGGTCGAGAAGACATTGAAGACACTCACATCATGATGAATGGATCACTGAGGAATTGGCAAAGTAGGTGCATTGATACGGCTCTGAACCATTATATCTCTAGCCCTCATCTTTTCTGTCAGGCGACGCCGGGCGCTGGGAAGACCCGAATGGCGGCAGAATTGGCAAGCCGTCTTCTGGAGCGCGACAAGATTGATCTGATTCTCTGCTTTGCACCTTCATGCCAGGTAGTAGAGGGTTTCCGGACTACATTTTCTAAAGTGCTCGGTCGGCGTCTGGATGGTTTGTTAGGAGCAATTGGTGCTGCTTGCACCTATCAAGCGATGGAATATCGAGAGGAAGCCTTTTGGAAGCTTTTTGATGAGTATCGAGTTTTTGCTGTTTTCGATGAGATTCATCACTGCGCGGGGCACGACTCACTATCAAGCAATTCGTGGGGGCAACAGATCATTCAGCGTGTACAGGACCGTGCAGCGTTCACTCTGGCGCTATCGGGTACACCTTGGCGCTCCGATCAAAATGTTATTTCTCTGGCACGGTATTCAACCCCGGAAGGTGAGTTGATTTGTGATTACCGCTATGGGCTTAAAGAGGCCATCACCGATCGCGTTTGCCGGTCACCTCGCATCGTTTTAATGGATAACCAAGAGGTACGCCTTATGGAGGACGGGGATAATTACGGTTCGGTTAGGCTGTTTCCTAGCATTGCAAATCTTTTAGACGAATCTCCCGTTTCTTACGAGGACCTGCTTTACCACGATGACATTCTCTGTCAGCTATTGAGCAAGGCATGCGAAAAACTTAACGATGTCAGAAAAGAGAAGCCGGATGCGGCAGGCTTGGTAGTTGCCACAAATATTAAACATGCTCACCAAATAGCTTTAGAGTTAAAGGCAAAGGGCGAAATCTGCTGCGTCGTGACAAACAAAACGCCGGATGCCCAGCAGATAATAAATAGTTTTAGAAATAGTCATTGTCGATGGATAATTTCAGTTGGGATGATTAGTGAGGGTACAGATATTCCTCGGCTTCAGGTCTGCTGTTATCTGAGTCGCATTCGCACCGAACTGCACTTTCGACAAGTACTGGGAAGAGTTCTTCGGCGGATAGGGGAGTCTGATGATCAAGCATGGTTTTATGTTTTAGCCGAGCCATTACTGCAACGCTATGCGCAGCGACTTGCCGATGATCTACCCGAGGATTCAGCAGTCTGTATCCAGGTTAAAGTCCCAGCAAAAGAAGCCCGTGGTGAGGAGTTAAATGTTGAGGATCCTGATGAATATTTCGAGATAAATAGCTCTGGATACTTGGAGTCAAAATATCAGGTTGGTGATTTAACACCTGATGAGTTTCGATTGGAGTCGACCTTCGCCGTAAATTTTTCGCAGCACTTTCGACATCAGTTGCTGAGTGTTTTCTGATTGAATAATGCGCACTTAGTCTGCGCCGACGGACGCAGCTGCTTCAGCGACTTAACAGGAGCGATAAATCTTTATGACTAAGGTACATGAGCGTACCCGTAGCGTTGTCCAGACAGAGAGATTTCTACAGGATCTTGCCCATGACGCGAGCGTGCCCGAATCCTTACGACTTCGTGCCAAAGGCCTGCTGCGTCATTACCCCGCTGCGAGTGATATTTGGCTCGCTGGCAAATTAGAGGAGCGCCGGAAAGCCGAGCTGTATCTCGTTGAGGAGAAACATGGACCTCTACCGCCGGTACTAGGCGTCTGGTTGGTTACTGAGCTCCTGTTCTCTGACGACGGCCCAGATAGCGTTTCTCGGACTTAGCGATCCTCCATTTCGTAGCCATTTCAGTAGGTAAAGTGCTGTCAATTTCGTAGGTTGCAACGCTGAACATAGTTATGCCGGCCGTTCGAGCCTTCCGCCTTATGACTGCGATAGCTACATGCCAATGTGTAATTGTCACTCAGTCTCATAATTGGGAACCGCTTGGCAGGGTGTAATGCGTGCGCACTTATACCAAGCGATAGTCCGGTGAGTGCAACGTCAAGAGCTTGAGCCGGAGTAATTTGGGATGGCTATTTCTGCGCGGCAGTTTATCGATATCAGCGGTCGATGAACCTGCTTCGCGGAAATGATCAAGCCAATACCTGCCTAACTCGAAACTTCTCCGGCTTGTTGGAATCTGACGAATGTTCTGCCTATGACGACATTGTTGTCTCCGCTCAAACCACCTCAAGCTGTCCCATCATGCCCATTGCCTCATGTTCGAGGATGTGGCAGTGAAACATGCGTAAGCCGGGCCATCGCTGTACTGTTTTAATACGTACGACTTCATTCGCGCGCAGGTTGACCGTATCCTGCCATGCACGGAATGGAGCGGGCGTGACCACTCCCTCAAACTCGCGCTCAACTACTTGGAATTGGGTGCCGTGTAGGTGAAAGGGATGGTCCATGTCGCTGCGGTTGACGATTTCCCAAAGCTCCACTTCATTGACTCGGCTGGTCAGATCGATCCGTTGCATGTCGTATTCCTGATCGTTGACTAGGAACTGAACGCTATGGCGACCATTGGCCATACTCATGCTTTCACTGAATACTACCTGCTTAGAGGTTGACGTCGGGCCAAGGTCGTCCACTGAGCCAAGATGGGCAGGCAAGTCTGCCTGTACCTTGGAAGTGACGGCTGCAAAATCAACTGTTAGCAGGGGGATGATTCGATCAGGCGCCACATTACCCATCTTGCCCCGTGGATATACATTAGCAATTAGCTCTGCTTTGTCTCGACGGTTACTGGCGTCGACTATGAGTTCGGCCCGTTGGCCGGGCGCCAGTAAGTATTCGGTCAGTCCTGGCTGTGCAGCTTCCAATAAACCACCGTCCGTTCCTACTAGAGTCAGCGTACTACCGGGCAGCGTGAGTTGTAGATATCGGGCACTACAGGCATTCCAAACGCGCCAACGCTCGCGTCCTCCTGTATCGAATGGCAATACCGGTTGACGCTGGGCGTTGACCAAGGCGAACTGACCTTCGCGACCATTCATCCAGTCGTTTTCTTCATTTGGTGCAATGGCAGCATAGCGGTCCAGTTTGAGATCAGAGATCACTAACAGTCGTTCCGGCAGTGTGATCAGTGGGTCTTTGCGCGATCGGACCACCAGAGCCCCAGCCAGTCCACGGAAGGCTTGCTCGGCGGTATATTGGTGTGGATGAGGGTGGTACCAGTAGGTACCGGCACTACCCTCGGGCAGATTGAAACGATAGATACGGCTTCCGCCGGGTGGCACTGGGTCTTTCGGGTTACCGTCCTGCTCCGGCGACACTGGCAAGCCATGCCAGTGAATAGTGGATGGCTGTTTAAGCTGGTTCACGAAGGTGATTTCCACCGTGTCCCCCTCAAATAGCTCAATCAAAGGACCGGGCAGAGTGTCGTTATAGGCCCAGAACTCGGTCGAAGCATGACCGGGGATAAACGGCAGCGTTACAGGTGCAGCGATCAGCTTGCCTTGGAAGTTGCCTGGCTGATTGCTGGTGTTGGTCAGTTTGGTGAGTTCCCGAAGAGTACCACCTTTGGGCAGTGACTCTGATGCCAGCAATGGCAGCCCAAGAGGCGACGACGGGGAGCCCATGGTCTCGACCGACCAGGCGCGCAACCAAGGAGTTACCAGTCCTGCTACAGCCATCCCGCCGAGAAAGGTACGTCGTTGCATCTGGGTCACCTTCACTTAGTCATTGGCATGTTCATCATGTTTGACTGCTGATCCATCATTTTCATCATCATGTCCATCATCCCCATACCTCCACTGTTCTTATCCCCAGACATGTTCATACAGCCCATTGCGCTATGATGTTTGCTCATCATGGCCATGCTGTCCTTCATCGTTTTCATGCCTTCTTGCATGGCCGCATGGCGCTCGGCGGGAGTCTTTGCAGCCGCTGCTTTGTCATGTGCAGCCTGCATTTTCTGCATTTGATCGGTCATAGCTTGAGTCATGGCCGCCGACTCTGGTGCTGGTGCTGGTGCTGTATTCTCGGCTGAGTTGCTTGGTACGTCGGCTGGGTGGTGCGCATCTTCGGCAGAGGCCATGAACGCACTGCTTGCCAAAATCGTGGCTAGAACCAATTTGGAAATTGCTTGCATGATGAGCTCCGGAGATTGTGAAGGGTAAGCAGGAACAACTGAGTCGCAAAAAAGCGGCGCAGCAAGACAGAGCGACCGGTGCCGGCCACTTTGAAATTGGGGTTAATCGTTGGAACGAACGAAAGTCAGGCGGGCTGGCCTCCCCGGCGGTGCGGGGCGCTTCAGTTGAAGAGCGGCGAAGGAGAATTTCTCTTCTGGGATAAGTAGGAGTACTGCCGCAGTTAACAGCAAAAGGACTACCCAGTTGATGGGGTCTAATACTGGAATCTGCGATGAAGGTTTAATCGCCGTGGCAACGTCCTCACACGTCTGGAGGCAACCATTGGCGTGGAGAACATGATCAGGCTGCAAATACTGCTCGGCAGTGTGTGGCGTAGCTACATTGTGACCTGTCTGCACCAGACAACCCTGGATTGCCATTACCGCCACAGCCAACACCCACACCACGAGGGTGAGGTGCAATAGGCTTTGACGATGACGGCGGAACCAGTACATGGAGTACTTCCTCGACTTTTTACGTCGTAACAATTTTCAGTCTAGCTTGCAAAGAAATAGAAACATTGATCGAAGTCAAGCAAGCGAGGGGTGACGACCAAGTTCAAAACTCATCTTGGATCACCCCTAGCTTTGGGCTGGGCTCGGCATCGATACCTTACAACTGCGCCAAGCGCAGATCGTCTGGTGCGAAATCGGTATGGAATACCTGCTGCGAGCGAGCGGAGCTTAGATGCCCTCTTCAGAATTAGCCGATGCCTTTGGCGACGTCGCTGTCTCTTCCAGGCGCTCAATGCGCTGTTGCAGGTCTGTGATCTGTTGCTCCAGGTGAACGACATGGTTTTTCGGCGATTGTCCATCGCTGAAACCCCACCCTCGATCTTCCCTGTACAAGGTTGCCCAAATCCACAGAAACGGCCAGAGCACGTGTAAGGTGAACATGCTTACCCAAGCAGTCGCATGGATCGCATCCTGATGAGGGTGATTGCGGCTCACGGCGATGTTATAGGGGATGTCATGCAACATGAGGATTCCGTAAAACAAAACCAAACCGACAAATATTAAGAGGCCCAAAGCGAAGTAATCGAGCATGACTCCCTCCGTCGTCTTCAGTTACGGTGCTAGAAACTGCAATCAGGGTCAGTTTCATACGATCTTTTCTAAAGTGTTGGTGGGTTCAGCAGATAGGTGTCGACGGCGCATCAGACGATAGGCCGCAGGGATGACAAACAGAGACAATAAAGGCGCAGTGATCATGCCACCGACCATAGGTGCGGCAATGCGGCTCATCACTTCGCTACCGGTACCACTGCCCAATAAGATTGGTAACAGACCAGCAATGATGACCGCCACGGTCATAGCCTTGGGTCGAACACGCTGCACGGCGCCTTCGCTAATCGCGGCGATTAACCCACGCTCGGTACTGTCGTCTGCCTCTTCGCGTTCGGCCCAGGCGTTTTTCAGATAAAGCAGCATGATCACGCCAAATTCGGCAGACACACCTGCTAGAGCAATGAAACCGACGCCGGTAGCCACCGACAGGTTGAATCCCAATAGGTAGAGGAACCATGCGCCACCCGTAAGAGCGAATGGCAGGGTGGCCATGATCAGCAAGGCCTCGTCGAAACGGGAAAAGGTCAGGTAGAGCAGTACGAAAATGATCAGCAACGTGGCCGGTACCACCAACTTGAGCCGTGCGTTGGCTCGCTCTAGAAACTCGAACTGCCCGGAGTAGCTCAAACTCATGCCTGGCTGCAACTTGACCTGCTCACCGACGACCCGGCGCAAGTCGGCGACCACCGAGGCAATATCCCGGCCCCGCACATCGATGTACACCCAGCCGGAAGGCCGTGCATTCTCGCTCTTGAGCATCGGAGGCCCTTCACTGACTTTGACCTTTGCTACTGTTCCGAGGGTAATCTGACTCCCCAAAGGGGTGTAGATCGGCAGCTGCTCCAATGCACCGAGCGAGTCGCGCCATTCTCGGGGATAACGCACGTTGATCGGAAAGCGTGCGAGCCCTTCAATTGTCTCCCCGACGTTTTCACCACCAATAGCACCGGCCACGATCGACTGCACATCGGCGATGTTCAACCCGTAGCGGGCAGCTGCCTTACGATCGATATCCACATCGATGTAACGCCCACCCGTCAATCGTTCGGCCAGAGATGAACTGACCCCAGGCACGTCCTTCGCCACGCGCTCGACTGCCTGAGTAACTGCATCGATCTCCGTGAGGTTGGGACCGGTAACTTTTACCCCGATTGGACTCTTGATACCGGTGGCGAGCATGTCGATGCGGTTGCGGATGGGCGGTATCCAGATATTGGTCAGCCCCGGGACTCGCACCGCTCGATCCAGTTCTTCCACCAGCTTCTCTTGGGTCATCCCGGGGCGCCACTGCTCGCGTGGTTTGAATTGGATGGTGGTCTCGAACATCTCCAAGGGGGCTGGATCGGTCGCGGATTCAGCGCGGCCGGCTTTGCCAAAGACATGTTCGACCTCTGGCACGGTTTTGATCATGCGGTCAGTCTGTTGCAGCAGTTGCGCGGCCTTCTGCGCCGACAACCCCGGTAGGGCCGAAGGCATATAGAGTAAATCGCCCTCGTCCAGCGCAGGGAGGAATTCGCCGCCCAAGCGAGAGACCGGCCATAGCGCGCTGAGAAAGACCAAGAGCGCGACCAACAGGGTGATTTTCGGACGATGCAGTACCGCGTCCAGGGCCGGTTGATAGATCCTGATCAACCAGCGGTTCAGAGGGTTCTGCTCCTCTCTGGGGATTCGTCCACGAATCCAGTAGCCCATCAGCACTGGCACCAAGGTTACCGATAGTCCGGCCGCAGCGGCCATGGCGTAGGTCTTGGTGAAGGCCAAAGGACCAAACAGACGTCCCTCTTGATCCTCCAGTGTGAACACCGGTATGAACGAAAGTGTGATGATTAACAGACAAAAAAACAGTGCCGGCCCTACCTCGGCCGCCGATTCGGTCATTACATGCCAGTGTTGTTCACCCTTCAGTTCCTTCCCCGGGTGGGCCGCGTGCCAGGCCTCGATCTTTTTGTGAGCATTTTCGATCATCACCACGGCGGCATCGACCATGGCGCCAATGGCGATAGCGATCCCGCCAAGCGACATGATGTCGGCATTAATCCCTTGGAAGCGCATAACGATGAAGGCAATCAGCACCCCCACCGGCAGAGAGATGATAGCCACTAGGGATGAGCGAAAATGCCAAAGGAATATCCCGCAGACCACCGCGACGACGAGGAATTCCTCAAGCAGTTTGTAGCCAAGGTTCTCCACGGCACGATCAATCAGCTTGCTGCGATCATAGGTGGTGACGATTTCTACTCCGGCTGGCAGACTGCTCTTCAGGTCGTCAAGTTTGGCTTTGACCGCAGCAATGGTTTGGCGAGCGTTCTTGCCACTGCGCAGAATCACCACGCCGCCGACGGTCTCACCTTCGCCATCGAGTTCGGTGATGCCGCGACGCATTTCCGGCCCCATCTGGATAGTCGCGACGTCGCCGAGGGTCACTGGTACACCACCAGCGCCAAGCTTGAGTGGAATCGCACGGAAGTCATTCAGTGTCTTCAGGTAACCGGAAGCGCGCACTATAAATTCGGTTTCCGCCATTTCCAGCACCGCACCACCGGTTTCCTGATTGGCCTTACCGATAGCCTCGGCCACCTGCGCCTGGGTGATGCCCTGACTGGCAAGTTTGAGCGGATCGAGCTGCACCTGGTACTGCTTGACCATGCCGCCCACAGTGGCGACCTCCGCCACATTGGGCAGGGTCTTGAGTTCGAACTTGAGAAACCAATCCTGTAGTGCGCGTAGCTGCGCCAGATCGTGCCCACCACTGCGATCCACCAGTGCGTACTGGTAGATCCAGCCCACCCCCGTAGCATCCGGACCCAAAGCCGGTTTGGCGCTGGCCGGCAGACGGCTTTGTATCTGGCTCAGATACTCCAATACCCGTGAGCGAGCCCAATACAAGTCGGTACCGTCTTCAAACAACACGTAAACAAAGCTGTCGCCGAAAAAGGAATAGCCGCGAACTGTTTTGGCCCCTGGCACCGATAGCATGGTGGTGGCCAGTGGGTAGGTCACCTGGTTCTCGACAATCTGCGGCGCTTGCCCCGCATAAGGAGTGCGAATAATCACCTGAACATCGGAAAGATCTGGCAATGCATCGATGGGGGAGCTCTGAACCGCCCAGACACCCCAGGCCGTGACGAACAGCGTGGCGAGCAGTACCAGGAAGCGGTTGGCTACTGACCAGCGGATCAGGGCGGCAATCATGGCTGACCCCCTAGTTTTTCCAGGCGTTCAACGCGCAAACCATCATCGGTTTGACGCAGTGAAATCCTAACCTTGTCCCCCGCTTTAAGTCCTTGTCTGAGAACAGGGTCAGCCAATGGAAAGGTCATGGTCATGCCTGGCATGCCCAGCGTTTTGAATGGACCATGGGCGAGCGTCACGTCTTGGTTGTTGATCTCGACAATCTGGCCTTCGGCCTCATGCAAGGCGGCAGCTGCGGCAGTGGATGGCGGAACTTCCAGAGTCGGCGCGACAAGCCCCTTGAGGCTGGCCTCCGAGTCGAGCAGGAACTGCCCTGAGCTGACTACCTGCTGACCTTCTTCCAACCCCTTCAATACCACTGTCTTGCCTTCGTTTTCCTGCCCGAGTTGCACTTCTACAGGTCGGTAGCGGCCAGCGCCTTCAGCGAGCATCACCAAGACACGTCGGCCAGTGCGGATGATTGCCTCGCTCGGCACCCACAATACGCTTTGATCTGTCGAACGATTCAGGTGCACCCGGACTGTCATGCCCGGCCGCAGTTGCCCATCAGGATTGGGCAATTCAACCCGCACGCGCACGGTCCGGCTGTCTGGATTGGTTTCGGGCAGAATCGCGCTGACGGTGCCACTGAGTACTTTCCCCGGAAAGGCTGGCAAACGTGCTTCGACCGCTTGCCCGACGATGATCGATCCAGTCTCCGACTCTGGAACAGCCACCGCTAGCCAGATACTACTCAAGCCATTAACCCGAGCCAGAGTCACGCCGGCGGCCACAGTCATACCTGAACGGACACTCAGCTCTAACAGCACACCGCTGATGGGGCTGGTGAGTGTCAAGATCGGCTGAACCTTGCCGCTTCGCTCGACTTGAGCAATCAGCGTCGCTGGCATCCCGGTCAAACGCAGCCGTTGTCGTGCTGCCGCCAGCAAGTCGGCATCGCCGATGCGTTTGAGTGCGAGAAACTCTTCCTGAGCAGCGGCCCATTCGGGTACCAGGATATCGGCCAACGCCGCATTGGCTTTGAGTACATCGCCTGGAGCATGGGCATACACCCGCTCCACAAAGCCGGCAGTACGCGATTGAATGACCGCGACATCCCGCTCGTTGAATGCTAGCGCACCCACCACGTCCAGACTGGAAGCAAGGAGTCCACGGGTGACGGTGGCCAAGCGCAAGCCGAGATTCTGGGTCAGGCCAGGGTCGATGCTCATGGCCGCATTGTCCGCCGAGGAATCAGCGTATCGGGGCAACAGCTCCATATCCATGAAGGGCGACTTGCCCGGCTTATCGAATTTCTGTTGTGGCTGCATCGGATCGTACCAATACAGAACTTTGCGTTCGTCTTGCGTTTTAGGTGCTTGCTCAGCAGTTGTTTCAGGCGTTGCACTCATGCGCTGGTGAGAGATCCAGTAACCTCCGATAGCGCCCAAAGCAATCAAAAAACCTGCCAGTGAAGCCCCTTTCCAGATTCGAGTGCTCATTGTTTGGTATCCCCATAAGCAAAATACAGGCGAGCACTGGTGAGGGCGCGTTGTTCTTCGTAGTCGATCTGTTTGAGGCGGGTTTCGATAAGCGCACGTCGAGCCGTAATGACTGCTGCCAAGTCGCTTTTACCTGCGCTGTAGCTGGCCATAGTCAAATCCACTTTTTCCTTGGCCAGCGGTATTAAGCTGTCCTGACTGCGGTGCACGGCACGGTTCAGACGCTCGTACTCCGCCAGATCGTCCTCCAGTTGCTGGGTCTTTTCACGTACAAGAGCTTCGCGCTCCGCCTCCAGCTGATTCAGTTCGGCGTGTTTGGCGGCGATTTTCGGGTTTTGTCGAGAGTCGGGGAACAGTGGTAGGTCGAAAGTAAATTGCACGCTGACCATATCGCCGAACTGACTGTCGCGGTGCTGGTAGTCGAGCTCCCAACTCCAATCGGACTGCTTTTCCGACTCGGCTTCACGCACCTTGGCCTGCGCTTCGCGAGTCATTGAAGCGGAAGCCGCCACGGCAGAGTGCTGTTGCAGCTTCTGGGAATAACTTGAGGCATCGATGGGCCAATCGGGAAAGCTGCCGACGAGCTTGTCATTGGCCGCTGGGCCAACCCAGCGCTTGAGTGCCGCTCGGGCTTTCGCACGTAGACGAATTAGCTCGTCCTGTTGTTCCGCCAACTGAGCCGCCTCCTGTTTGGGCGTGATCGCATCGGCAGGTTGAGCTCGGCCACCGGCAATCTGCGCCCGAACGGTATCAGTCAATAGACGGTTCTCCCGGTAAAAATCCTGAAACAGCGCCTCTTTCCGTTCGACGGAGTAACTGCTGATCCAAGCTGATGCCGTGGCCTCACGAACGTTCAGTCGCTCGAAACGGCTTTCGGCCTCAGCTCGCGCTACGGACGCCTCAGCAACTTCAATGCGTGCTTTACGCTTGTCACGGTTGGGTACCTCCTGCATGACCCCGACCATCTGCATGGTCATGGGGTCCTGCTTCAGGTGCCCACCCTCAGGGCCGCTGATGGGATAGTTTTGTACGCCCAGCAGGAGCTTCGGATCGGGTAGTTCACCGGCTGGAATGGCTGCGCTACGGGCTGCTTGCTGTTTAGCAGCTTGAGCGGTCAGTGAAGGGGCGTTGTTTTCAGCCAAGCGTAAGGCTTCGTCGAGTGTTAGGGGCGCAGCAAGGCTGGGCAATGCCAGAATGCTTGCCACCAAGGCGACCAAGAGGGGCCAACCAGTGCAGTAACACTTGGAATTCATGCTCACGATTCCTGTGAGGATCTACTGCGCGCCACGTTAAACATGCGCACAGATATGCCATCCCGCGCCAAAGCAGGATGAGATTCAGTGTGGTACAGGAATCAAGCGCGAGGCGGTCGCCAAACTCTCGACGGGGCATGAATAGGCAGGGAATCGTTGAAAGTTGTCAGCATTTGTGGACTGGACAAATGAGTGACAGGTTTCCGAAACGACACTTGTAGCAAAACGGCGCTCCTGCAATCCTGGCCAGGATTGCAGCATTTACCATGATCGACGGAGCAGTTCATGTCGACGCCGCAGTCCTGGTTCATCTCACTCATCATAATCATGGTTTTCATGGGGCAAGGTTCTAGCGGTGACTGAATGCCCGCCATCCCACTCAAGGGAAGCGCCAAGTTGATCAGGAGAATGAGGCAACACCGCAGATAGCGTCTCATGCGAGGGAGTCTAGACGCTGAAAATTGGCTGTACAAATACGTATCTATCAGGAGAACCAGCCAAATAGCGTCTGTAGGTCAACATGCCCTATGCTCCCTCTTGTCATAAAGGCGGCAGAGCCGCCAAACACTGATTAGTTTGCCGGGTACTCAGCGATCACTTGGTCAGTACCGGCTTTGCTCAGACCGATCACCTGATAAGCATCCTGCTTTCCATCGACTTCCATACCAGGCGAGCCTGCCGGCATACCCGGCACAGCAATCCCTATAAGGTCATCACGTTTGCTCAAGGCAACTATTTGCTCAGCAGGTACGTGGCCTTCTACAAATTTTCCGTTGACCACTGCTGTGTGGCATGACGAGAGACGCGGAACAACGCCCAAGTCTTGCTTGATCGTGCTCATATTGGTTTCTACATGATCAACGACGGTGAAACCGTTAGCTTCAAGGTGCTGGATCCACTTCTTGCAACATCCACAGTTCGCATCACGATGGACGTCGATCGTCAGCGACTCTGCTGCATGACCAACTGAACTGATAAACAGAGCCGCGAATGCGGCGAGGCGAAGTGCCCGGCTGGGACGAAGAAAGTTATTTCGCATGGGGGGTGCTCCTTCCCATCAGCATGGGTACGAATTTTAGGCTGAGCGGCCGAAGTTGCTTGGGCATCATGTGAAGCCTTCACAACCTGAGGATGGCCTGGCTTGGTATCTTCACCCTGAGAAGGCGCAGCGTCCTCATCATGGGCATGGGCGCTGCTTTCTTAAAACCACATCCGAATACCGGCGACAAATCGCGCCTCGTTCGTATCTTCTCCTTCATCACTAGCGAGGTCGGCAGTCTCGCCATAAGAGCGACTCCAGGTCACCCCGATATAGGGCGCAAACTCGCGGACAATCTCATAGCGCAACCGTAAACCCACTTCCGTATTGGCCAAACCAGAGCCAATACCGCGCTGAGGATCGTCTTTCCCGTAGAAGTTCACTTCAGCGGTAGGCTGCAAGATCAGGCGATTGGTGAGCAGAATGTCATAATCACCTTCCAGCCGAGCGGCGGTCTGGCCGTTTTCGCCGATGAATGCGGTGGCTTCAGTTTCAAAGTTGTAGAGGGCCATGCCTTGGATGCCGAAGGCACCCCAAGTCTGCGGTGAGCCTGGTTTGAAGTCTTGGCGCACGCCGGTAACAACATCCCACCATGGACCGATTGAGTGCCCCCAAAGCGCCTGGAGCTCGGCGTCTTCCGTCACACCGTTGGTGCGCTCACCTTCCGAGCGCAGCCATAAACGATCGACGTCACCGCCGATCCAACCTTTGGCTTCCCAATTCAGAACGCTGCCGTTATCCGCATCCTGGTATTCGAACTTGTCCAAGAGGATGAAAGAGTTGAGTTTTTTGTCATGAACACCATGACCTGCAAGAGGCGGAAACGCCGCTTTACGATCAGCCTCGGTTAACACGGGGATTGGCGTTCGACTCGTACTGGTCGCCTCAGTATCCATATTCATTTTGCTGTGATCCATGCCTTCCATTTGACCCTGGTCCATCCGGCCATGATTCATATTGCTGTGGTCCATCGCCTCCATCGAACCATGATCCATGTTGGAGTGATCCATCTGGCCGTCTTTGGCGGGGATTGGCTTTTGAGGTGCGGCCGGTTTCGACTCCGCTCCCGAAGACATAGTCATCGACGGATCCATCTCTTCAGCGGCACTGGCCAAACCAACAAAAGCGGCACTGAAGGAGACCGTCAGTGCCATCAGCGTCGGACGTAGAAGCTTCCAGGTCATGATCTCAATCCGTTTTTTTGGTTTTTGGGTCATATCCCGTCTCCTTTACTCATCAACCCGTACTTCACGGAACATCCCCATCTCCATGTGAAACAGCAGGTGGCAGTGATAAGCCCAGCGTCCCAGCGCATCAGCTGTTACTCGATAGCTACGCTTAGTGCCTGGCGGCATGTCGATCGTATGCTTGCGCACCATGAAATTGCCGTTCTCATCCTCCAGGTCGCTCCACATACCGTGGAGGTGGATGGGGTGGGTCATCATGGTGTCATTCACCAAGGTGATGCGCAGACGCTCGCCATACTTGAGGCGCAATGGTTCAGCATCAGAGAATTTGATGCCGTTAAATGACCAGGAAAACTTTTCCATATGACCGGTCAAGTGCAGCTCAATGGTGCGATTGGGCACGCGACCATCCGGGTCCTGGAACGTGCTCTTAAGGTCAGAGTACGTTAGAACTCGACGGCCGTTGTTCCGCAAGCCAATGCCGGGATCGTTTAGCTTCGGCGCTGTGCTCATGGCTTGCATATCAACCAACGGGTTGTTGGTTTCGGATGCCGGGTGAGACTGCATAGCGCCTCCGCCCATGCCCGCCATCGTGCTATGGTCCATACCGGCCATGCCGGACATATCGCCCTGATCCATGCCAGTCATCTTGCTGTGGTCCATACCGTTCATACCGGGCATATCGCCCTGATCCATGGCCGTCATCTTGCTGTGATCCATACCGGTCATGCCGGACATATCGCCCTGATCCATGCCCATCATCTTGCTGTGGTCCATACCGGCCATGTCGCCCGGTTTCATTGTGCTGTGATCCATGCCTGCCATATTGTCGTGATCCATTCCTCCCATCCCCATATCATCCATGGTCAACAGAGGACGTGGATCGATCGCGGGAACAGTAGCTTTGAGCCCTTCGCGTACTGCCAGGGTTCCGCGGGCATATCCGGTTCGATCCATGGACTGGGCGAAAATGGTGTAGGCCTCCTGACTGACAGGCTCCACAATTACGTCATAGGTTTCTGCCACGGCAATGCGGAACTCATCGACGCTGACCGGATTGACGTGTTGGCCGTCGGCGGCCACCACGGTCATTTTCAAGCCTGGGATACGAACGTCGAAATAGCTCATTCCCGAACCGTTGATAAAGCGCAGTCGCAGCTTCTCGCCCGGTTTGAAAATACCGGTCCAGTTACCGTCAGGGGCCTGGCCATTCATGAGGTAGGTGTAAGTATCCCCACTGACGTCTGCAAGATCGGTGGGGTTCATTTTCATTTCGGCCCACATCTTGCGATCCGCCACTGTCGCGGACCAGCCTTTCTCGCTGACATCGTTGATGAAGTCGCCGACGGTAGGTTTGTGGTGGTTGTAGTAGTCCGACTGTTTCTTGAGTTTGGCTAACACGCGACCAGGATCTTCATCAGTCCAATCGGTCAGCATCACCACATAATCGCGGTTGTATTGAAATGGCTCTGGCGCCTTCGAATCGATCACGATTGGACCGTAGACGCCTGACTGTTCCTGAAAACCAGAGTGGCTGTGATACCAATAGGTACCATTCTGATGGACTTTGAATTTGTACTCGTACATGCCATCGGGAGCGATACCGTGGAAGCTCAAGCCGGGTACACCATCCATGTTGGCCGGCAGAATGATCCCGTGCCAATGGATGGAGGTGTCCTGGTCCAGTCGGTTTTTCACCCGCAGCGTGACCGTTTCTCCTTCACGCCAGCGCAGCAGCGGTCCCGGCAAAGAACCATTGATGGTCATCGCCGTGCGCGCCGAGCCTGTGATGTTCACTGGAGTTTCGCCAATGAACAAATCAAATTCATTGCCGGCCAATACGTTCGGGAAACCGGGACTAGTTACTGCCCAGACAGGGGTACGCCACAGGCCGAGACCGCCGAGAATGCCACCAGCGGCCAGGCCTTTGACGAAGGTCCGCCTAGAGGTTTTGGAATGCATGCCGTTTATGTCCACTCAGTCAAAAAGAAAGCCGTGCGAAGCACTTTGTGCGTTTCGCTTATCGGTTCGGGGGCAACTTCTCTGGAGTTCTTCTAGCATCTTTCCTGAGCCTTGCCCGCCGCCGAAATTGACAACACTCATACGGCAGACGAGCTTAGAAATTGCCACACTTTAACTATCAGGGTGATTACATTTCTGTCAGCTTGGGTATGTGCCAAATGGATCAGCAGCTGGTGTGGTCGGCAGCTTTAGCTTTGCTCTCGGCTACGGGGAGCTGAGTGCCTTGCTTCTGGGCAATTTGGTACGACTCCATCGAGTCCTTTCTGGCCGCCTCCATACGTTCAAATGCCCGATCACCACCGCCTGCGGCCATAGCCAGGGAAGAGACGGTCAAAGCTGCAATGGCAAACAGGGTTTTCATAGATTTCATTTGGATATCCTTGGATGAGTTTTCAGTTACCCCATTAAATCCACATCGAGAAAAATGGTTTTGGGGCTGAGCTCAAGGCTCGGTGCCACCTTAACCGTCGTTCCCTGTCAGGAACCTTAGGTGAACATTACAGGTGCGTAAGGTTGCGCTTTTCTTCCTGAACAATCGTCTGCGTACGTTGAAACAGGGAAAGCATCCGGCCAAGTCACCTTCCGAACTCCCGCATTGATGCGAATGCAAATGGGCGGCCGGTGGGAATGCAATTTGCTGGTCAATAGGGCCCCACGTTACAGTCGGTCCATGGGTAAGCGACTTTTACTTCAACCCAATCAGCACGGTAGATGGTCAGTGCAGAGGGGCAGGACGAAGAGCTCACGAGGCAACCTAAACGCAGCGCCCATATGTTGCCTTTGCGATAGAAAAACCCAATTGGTTTGATGGAGTCGTGATGACCACTACAACGACCACTCGACGCCGAACAAAAAAGGAAGAAAAAGCGCGTGATTTATTGATTGCCATGTTTTGGAGCTTCAGCGCAAATCGAGGTTTTCTCAATGAATCGGAACGATTACTCCAGATCAGTGAAGGGCTTCCCTCTCAACTTTTTCAAGCCCTTTGTGCGAACTTTGCTCTTCAGGAAAGTAGCTTGGAAATGTTGTTCAATATTTCGACCTCCACGCTCAAACGACATAGGCGTCAACAAAAGCCTCTTGATCCTGTTGCGTCCGGACGACTAGATCGAATTGCGGCTGTTTGTCACTTGGCTGAGGAGGTCTGCGACAGCAGACAAGCAGCCACCGACTGGATGTCAAAGCCGAATCAAGCCCTCGGTGGTAGTAAACCCATAATGCTCTGCAAAACTGAGCGCGGAGCCGTGCAAGTTAGCCGTGTGCTTCAAGTTATAAAATGGGGTGGAGTAGTCTAAGTTTGTAAGCGTCTGCCAAACACACCTTGCGTGTTTTCTACTGCCGCGATGCTTAGTGTATGGAAATTAGCAAAATTATGTCCTGAGCATAAACTCGCTAATTTCGATACACATGCTGGGTGCGACGGAAATTGCTCATCGGCAGAATAGCGCTCGTGAGCGCAGGGCTGAGTTGACCGCCGAGACCTGCGCTCACATCTGAAATGCGGCATGGAGAGCTTATGCATGAGGGCATTAACGCGGAGCAAGATCACCGTCTCAGGCACTAACCGTGGAAGGAAAACCCAACGCTTCAACAGCCGCACGGACTCGCTCTGGGCTTTCGATACTTTCAACGTTGACCTTGCCAGCAGCAGGATCCACTGAAACAGCAGCCTCGCTATCCAACGACTGAATAGCTTTGGTGATTTTGCTGACACAGCTACCGCAAGCAATGCCTGAAACATTCAAGACGAACATAGTTATTCCTCTCATGGTGAGCGGCCTTTTTAGCCGCAGGAACAGCATCAACGTTGCCACGATAGGAAGGTCAAGAGTTCTTTACATCCTAGTTTGAATGGATGCCTGGGCCTCAATCTATACGGACGTTTCTCAACCGCAATGCGTTGAAAACGACGGATGCGGAGCTGACGCTCATCGCGAGGGCCGCGACCATTGGTGATAACAGGTGTCCGGTCAGTGGATACAATAGGCCCGCAGCGAGTGGTATCCCCATCGCGTTGTAGAGGAAGGCGAAACCAAGGTTCTGCCGCATGTTTTTTACTGTTGCGACAGAAAGAGCACGCGCTCGAAGAATTCCCATTAAGTCGCCTTTAACCAAGGTCAATTGTGCACTGTTCATCGCGACGTCTGTCCCTGTCCCCATGGCGATGCCCACATCTGCTCGGGCCAAGGCAGGCGCATCATTGATACCGTCGCCAGCCATGGCAACCCGACGACCGTGTTGCTGAAGGTCCGCGACCAGACGCTCCTTGTCCTGAGGTTTCACTTCGCCGTGGACTTCTTCGATCCCCATTTCCTTGGCTACAGCTCGTGCCGTGGTGAGTCCGTCGCCAGTGGCCATGATGATTTTTACATTGTCAGCCTTGAGCTTAGTGACGGCCTCTTTGGAGGTTGGCTTAATCGGATCTGACACCGCGAGCAATCCAGCCAGCACTCCGTCGACAGCCACATAGATGATGCTGATACCTTCAAGTCGTAACAGCTCCGCACGATGTTGGAGAGGGCTGATACTCACGCCTGCCTCCTCCATCAAGGCGGTATTACCCATTTGGATTTTCTTGCCGCTAACCATGCCGCTGACTCCGATTCCAGATCCAGACTCGAACGATTCAGGCTTGCTCAATACAAGGTTTTCAGCTCGGGCGTGATCAACAATTGCGTGAGCCAGAGGATGCTCACTGCCTTGATCGAGGCTGGCAGCCAATTGAAGGACATCATTGGGGTCGAAAGGCGTTGTGGCCTCTACACTGTGGAATACCGGACGCCCCTCTGTCAGGGTGCCGGTCTTATCGACGATCAGCGTATCGATCTTGCAAAGGTTCTCGATGGCACTGGCATCCCTGAACAGTACCCCCATGCTGGCTGCCTTACCCGAGGAAACCATGATCGACATGGGGGTCGCGAGCCCTAATGCACAGGGGCAGGCGATGATCAGCACGGCCACTGCATTGATCAGACCGAAAACCCAACTGGGTTGAGGACCAAAAAAACCCCACCCCAGAAAAGTCAGTACCGCAATTGTGATGACACCCATTACAAAGTAGCCGGCGATGACATCGGCCATGCGTTGCATGGGGGCTTTGGAGCGTTGAGCACGAGCTACCATCAGCACGATTTGCGATAGCACCGTCTCGGCGCCAACTTTCTGCGCCTCCATCACCAGACTGCCATGTGTATTGAGCGTGGCGCCGATCAGGCTATCTCCAGCTCTCTTCATTACTGGTACTGGCTCGCCGGTCAGCATCGCCTCGTCGACTGCGCTTTCGCCTTCCAGTACTAAACCATCAACAGGCACCTTTTCACCTGGCCTTACCCGGAGGTGGTCACCCTTGTGGACATGGGTCACCGGGATATCTTCCTCTTGGCCATCGGCGTTGATTTTGCGTGCCGTTTTGGGTGAGAGCCCCAGAAGAGATTTAATGGCAGCGGAGGTTTGCGATCGGGCTTTGAGCTCAAGAATCTGCCCAAGTAATGTTAATGAGATGATTACTGCTGCGGCTTCGAAGTAGACCCCGATGCGTCCATCTTGCGTGAAGCTGGCGGGAAAACTCTGGGGGAAGAGCGTGGCTACAATACTGTAAAGATAAGCAGCCGCTGTACCCAGGCCAATCAAGGTCCACATATTTGGACTGCGAAGCCGAATAGAGGCTACACCCCTCACAAAAAAGGGCCAACCAGCCCAGAGAGTCACCGGGGTTGCAAGAAGCAGCTCCACCCAGTTCTGTTGGGTTCCGTGGAAGAGTTGTAATGAATGTCCCGCCATCGCGAGCAGAGTCACTATCACAGTTAATGGCAATGACCACCAAAAACGACGGGCAAAATCCTTGAGTTCGGGGTTTTCCTCCTCTTCCAACCCTGGCATGACCGGTTCCAATGCCATTCCACAAATCGGGCAAGTGCCAGGGCCTGGCTGTCGTATCTCAGGGTGCATGGGGCAAGTGAATTCAGTACCCAACTGTGGCTCAGCCGAGGGCTCGATGTGACTAGAGGGATGGCTATCAGACTGATCAGCAGCGTAATGTTGAGGTTCTGCTCGAAATTTCTCTTGGCATTTCAAGCTGCAAAACTGATATGCCTGTCCCTCATAAAGCTCACTGAACGGGCTCGGCCGAGTAATAGCCATACCGCACACTGGATCATGTAGACCTCCATCATCGGAGGACTTTACCGAATGGGCGTGATTTTGGTCGCGGTGATCCGTGGCGTCAGACATGGTTAGTTTCCGTTTTCGTCCTTGTTGGCTTCCGAACTTCCGTGTCGTCCATGACCGCCGTGCCCGTGCCCGTGCCCGAAAAAGTGCATCAACGGACAGATCAACAGAATCAAATAGGGGAGATAAGGTGAAACATGGCCGAAGTGTTCCCGGACCACGTAAAAACCCCCGATTGCAACCAGCATGATCAGCACTACACCTGTTTTGCTCCTCCAGAAAGGTGAAGCAGCGTTTTCAACCGAATGCCGATGGTTAGCCATGACTTTGCTCCTATTGTCCTGCCCAGAGTTGCAGTGGCATCTGCGTCTGAGAGTAGTCCACGCTCGCCTTGAGGCTATGATCTCGATCAATCAATCCAAGCTTTACTTCACTTCAAACTGGCCAACCATTCCTGATTGATAGTGGCCTGGTACATTGCTGGAAAACTCCAGGTCTGTGCTATGGGAGACGGTCCAGGTAGGGTCTTTGTTTGCGTCAGGCTTATTCAGAGGATGTTGGATCGTTGTGCTCCATCCTGACCATCTTCGTCCACCTGAGGCCAAGATTACTTTTCTGTCAGTTTCTGGTTGGCTCGACGAATTCGATGCAAACTCAGCCAATGACAATTTTGAGAGCCACCTCTATGAGACTTCTGATTGCCGAAGACGAACCGAAAATAGGTATCTATTTGCAGCAGGGTCTTACCGAGGCTGGGTTCAATGTCGATCGTTACACCAGCGGCACTGAGGCTCTTCAACATGCTTTAAGCGAAGCATATGACCTGCTGATTCTGGACGTCATGATGCCAGGGATGGATGGATGGGAAGTCCTTCGGAGGGTACGCCTGTCAGGAAAGGACGTTCCGGTACTCTTTCTGACGGCACGAGATCGTGTTGAAGATCGAGTCCACGGTCTTGAGCTCGGAGCTGATGATTACCTCATCAAACCCTTCGCATTCTCTGAATTGCTAGCTCGAGTCAGGACACTGCTCCGCCGTGGTCACGGCATGCCCTCGCAAACTCATATGAAAATTGCCGATCTTGACGTTGACCTGCTCAAACGCAGGGCCATTCGGGCAGGCAAACGCATAGATCTTACGGCCAAAGAGTTTGCACTCCTGGAACTACTGCTCCGTCGCCGAGGCGAAGTGCTACCAAAGTCGCTCATCGCCTCGCAAGTCTGGGACATGAACTTCGACAGCGACACCAATGTAATTGAGGTAGCGGTGCGCAGGCTCAGGGCGAAGATTGATGATGGCTTTGAGGTCAAGCTGATCCAGACCTCGCGAGGTATGGGTTATATGCTCGATGCACCAGATTCGGAATCGGAATGAACCGTCTATCCCTGACTACGCGCATGAGCCTGATGTTCATGCTTGCAGTAACGGCTGTGCTCACCATCGCCGGCCTCGGTTTCAACAACCTGAGCCGGCACCACTTCAAAATGCTGGATCAGCAGGCCCTGAACGAAAAGCTTCACTCAACTCAAAGAATTTTGGGAGAGCTGAAAAATATCGATCAATTCAACGAGTTAAAGCCCGAGTTACAAGCGTTGCTTGGGGCTCACCGTGACCTGACGGCCCTAATTCTGGATGTCGACGATAAACTACTTTTCGCTGATCCCCAGCCCATGAAGGTTCCGAAAGAGTTCCTCTCGGTGACAACCAACACTGTATGGGAATGGCAAGACCAAAAGCACATGTTCCGTGGTTTGACAGCACAAGCGATGGTCAATGGTCATGACAAGCCGTTGACCGTAATCTTGATCCTTGATGTTACTCATCATATGGCCTTCTTCGAGACCCTCCAGCGATGGTTTTGGATCGGGCTGGCGATCAGTGCGCTTGTCAGTGCCGCTTTAGGCTGGATGGTTGCACGCAGTGGTATGCGTCCAATCCATCAAGTGACCATGGTCGCGGCGTCGATGTCAGCCAAATCACTCAAGGATCGTATCCCCCTGGGGCCGGTCCCAAAAGAGCTGCAACAGATGGTATCGTCGTTCAATGCGATGCTGTCCCGACTAGATGATGCGTTTGTGCGGTTATCAAATTTCTCAGCAGACATTGCTCACGAACTGCGTACCCCAGTCAGCAATTTGATGACTCATACAGAGGTGGTGCTCTCTAGAAAACGGAATATTGAGGACTACGAAGACAATCTGTATTCGAATCTCGATGACTTGAAGCGAATGTCGCGAATGATCGACGACATGCTTTTCCTTGCCAAGTCCGACAACGGGTTAATCAAGCCTGAAAACAAACAGATCGACCTGCTGGAGGTCGTGGAGAAACTGCTTGAGTATTACCGCCTATTGGCTGATGAACGCGACATCAACCTGGCTGTTTCAGGAGCAGGAAGTGTACGGGGCGATGTATTGATGATTCACAGAGCCATTTCGAATTTGCTTTCGAATGCTTTGAGGTACACCCCAGAGGGAAGGACCATCAGTGTCGATATCAAAGAGAGAAGTACGTCCACAGTAGTGACGGTGGAAAACCCAGGGATTGTCATCCCCCCCGAGCACTTAGAAAAGCTCTTTGATCGATTCTTCCGAGTAGATCCGGCACGACGCGAAGGAAGCCCCAGCAATGCCGGACTGGGACTGTCAATTACGCGGTCGATCATAGAAGCTCATGAGGGCAAGATCTGGTGCACCTCATCCAATGGAAAAATAGCCTTCCATATGGAGCTCCCTGGCGTCGGCCTGAAAGGCGCTTAAACCCAGGGCAGCGTTTAGCCTGCGAAGTGTGGCACATCCCAAGCTTACTGAATTGTAATCGAACGGTCTGTTCTCATGTGGCATCGTGTACCAGCACTGTGGCGTGGGAGTCTTGACCTGTTCCCTGAGTGCAGTGCTTACCAGGACGCGACATACGCTCGATTTCCGTCTCTGGTTTTTATAAGAGTCGAGAAGTAAAAACAGATCTCCCCAACCAAACCTCGAATCAACAGCTCAAGCTGTGAGGAGTCTTGCATGTCCTTCTTTAAAGCTACCACCGTAGCTGTTGCGCTTACCGCCGGCTTACTTCTGAGCGGGGTTGCTCAAGCGCATCCGAAACTGCTTTCTTCCACTCCTTCGGAAGGTTCGACCTCCGTCGCACCTGCCAAGATCGAGCTGCACTTCTCGGAGAACCTGACGACTCAGTTCTCAGGTGCAAAACTGATCATGACCGACATGCCCGGCATGCCGAATTCCCCCATGGGCGTCAAGGCTGGGGTCTCGGGCGGTGATGATCCGAAAATGATGGTCATCACACCGGCGGCTCCATTGACCACTGGTACTTATAAAGTTGAATGGCGTGCAGTCTCTTCGGACACTCATCCGATCACCGGTAACTTTTCTTTCAAAGTGAAATGATTCATGAGCGACTCAATCAATATCCTGATTCGCTTAGCTCTTTATCTGGACCTGATGCTGCTTTTTGGATTGGCTATTTTTGGTTTGTACAGCCTCAGGGGAAAGGAGCGGGTATCCGGCGCAGTCTTGAATTTTGAGTCGCTCCTTTTCAGCACCGTTGTTGGTGGTTTACTTCTGTCTTTTGCCGCTATGTTGTTGCTTGCGAAAGCAATGAGCGGCGTTTCAGAGTTTACGGAGCTTCGCCAACATATCTTCGAAATGGTGCTTACTGGTACCGATGTCGGGCTCACCTGGATGGTCCGAATTGCAGCGCTTGTTTTGGCAGGTATAGCTGTCAATCTCAACAAACGCTTCCCAACCTCCAGCCTTTGGGTCGTTACTCTGGCTGGTGCCATTGCGCTCGCTACCTTGGCATGGACAGGCCATGGCGCGATGGACGAAGGCAATCTTCGTTATATGCATTTCATTAGCGATATCTTTCACCTTTTGGCAGCCGGCGGCTGGATGGGAGCACTGGCCGCATTCGCTTTACTGCTGCATACTAAAATTCTAAATGGTGAACAAGAGTTACGAATTCTCTCCCGAGCTCTTACTGAGTTTGAATTGGCTGGTGCAGTGATCGTGGTGAGTCTAAGTGTTTCGGGCGTTGTGAATTATCTTTTCATTGTAGGTCCAACAATTGATGGGATAACGCTCAGTACTTATGGTGTATTACTTAGTTTAAAGGTTTCACTGTTTGCAGTAATGATGGCATTAGCTACGTTGAACCGCTTTCACTTGAGCCCACTTTTAGAACGATCGATCCAGGGCGGTCAATACACTGGAGCTGTTAATGCTTTGCGACGCAGTATGGCTGTAGAGCTCACGCTAGCAATAATCATACTTTGCCTAGTCGCTTGGTTAGGAACCTTGAGCCCAGAGATGGGTATGAGCATGGAGTAGAGTGTTGGCGCTGTTTGCAAATTACCCCCAGGGGATTGCTGATTTTTGTATCAGAAATTATGGATAAGCTCAGCAGCATCTCGATGACAGAACCTCACTCCATCAAGTATCACCAGGACTGTCCGAAGCAGTCTTTGAGTGAGCCGACCTACTGTTCATGCTTCGACAAATTGGACAGGTCCATCGTGGCGTAGACCCGCTCGCAGCAGCGAAAATCGATTCGGCCCCCCACTGATCAAACAAGTGCAAAAATTTGCACCGTGAATGCGACACAACCATCAAAGGCGGTGGGCTTTGGCATCATTTCAGCCCTGTCTAGCTCCAAGGCAAGCGTGTGCCAAGCTTTTTTGGTCGAAGAAATACGTTATCCATCGCTGGTCAAGTCGATTGCAAACGGGTGGTCAAGTCGAATGCAATTGACTGGTCAAGTCGAATGCAAACAAGTGGTCAAATCAATGCAATTACCCAATTCAGCAGGATTATTACAATCAGCTAGATAAGGCGCAGTCTGATTGGGCGCTTGGCGCCTCAGCAGCATTTCAAACCTACGCCGATGAGGCGGCGGATGTCGCTGGCCAAACGAAGACGCTGTTCACCAACGCCTTCAGCAACATGGAAGACGGGATTGTCGATTTTGTGAAAACCGGGAAGCTGTCCTTCAGCGATCTGGCTGACGGGATCATTGCTGACTTGGTCCGCATTAGTGTGCGGAAGGCGGCAGTCGGCATATTCAGCAGCTTTGCCGGTGCCGGGTTCGGTATGGGCTTCTCCGATGGCGGTTATACCGGTGACGGCGGAAAGTTCGAGCCGAAGGGCGTGGTGCACGGCGGCGAGTTTGTTGTTAACAAGGAAGTGGTCAGCCAGCCTGGCGCCCGAGAATTCCTTGAGCGCATGAATGCGAATACCAAGGGCTATGCGGACGGCGGCTATGTCGGGTCGGCAGCTTCGGCTACGAAATCCAGCGTTACGCCGATCTCGTCGGCATCAACCGCCGCTCCGGTCATTCACCAGCACTTCAGCTTCCAGGGTACGCCCGACGACGCGACCGTCAACATGGTCAAAGAAGCCGCGATGCAGGGGGCGAAAGGTGGCTACGAGCTTGTCGTCCGTGACCTGAAAATGAACGGAACCATCCGCCAGCTGATCGCGCGGCGCTAAAGCATTTAAGGAGTACTGCATGGCTCTCACGTGGCCGGCTTCGCTGTGCCCGTCAGAAATGACGTGGGGCATCGTCAACAACAGCAGGGCGTTCACTTCGACGCTTTCGAATGCCCAGCAGATCGTCGGCTACCCGGGGGCGTACTGGCAGTGCACGCTGACCTTCGGATTGCTGACCAGAGCCCAGGAGCGCGAGCTGTCGGCGTTCCTCGGGCGACTGGATGGGATGTTCGGCACGTTCAACCTTCCAGCCTTCACCCGGCGTCGAACGGCGAGCATTGGCGCGCTTACGGTCGTCACCGGCAATGCGCAGGCGCGCAACATGCTCATCGCCGGAGCCGCGCCCAGCACGGCCATTTTCAGCGCAGGCGACTACATCACCATCGCCGGCGAAATGTTCGAGGTCACCGATCCGGCATCATCGAACGCGCAGGGAAATGTGACGGTCCTGCTCAACAAGCGGATTCGCAAGTCTCTCACGGCGGGCGCCGCAGTCGAGTACCTGAACCCGTACTCGGAAATGCGCATGACCACCGATACATGGGCGATGTCCGTCAAGCCGGTGATCGCAAACGGCAGCTACCAATTCAGGGAGGCGTTCTGATGCCATCAGCATTCCCGTTTAGCCAGAACGTCGTGAACATCATCGCCACCGGCAAGTTCATGCCTGTATACGCGGTGCAACTCGACTTCGTTGACGGCATGGTCTTCGCGCACACCGGTACCGGAGATCTTGTGGTCGACGGGATCACGTACCTGGGCGTTGGCAATTTCGGCCAGGTCAGTCAGTCGCAGGAGAGTGACAACTCAGGCTCGCCAATGTCGGTCGAGCTGACCCTGAGCGGCCTGGATGCGTACATCCTGCCCGAGACGAACGTGCGCGGCTGTCGCGGGCGTGCAGCCAAGGTCATGTTTGTCGTGTTCGACGAGGCTGGCAATTACGCGGCGGACATCCTGTTTTCGGGGCGAATGGATGCTTCCAAGTTCTCGTTCGCCGGTAATGGCCAGGACGGCAACAACATTACCGTCCCGGTCATCGATCGCATGGCCGAGTGGAGTCGTACCGGCACCGAGCGCTTCACCGACGAAAACCACCGCGCGCGCCATGAAGGCGACCGGTTCTTCTACGCGATCGCCCAGATGTCCGAGTGGCCCATTTACTGGGGCTCGAGGAAGGACGCACCGACATTCACCTATGGAAGCTAGCCATGCGCTACCGAGACTGGACAACCCGTCTGAACGACGTGATCAAGGCCGCCCAAGAGCGGCCTTTTTCATGGGGCGAATTTGACTGCTGTCTGTTCGCTGCTGACTGCGCGGCGGCGGTGTGCGGAGTGGATCCAGCCGCGCAGTACCGCGGCAAATACACGACAGAGACAGGCGCAAAGCGGCAGCTGAAGAAGCAGCACGGCAGCCTCGAAGCTGCGTGGGACGCCTGTTTTGTGCGGGTTCCGCTGACCTTTATCCAGCGCGGCGACGTGGTGATGTACGACGCACCAGGTGGCCGAAGCATGGCTGTTTTCTGGGCTGGCGATTTTTGGGCAACAACCGACGACGGAGCAGTCCGGGTCGAATGCGAGCCACTGGCCGCGTGGAGAATTGAATGAGCAGCGGCGTAAAGAAACTTGCTCAAGTCGCGGTCGGCGCTGCCATTGGCTTTGCTCAGGGCGGTCCGTGGGGCGCGGTCGCTGGCGCGGCACTGGCTTTCTACGCTTCCGAGCAACAGGAAAAGCTCAACACCAAGTCGCCGCTGCGCGACAACGAGCCGTCGGCGCAAACCGTGCGCTCGTCAAAGGCACCGGTGCGCTTCATCCTTGGCCGGGTTTCAACCGGTGGCGTACTGGTCTGGGCTCAGGAGCAATCAGGCGCGCAGGGTGAGGGTGAATGGTTGCACCTGGTCTACGTGTTGTGCGAAGGCGCCATCGATGCGCTGGAAAGCATCTACTTGGGTGAAGAGGAAATCTCTTCGTTCGGCGCGCTGGCCAGCTACGAGCTGGTCGTCAACCCGACCCAAGTTAACGCCTTCCTGAAGGCCAACTGCCCAGACTGGAAGGACTCGCAGATCGGCCGCGGGCTTTCCTATGTTCGGGTGTCGCTGCGGTATAGCGCAGAAAAGTTCCCGTCTGGGATTCCGGATACCCGTTTCGTGGTTCGCGGGCGTAATGACATCTACGACCCGCGCACCGGCACGGCTGTGTACAGCGCAAACACCGCACTGCACCTGCTTTGGTTCCTGCGCAACCGCTGTGGCGTGCCGGACGATGAGATCGTGTTCGAGACCTTCGCCAGTGCCGCCAACGTCTGCGACGAGGCTGTCAGCAACGCCGATGGATCGACCAGTCAGCGCTATCGAACTGCCTGCGTTATCGGCGCCGACGAGCAGCGCACCGGTGTTTTGCAGAAGCTAGAAGCTGCTTCCGGTGGTCGCTTGATCCGTGTCGGCGGGCGCTGGATGTTTCAGGCCGGCGCTTACTACGGCCCATACGATTTCGAGATCACCGAAGACATGGTAATCGGCACGGTCACGGGCAGCACTGAGCCAACCAACGACTCAGCAATCAACACCGTGCGCGGCACGTTCATCGATCCGGAACAGTCCTGGACTGAGACCGACTACCCAGAAGTAAGCGTGTCCGAGTGGATTGTTGAGGACGGCGGCGAGGCAGCGGAAACGCTGACCTATTCGTACGTCACCGATCCATATCAGGCCCAGCGCTTGGCGAACATGGAGCTGCGCCGGCGCCGTGCGGGTGGTGCGATCAGCATCCCGATGAACTTCTCCGGTTACAACTGCCGGCCAGGTCGGGTGGTACGGGTCAACCTGCCGTCGCTGAACATCCTCGGCGAGTTCATCGTTTCAGACTGGTCGATGGGCGACAGCGAAGGCTGCACTGTGCAGGTCAAACAGTACGAGGCGGCGATATTCGACGACGCAGTTGGTCAACCATACAACCCGATCGGATTCATCAACCTACCGGCTGGCGGTCTTGGGTCTCCAACAGGTTTGGCCTGGACGCAGAACACGGGGGCGGAGGTTGTGCAGGGCGTCCTCGCCTGGGCTCCACCTACCGGGATCGTGTCTTCGTACGTCGTCATCGTTCGCCAGGGTGCGACCGCCATTCAGTCGCACTCGGTGCCAGCGACCTCGACACAGTGCGCCATCAACAGCTTGCCGTCCGGTAACTACACGATGAGTGTGGCGGCAGTAGGGCCAATGGCGAGATCTGGTGAGGCGAGTATTTCCGTCAGCATCAACGGGCCGCCAATCCCTGAGTCCTGCGTGGTGCAGTCCTCGATCGACAACATCGTGTTGATCCCACAGAACACTGCGACCGGCCTGAACGGTGGCACCTACGAGTATTTCTTCAGTACGTCACCGACGGGCACGGCGAATGACGCAGATTATCTGGGTCAGGGCCTTTCCTTCACGCACACCGGCCTGGCGTTCTACACGAACTATTACTACTTCATTCGCTCATCGAACGCCTATGGGAAAAGCTCATTCCTTTATGTGCCGACTCAGACCTCGAACGATGTGTCTGCATACCTTTCGGCGCTGGGCGGGGAAATCACCGAGACGCAGCTTTATCAGCACCTGAATGATCGAATTGACTTGGTCGACGGCGACGGACCTGGCTCGGTGAATGAGCGAATAGGAGAACTGCAGACTGAAATAGACGGTCTGGTGGACGCCCTGGCTTACGTTCCGACAGACGCATATGTCAGGGACAACACCGTTCGGGTAGGGGATAACCTTTGGACCGCGATTGTTGACGTGCCTGCGGCAGCTGACGGTTCAAACTCCCCGCCGAATCCGACCTACTGGGTTAACAGCGGTCAGTCGATTAGGGCGGCGAATGCCCAGGCTGCACAGGTCACCAAAAACACTGCCGACATTGCAACCGTTGAGGGGAAAACAACAGCGACCGCAACGCAGCTTCAGGCGCTACAAGCCTCGTCCCGCGATGACAATGGGGAAGGGGAGTTGGCGGACGCGCTGAAAGGCTGGGACAGCACCGCATCGGCGGCCACGGAAACCAAAGTTCGGACCTCTGAAAACTATGCCATGGCTCAGCGACTTACCACTCTCGACGCAAGCGTCGGCGAGAACGAGGCCAACATCACCGAGCTGGAGCAGGTGGTTGCGACCAATGAGTCGGCGACGGCTACGAAGATCTCCCAGCTGAATGTCTCGGTCGCGAACAACACCGCCGCCATTCAGGAGACCTCAACGGCGTTCGCCGACACCAATGGCAAGTTGTCGACAATGTGGTCGGTGAAGATGCAGGTCGCAGCAGACGGCAAGTACGTCGCCGCTGGCATCGGTCTCGGCATCGAGAACACCGGCGCCGGACTGCAAAGCCAGTTCCTGGTTGCCGCAGATCGGTTCGCCATCGTCAACACCATCGCCGGCGGCGGCATCTCGGTTCCGTTTGCGGTGCAGGGCGGGCAGGTGTTCATGAATCAGGCGTTCATTCAGGACGGCACCATCACCAACGCGAAGATCGGCAGCTACATCAGCTCGACCAACTACATCGCTGGACAGCAGGGCTGGATTCTCAATAAAGACGGAACGCTTGAGATCAATGGCATTATCCCTGGACAAGGGCGAATGGTGATCAACGCGCAGAACGTATCGGTTTACGACGCCAACAACGTGTTGCGTGTTCGACTCGGCTATCTGGGGTGAAAAATGGCTTCATTTGGCCTTCGCGTTTTTGATGAAAACGGTGGCCTATCCATGGACACCAACTCCTTTACCTACCAGGTGATCTGGCAGGGCGTGATCGACTTCAGTGGCGCCACGCCCAGCTACACGCTGAACATCCCGGGCTTCAACCCGGCCAACTGCGTGTTCATGATCATTCCGACCAGAGCACAGGATGTGCAGTCGGCAGAGAACGATGGTTTGGGTAACACCAAGTCGTACCCCTACGTAACCACGGCAGTGGGGCAGGTAGTTGTCCTGCCTAAAAACCCATCCGCCGGTGCGTCCACCGGGCAGACAAGGATTGTCTCAAAGGCCTACGCGATAAGGTTTGCGACATGAGCTATGGATTCCAAAGCATCAATGACAACTCCTTTGTCCAGATCGATTCTGAAGCGCCACGGCTGTGCTTGTTGACCAAAGGCTCGTACTCAGGGACGACCAATGCGTCGGGGACATTTGCCCGAGCAATCACCAGCCAGGATCCGCCGCTGGTGTTTATCCGGCCGGATGCAGGTGTGATTCAGGTGCCAATATCGGTGTGGTTCACCGGCGGGCCTGGCAACTGGACAGGCTTCGCCATGAAGGCGTCCAACATCACGGCAACGCTGAGCGGTCAGTATTTCGTGGCCGCGTGGGCTTCGATGGGCACCGCGGCGTACGGACTGCGGCTGTGGGATCAGAGCGCCGCGCTGGTCTATGACAGTGGCGCACCGGCTGTTGTCGTGACCTTCGCAGCGGGCAACTGGACGTACGTGGGGAGCGATGTGCTGGCTGTTGGTCGCCGTTACATCTGGGCAATTACCAAGGCTCTTGGGGCTGGCGAGTACATCTCACTGAACCCGTTTGCCATGAATTGCCACAACGACGCTTCAGGTGGAGGTTGTGGGTTGGCCGTCGACTACACCGCCGGCCGAATCATGATGTACAGCCTCGCCACCACCGCCTGGACCGACCAAGGTCACCGGCCATTTCTCTGCGCCAAATTACTGGCCTGAACACCTTATTTCTGGAGATATTCAATGCCCTGGTACAAATCAGGAACGGTCTCTGTCACCCAAAATTCCAATGCCGTGATTGGCACCGGCACCGCTTTCATTTCCAATGCCAGGGTCGGCGATGCCTTTCGTGGTCCGGACGGTGGCTGGTACGAAGTCACCAACATCGCCAGCGACACGGCCTTAGCGATCTCGCCGAACTATCAGGGGGTGACCAACTCCGCCGGTATCTACGCACTGGCACCCATGCAGGGCTACGTAAAGGACTCGGCCGATGCACTGCGGGCGCTTGTGAATCAGTACGGCACGCAATTGGCCGCGCTGGGAACCACCGGCAATTACGACATATTGCCGCCCAACAAGGGTGGCACCGGGATTACGGATCTTTCGGCGTACATCCAAGGACTGCTCAATGACCCGGACGCATCTTCAGCTCGCCTCACCTTAGGTTCCGCCAAATCTGGCGCAAACAACGACATTACATCGTTGACCGGACTGATCACTGCGCTGAGCGTGGCGCAAGGTGGCACTGGCGTTACCTCAATTGCCGCGTTGCTGGCTGCACTACAAGCAGCAGGTGCTTACGGAAAGAGCAACGCAGTTGGTGCGGTATCGCAGACAGGTGGAATTCCAACTGGGGCGATTGTCGAATCAGGCAGCAACAGCAACGGCACTTACGCTAAATACATCGACGGGACGCTGATCTGCAGGTCACCTCCGATGGCCTTGACAGGGCCGACTATCAGTTTCGGCGCGCTTTTTCTTTCGCCATTAGCAGCTGATTGGACTTTTCCTGCGTCCTTTGTTGGTGTTTCGCCAGCTGTTTCAGGCAGCACCGGTAATGATCCTGCTTTTATAGTGAGCGGTCGATCAACCAGCATATCTTCGGCAAGTTTCGTAGGCATCTATCCGGCATCTGCACCGCCTGCCTGGACCATTTATACAACAGCTATCGGAAGGTGGTTCTGATGAAAATTAAGCTCTCCCCAGTACGGAGTGATGATGAACTTGAGGTATCCAAAGCTGGCGATGTATTGACCATCAATGGCGAACTCTTCGACTTCACACAGCTGCGTGAAGGCGACACCTTGCCCGCAGTCGCCATATCATCTAAATGGTTTAAGGGCGAGATAAACAGGGTAGGGGCTGAGCTTGAACTCACCCTTATTCTGCCTTTGCCGTTGAACTACAGCCAAGAACAGGCATTTCCAGAGCCGCTGCTTGAGGTTCCAGACGGCTTGGTCAATTTGCCGGGGCCGCTGCCACCTAAGGCGCAGGAAGTTTTCTCAGGCCCGCAAACTCAGGACGCCAAAGTATGAGCGGAAATATCGATTGGTCGTACTTGATCACCAGTGCAATGAAAGAGCAGGCGGCAAAGGATCAAGTGCTGGCTGCCGCCGTAGCTGAGAACGCTAAGCGGCGGGCGGTAGCTGATAGGGCCATTGCCCCACTACAGGATGCCGTGGATATCGACGAAGCTACCGATGCTGAAGTGTTGCTGTTGAAGGCTTGGAAGAAATACCGAGTCGCTCTGAGCCGTGTGCCTGAACAGGTCGGCTATCCCTCCACGATTGAATGGCCAACTGCTCCGGCCTGAGTTTCGACGAACACCCACACCCGCCATTGAGCGGGTATTTTTTTGCCTGGAGAAAGTGATGACCGAATCCGATAAGGACCGCGACATCCTCGCCCAAACGCTTTGGGGTGCCCTGTGAGAATTCTGCCGGTGCCCGCCGGCGTGAACCTTGATGCGCTGGAGTGGCGTCGATGCCATGCCTCCAATGATTATGAAGTCAGCGAGTATGGGCACGTCCGGCGGCGCACTCCGGGCCGCCGAACCTATCAAGGCAAGATACTTTCTTTCTGTTGGCACAAGGCCGGGTACCCGCGCTTCAAGCTGACGATCAATGGCGAGCACCAGCACTTCGAAGCACATCGGCTTGTTGCGATGGCGTTCCTTGGGGCGCCGGCCGGCCCGGGTATGGAAGTTGCACACGGCGATGGGAGGCCGAGCAACAACCATCACAGCAACCTCTCATGGAAAACCCGGATCGAGAACGAGGACGACAAGATCGCCCACGGTACACGGCCGACCGGCTCGCGCAACGGCGGCGCAAAATTGAATGACGGAGCAGTGCTGCTTATTCGCGCAAGACGCGCAGCCGGCGTAACACTTTCCGCAATCGGTGAAGAGTTCGGAATCGCCTTTCAGACCGTTTCGAAAATCGTTAATAGAAAGTCTTGGAGTCATATCTGATGAGCGTGACTGAAAAAGATCGCGACGTTTTGGCGCGCACGCTTTACGGCGAGGCTCGCGGCGAAGGAGTTGCCGGCCAGATTGCCGTGGCCTGGACGATCCGCAACCGCGTAAACGACGGCAAGACCAAATCGTGGTGGGGGGAGGGCTATGTCGGTGTGTGCCAGAAGCCGTACCAGTTCAGCTGCTGGAACAAGAACGACCCGAACTACCAGTCCCTGATCGGCGTGAAGCAGATCCCATTCCGTGAGCTGGCGCAATGCCGTATCGCTGCTGACCAGGTGATCGATGGCAAGGTGCCGGACCCAACCGGTGGCGCCACGCATTACTACGCGACCACCATGCCGAAGCCACCGACGTGGGTGAAAGGCGCCAAGGAGACATTGAGGCTCGGTCACCACGTATTCTTCAAGGATGTGCCATGAAGCCGTTGTGGTTGCGTTGCCTTCCTTATTTTGCGGCGCTTGTGCTGGCGGTCGGCGCATTGTTTGGTTCCTACCACCACGGTCTGTCGGTGAAGGATGCCGAGTGGCTTGGTAGATGGAACGACCGCAACACCTTAGACGCCAAGGCTCTGGCTGCCAGCGTGTCCGCCGAACGCGCCAAAGAACAGGCTCGTCAACAATCCATCAATAAGGCAATTCAAGATGGCCAACAGATCATCGATCAAGCAATGGCTGATGCTGCTGCCGCTCGCGCTGCTGCTGACGGCGTGCAGCTCGCCGCAGACAATCTTGCCCGTCGACTCGCAGGTAGTGAAGCCAGCGGCAATACCTGCGCTGCCTCCGCAAGCAAGGCAGCTGCCCGTGCCGCCGCCGTGCTTGCCGACGTGTTCAAGCGCGCTGACCAGCGAGCGGGAGAGCTGGCTGCAATTGCTGACCAAGCCAGAGCTCGGGGGCTGACTTGCGAGCAGGCGTATGACGGGCTTTCGAAGTAGGGATTGTGTTCAGTCGGCAGAACGCCGTAGATGGCTGGGCCAATTCTTGGGCCAATTTTTCGGGGAAGGAGGGAGTAGGGCGGGGAAACTTCGGGAATTGGCCCTTGATTTCAAGGGCTGATCCCCCGTGCATCCCCGTGTTGACGTCATAATTAAATGTCGCGTCCTTCTTGATTCCGGCTTCGTTGGCGCTTATTGGCCATAATGGGATGGAGAACTCTGAAGCTACCTGCCTAAAGGCCTTCTTATGATAAAGCTATTCCCCACAGCGATACTCGCCACAGCATTGCTCTCTGGATGCGCCCTTTATGCGGATACAAACTTTCAGCCATATGAAGCAAAAAATGGAACATTTGAAGGGCAGGGTGGTGCAAAGGAGACCATCGATGGCATCGATTTTTGGACAAACGGTGAGCCGCCTCGAAAATTCAAGATGCTTGGCGTTATTAACGATGTCCGCGTATCCAATCCGATCACCATGAACGGCTTGAAGGGGGCTGTTGCTCAAAAAGCCAAGGAGGCCGGCGGTGATGCAGTGATCTGGAATGGTGAGTCAAATCGACATGGCGACCGTGCCAGCTCAAAGTTTGCCGTAGTCAAATATCTTGATTAACAGAGTCCACAGCATGGGGGGGTTAAAGACCTTAGCGTAGCAATCAATTGTTTTCACTCCGGTGCCATCATCACTGCGAGCGTCATTTTGATGAACTCTTCATTCTTGTCGATGGCTTCCAAGGCGCCGCGCACGTTGTCGGCGACGTCGGCCGATCCGTGCTGCTCGACCCAGTTCGAAAGCTCCATGATGGCGGCTTCCAAAGCGAGTTGATTTTCGTTGAGCTTGTAAAGCAGGGAAGGGAGCAGATCAGAGTTTGGCATCGCGAAATCCTCCGTGGAGATTTCAGCGTAGCACTCGAGGGTTGAGGTGGTGTGTGGTCGGGGGATGTCGGGTAGGAAGGTTCAGAAAAAGCAAAGCCCCAAAGGTTCGCGGCTCCGGGGCTTCTATTTTCGCCAGCATCCCTTAATGTCTGGCGAACGTGGCGGCGAGAATACCAGCGTTAAATCTGTGATTCACTACTGCGATTGGTTAATTGTGTTCGTTCGGCAGGACGCCGCTGGAAGGGCACTACTGTAGGAATATACAACGCTAAGTTATTGATTCTTATAGAGTGAAATCTCTTTTTTGCACCCTATCTAAAACACTTATTTTTTCTTATGAATCAATTGCTTGCGTTGGTTTCGGGGTCACCTTGACATGGTGGGGGTCGTTGGTTCGAGTCCAATCGCGCCTACCAAACAAAATCCGCTCTGCTGGGCGGTCTAGAAGGGCTCACCGAAAGGTGGGCCCTTTTTTGTTGTCGATTCGAAAAGCGACTCACCTAAAAGCCAGATCGGCACCCGTCTCCAGGTGCCTATATATGCGGAGGTAGGCGATCACGTGCGGCAGAGTCCAGTCAGCAAGTGATCGCAGCTTCGGCAACCGGTCAGGGCGCGTAACCGACTGTATGGACGTTGTGACTGTCCTGCACGCTCGCGATCAAGTGCAATGGAACGTCCTGTTGCGCACCAAGTGGTGCTACTTCGAAGCTCACCACGATGTGCACACGTCGGTCGCTCAAATCGGTCATCTCTTCAGCCTTTTGCTTGGCCAATCTCGCGTGGTTCATGGCGATTTCATTGAGCGTTGACACGTTACATCTCCTGGTGACTGCCCAGCGCTTGCTGGAGTTTTTAAGCGTTGATTAGAGGTTGCTGCGTCAGAATTATGTCGTTCCTGGCTGCTACGAGCGTCCTGTGCAATCCTTAAGCCACTGCGTGTCAGGAATGTGACATCGAGTCATTAGAAGCGACGAATGGCGAGTGGCAGAGCGCTTTTCGGACATACCAAATAGCCATCGTTTAAACTGCTTGGATGTTGGGGCCAATGCATCGTGGCCTCTTTGTTGAAACAGCGCTCTAAGAGGCCATGGAAGTGCCAAACGAAAACTCCCGACCCCTTCAGAAAAACTCCGACGCTAAACGAGCCCAGTGGTATTGGCGGGCTCTGTACTTAAAGGTGTGGATGCTCGCGACATTTTTGATAATCGCTTTGTTCAGCTTGGGTGTCATGGCGCTCACGGCAGCTTTTGAGATGGGGCTTGAATGGCATCAGCGATTGGTCGCGTTCGGTCTCGGCGCCGTAATAACGGCTGGCGGACTGGCGATATTGAAGGCGATCCTCCCGCAAAATTCGTTTGTCAGGCTGTTTAAAAGACGTGGATGAGTTCGGGCCAGTTGCGCTCATGCGCATCCTTTCGGGCGTAAACTGGCGGTGCTACCTCATCAAAAGGAGCCGCACATGAACGACGATCAAATGAACAGAGACAGGGCTGTTTGGGATCAATACTTCTGCGCTGCATTGATTGCCGAGAGCAATCTGACGGCCCCGGTTGTCGGTGGGGCCACTCACGAAGACAGGCAGAACCTGTTGATCGAGAGAGCAAAAGCCCTCGCTGACAAAATGATGGAAAACCGAAAATAACCAGAGCCCAGCCTTCGCGCTGGGCTTTTTGCGTCTGGGGCTGAGCCGATTCCTGCGCTCAATGAGTACGCAGAGTCTGTAGACATGCAAGCTGCCCGTTCATGGACTACTACTGACTGGCTGATTCAACTTCGTCCTGAAAGGAGTTTTCCGATGCTGACTCACTGGTTTCTTGCGGCGGTTCATCTTCTGGCGGTTGCCCTGGGATTGTGGGCGGTGCTGGCGCGTGGCGTGGCGCTTCGGCGTCTGGGCGACGGCACGGGCGAGGCGCGCAGTGTTCTGATTGCGGACAATGTGTGGGGTGTTTGCGCAATCACGTTGCTGATCAGTGGCGGGGTGCGAGCGTTTGGCGGGTATGAGAAAGGCACGGACTATTATCTGCATCAGCCGCTGTTCCACCTCAAAATGACGCTTTTCGTTCTGATCTTGCTGCTGGAGATTGCGCCAATGGTGACGCTGATCAAGTGGCGGATGGCTTTGGCGCGAGGAGTGGCTATCGATACCAATCGTGTGGGACTGTTCGCACGGATCAGTCATATCGAAGCGCTATTGGTGCTGCTGATGGTGGTGGCCGCTACCGGGATGGCGCGTGGCGTGATGCTCGGTTAGGTCTGCTTGGGGTAAACAGGAAACGTCTGACAGTCAGGGCCGGCGCTTGCCGGTAGTATCAGGCGTGCAACGTGCTTGTAGGGAGGTGCAAGGCGGGTACAGCGCTTGAATCTTTAGCCAGCCGTGATTCCGGAATGAACGGGCTGGCTACTGACTGCAACAGGATTCAGGGCTGTGGCTTTTCCGGGGCGGTGAGGCCGGCCTGAATGCGTTGATAAATTTCTTCGCGGTGAACCGCAACGTCTTTCGGGGCGTTGATGCCGATTCTTACTTGCTGGCCGCTTACGCCCAGGATGGTGATCGTAATGTCATCACCGATGTTTATGCTTTCACCGACTTTGCGGGTGAGTATCAGCATGGTCTTCTCCTTGATTGCTTTATGGGGCACCTGATTCGGACAGTGCAGAGGTCGGTGGTATGTATAGATTAGTGCGAAGTCTCACAATTTGGGTGCCTCTTTCTGACGTGCAGATGCAGCATTAATTCCCAAGGCGTAACTATACAGAGGCCGCAACCATCATTCTCGCTGTTTTGTGCCCATTTTGTGGCACTCGCGAAGGATTCATGGGTGTTAAAATCACCGCTTTAAGCATTTTGAGGGAAGCGCTGTGCGCAAAATGGTCGGGATGTTCGTTGTATTGGCGCTGGCGGGATGCGGTGAAGGCAAAAGTGTCGATGCGCAAAAGCCGCAGCCAGCCGTGGCGGCCACGCCGGCGCAGGTGTCGGGGCCACAGTGGGATCTTGAAGTGCGAGGGGAAACACCTCAGGCGGTCAGCGATCTCAGTGGCTGGCTGATCGAGCACAGTTTCATGTCCAGCGTGGTCAAGGAAAACGGCAAAACCCGAATTCTGCTGGGGCCGTTCACCTCGAAAGCCGAAGCCGAGGCCAAGCAGGACGAAGTCCGCGCAGCACTGACCCGGGCGAAAAAACAGAACATTGAAGTACTGCTGCTTGAGCGTCCTGCCGCTCAGTAACAATCAGTTTGTTGCGGGCATCGAAAAAAGGCCTCGGGGTGCAAACCTCGAGGCCTTTGTATATTCGGTGTCGTTTCAGATTCAGCCGCAGGCTTTCAGGTCGACTGCCCCGACAAACTCGTTGCCGCGGCCCATGACGCACGCCACGCTCTGATTGCGCTGGCGCTCCCATGCCTGGACAGGGTATGTCTTGTTCCAGGCCTCATAGAGTTGCCGATCCTGCTTCGACAAGCGCAAACCATACTGCTTGCTCATGTAGAAATAAGTCCGGGCGATCATCCCGCGAATGGAAGGCCGGGGCATGACTTTCTTGGCCTTGAAATCAACCTGGGTCAGGCATGAGCCGTATTGACCCGGCTGCTCCGGCAACCAGCCAAAACTGAAGTTGCTGCGATCTCCATTCACCTCTCCGATGCTGGGCACCAGGTTATGCAGATCGGCCTCGGCTCTCTGATAAGCCGGATCGTGACTTGAGCAGTTCTTGCGCCCACCCTCTTGCCAGCATTGGCGCTGATGACCGATTTGCCAGGCTGGAACAATGTGCTCCCACTCAATGCGGGAGGCACGTTTGGCGTTTTTGCGTGGTACATACCCGCAGGCCTCAAGATTCACCCGATTGCCGGTGTACTTGCAGCCACAGTAGAACTCGGTGGATTGCGGGGCATAAAGTTTCCAGGCGACTTTCTTCGCTTCGTTGAAAGTGCGCGGGGCATCGGCTTGAGCCCCCACGGCGAAAAACAAAAACAGCAAAGCTAAACAACGGACGCTCATTGACTCAATCTTCCTTCGGCACAACCCAGAAAATCTGCACGCCACCATCGTCGCGATAGGCGAGGGTGACGTTGTCGTTCTCATCGATTTCTTCGAGCAAACGCTCCCATTCATCCACGGGCTCGTCCGGAAGGCGGAAGATCAGCGCTGCTTTGGCTTTTTGTGCAGTGGGGGAGTTGATGATTTTCTGAACGCGAACGCCCATGCGTACATAGGTGTCGGGGGAGGCAGAGGTAGTGTCCACAGGATTATCCTTATTAAGCTGTACGTGCATACAGTATTTAACTGTAGGCCTTTTCGCAACTGCTTAAAATTCAAGAAAATCCTCTGACAGCGGTTTGTCCCGTTTGGTGTAAGACAACTGCAGATTTTTTGTCAGACTTGAGCAAGCCACTCGCCGAAGCTGGCGAGTGGTGCTGGAGGCGCCCGATCGGAACCGATCGGGCGAAGTGAATCAGTATTCCCAGAACATCCGTTGCAGCTCTTTGCTGTCGTTGGTTTTGGTCAGTGCGACCATCGCCAGGATGCGTGCCTTCTGCGGGTTCAGGTCATGAGCCACAACCCAGTCGTACTTGTCGTCCGGCTGTTCGGCGTTGCGCAGCACGAAGCCACCGGCGTTGACGTGGGAAGAACGGATGATTTGCACGCCATCTTTACGCAGGGCTTGCAGGGACGGAACGACACGTGAAGAGACCGAACCATTGCCGGTGCCAGCGTGGATGATGGCTTTGGCGCCCGATTGAGCCAGGGCTTTGTAGGCGGTGTCGCTTACGTTGCCATAGGAGTAGGCGATTTCAACATCCGGCAGGCTCTTGATGGTTTTGATGTCGAATTCCGAGTCCATGGTGTGGCGCTTGGCTGGAAGACGGAACCAGTACGATTTGCCTTCAACCACCATGCCGAGAGGACCCCAGGCGCTTTTAAACGCTTCGGTCTTGATGTTGATCATTTTGCTCACATCACGACCCGACTGAATTTCGTCGTTCATGGTGACCAGGACGCCTTTGCCGCGAGCTTCTTTGCTGCTGGCGACGGCCACGGCGTTGTACAGGTTCAGCATGCCGTCGGCGGACATTGCAGTGCCCGGGCGCATGGAGCCGACTACGATGATCGGTTTGTCGGTTTTTTCCACCAGGTTCAGGAAGTACGCGGTTTCTTCCAGGGTGTCGGTGCCATGGGTAATGACGATGCCATCGACGTCGTCGCTGTCGGCCAGCTCCGCCACGCGGCGACCCAACTGCAGAAGGTTTTCGTTGGTGATGCTCTCAGAGGCGATTTGCATGACCTGTTCGCCGCGAACGTTGGCCACTTGGCTCAGTTCCGGTACGCCGGCGATCAATTTATCGATGCCGACTTTCGCCGCTTGATACGTAGCGCTGTTGGCGGCGCTGGCGCCAGCGCCGGCAATGGTGCCGCCGGTAGCGAGGATCACCACGTTCGCCAGTTTCTGTTGGGTTTCGGCTTCTTTTGCCTGAAGGGCGGTAGGCAGGAGCAGCAGAAGGGCCAAAGCGCCCGGAACAAAGGTCTTGAGTGCAAGTGTCATTATTCTTCTCTTCTAGTTGTGAGACGGTGCTGATGCAAGTTCATCTAGATTCGACCCAAGCGCATCTGAGCGCTCGGGGTGCAGGAGAAGAGCAGGATATGTACCAGTTACACGGAGCGTTTAAATAAATCACATAACATGATGATTTTAAACAATATTTGTTGCTTTATGTTTGGGTGGTGTCGCCTGCGGCTGTCCGGGTTTCCGAATATTTTTGGCTTCTCCGTTCGGCTCACCGAAACAGAAACAGCGCTTGGGCGCTAAAGAAATCCCCGCACTGGCCGATGTTGTTTCAAAGGACTTTTTCAAGGTGTTCACATATCACCATTCAAGGGCAGATAGCCGATACCAGCGGCACCATCCTTCAGGTGAGCGTCAGTCTGATCAAGGAGCTGGCCAAGGGTTCCAGCACCGGATCGGTCGTTAACACGACGGTATGAAGTGAATGCCGTGTTCCCCATTCTGCGTTGAGTACGTTTTTTCGGTCGTTGACAAGTTTCGGCAAGATTCGCATAGTTCGGTTCACGCAAACGTTTGCGCGACTCCGGCGACGGCTCTTGTCGAAGCCGTGTTGCTGACGCCAGTGCAAGCGTTGCTCACAATAATCATAAGATCGGAGTGAACCCATGAAGCTGCCATTCGCTGGACGCCTTCTTGCTGTCGCTATGCTGGTTGCCGCATCCGCTTCTCTGCCTGTCTCTTCGGCTTTCGCCGAAACACCTGAAAAACCCAAAGTCGCGCTGGTCATGAAATCCCTGGCCAACGAATTCTTCCTGACCATGGAAGATGGCGCAAAGGCCTATCAGAAAGACCATTCCGGCGAATTCGACCTGATCTCCAACGGTATCAAGGACGAGACTGATACCGCGGGCCAGACACGTATCGTCGAGCAGATGATCCTGGCCAAGGTCAATGCGCTGGTCATTGCGCCGGCGGACTCCAAAGCCATGGTTCCAGTGATCAAGAAAGCCATCGATGCCGGGATCACCGTGATCAACATCGACAACCAACTGGATCCGGCCGTCGTCAAAAGCAAAAACATCAGCGTGCCATTCGTGGGTCCGGACAACCGCAAGGGCGCACGTCTGGTGGGTGACTACCTGGCCAAGCAACTGAAGGCAGGTGATGAGGTCGGCATCATTGAAGGCGTGTCCACCACCACCAACGCCCAGCAGCGCACTGCCGGTTTCAAGGATGCGATGGAGGCGGCGCAGATCAAAGTGGTGTCCTTGCAGTCTGGTGACTGGGAGATCGATAAGGGCAACAAGGTCGCCGCGTCGATTCTCAGCGAATACCCGCAAACCAAGGCCCTGCTGGCCGGTAACGACAGCATGGCGGTGGGGGCGGTTTCTGCCGTGCGTGCGGCGGGCAAGACCGGCAAAGTACAAGTGGTGGGCTACGACAACATCAATGCCATCAAACCCATGCTCAAGGATGGTCGAGTGCTCGCCACCGCTGACCAGTTCGCGGCCAGGCAAGCAGTATTCGGCATCGAGACTGCGCTCAAGATTCTCAAGGGCGAGAAGGTCGGCAGCGGCACCAACGGCGTGATTGAGACGCCTGTAGAGCTGGTTACCCAGTAATCCTCTGACGACACAAAAGCGCTCGTCCTTCCGGGCGGGCGCGTGGAGAGTTTTATGTCAGTTTCCACTCCGGACGTTGTCCTCACGGTCAGTGGCATCGGCAAGACTTACGCGCAACCGGTCCTGACCGGGATCGACCTGACGCTCAGGCGCGGTGAAGTACTGGCGCTGACCGGTGAGAATGGTGCCGGCAAAAGCACGCTGTCGAAGATCATTGGCGGTTTGGCTACGCCGACGACCGGCCAGATGCAGTTTCTTGGGCAGGACTACCGTCCGGGCAGCAGGGCACAGGCGGAAGGCATGGGCATCCGCATGGTCATGCAGGAGCTCAATTTGTTGCCGACCTTGTCGGTGGCGGAAAACCTGTTTCTCGACAACCTGCCCGGCATTGGTGGGTGGATCAGCCGCAAGCAACTGCGCAAGGCAGCCATCGTAGCCATGGCCCAGGTAGGGCTTGACTCGATCGACCCCGACACGTTGGTCGGCGAGTTGGGTATCGGTCATCAGCAAATGGTCGAGATCGCCCGCAACCTGATCGGCGATTGCCATGTGCTGATTCTCGATGAGCCGACCGCGATGCTTACGACGCGCGAGGTCGAGATGCTGTTCGAGCAGATCACTCGGCTGCAGGTGCGCGGCGTGTCCATCATCTATATCTCCCACCGCCTCGAAGAGCTCGCCCGCGTTGCTCAACGCATCGCAGTGCTGCGCGATGGCCATCTGGTTCGCGTCGAGCCGATGGCCAACTACAACAGCGAACAACTGGTCACGTTGATGGTCGGTCGTGAGCTCGGCGAACACATCGATATGGGCGCGCGCGAAATCGGCGCTCCAGCCTTGACGGTCAAGGGACTGAGCCGTTCCGACAAGGTTCGCGACGTGTCTTTCGAAGTTCGCACCGGTGAGATTTTCGGCATTTCAGGGTTGATCGGAGCAGGGCGCACCGAGTTGCTGCGCCTGATTTTCGGGGCGGATCTGGCAGACAGCGGCACGGTGGCACTGGGCTCGCCTGCGCAGGTTGTCAGCATTCGCTCACCGGTCGATGCAGTTGGTCACGGTATCGCGTTGATCACTGAAGATCGCAAGGGCGAGGGCTTGCTCTTGACCCAATCGATCAGCGCCAACATCGCATTGGGCAACATGCCGGTTATCTCCAGTGGCGGCATCGTCGACAACAACGATGAACATGCGCTGGCTCAGCGCCAGATCGATGCCATGCGCATCCGAAGTTCCGGTCCGGGGCAATTGGTGTCCGAGTTGTCTGGCGGCAATCAGCAGAAAGTGGTGATTGGCCGTTGGCTGGAACGTGATTGTTCGGTGCTGCTGTTCGATGAGCCGACGCGGGGCATTGATGTCGGCGCCAAGTTCGACATTTACAACCTGCTGGGTGAACTGACCCGCCAGGGTAAGGCGCTGGTGGTGGTGTCCAGTGACCTGCGTGAGTTGATGCTGATTTGTGACCGGATCGGTGTGTTGTCGGCGGGGCGTCTGATCGAGACGTTCGAACGCGACAGCTGGACTCAGGATGATTTGCTTGCCGCTGCATTCGCCGGCTACCAAAAACACGATGCGCTGCTCAACGAAGCTGCGCCTAGGGATCTTCCATGAAAACCGCTTCTTCCGCCGGCAACCGCAGCGGCAACTTCTACGGCCTCGGCACCTACATGGGGCTGGCCGGGGCCTTGCTGGCGATGGTGGTGCTGTTCTCGACCCTGAGCAGTCATTTCCTCTCCTACGACACGTTCAGCACGTTGGCCAATCAGATTCCCGACTTGATGGTCCTGGCGGTCGGCATGACCTTCGTGCTGATCATCGGCGGTATCGATCTGTCGGTAGGGTCAGTGCTGGCGCTCGCGGCTTCGACGGTCAGCGTGGCCATTCTCGGCTGGGGCTGGAGCGTCCTGCCCGCAGCGTTGCTCGGCATGGCCGCGGCGGCGTTGGCCGGGACCGTCACCGGTTCGATCACTGTGGCGTGGCGCATTCCGTCGTTCATTGTGTCCCTCGGTGTGCTGGAGATGGCCCGGGGTGTGGCGTATCAAATGACCGGTTCGCGCACGGCCTACATCGGCGACGCGTTTGCCTGGTTATCCAACCCGATCGCCTTCGGCATTTCCCCGTCGTTCATCATCGCTTTGCTGATCATATTCATCGCCCAGGCGGTGTTGACCCGTACCGTGTTCGGTCGTTATCTCATTGGCATCGGTACCAACGAAGAGGCGGTGCGTCTGGCTGGGATCAATCCCAAGCCCTACAAGATTCTGGTGTTCAGCCTCATGGGGCTGTTGGCCGGTGTTGCTGCACTGTTCCAGATTTCGCGCCTGGAGGCGGCGGACCCCAATGCCGGTTCCGGTCTGGAGCTGCAAGTGATCGCAGCGGTCGTGATCGGCGGGACCAGCCTGATGGGTGGACGCGGCTCGGTCATCAGCACATTCTTTGGTGTATTGATCATTTCCGTATTGGCGGCCGGCCTGGCGCAGATTGGCGCCACTGAACCGACCAAGCGCATCATCACCGGTGCGGTAATCGTAGTGGCGGTGGTGCTCGATACTTATCGCAGTCAGCGCGCAAGCCGGCGGTCCTGAGTCATGGCAACGATCAAAGATGTGGCTGCGCTCGCGGGAATTTCCTACACCACGGTTTCCCATGTGGTGAACAACACCCGGCCAGTCAGCAAGGACGTACGGATCAAGGTCGAAGAGGCGATCAAGACCCTCGACTACGTACCCAGTGCCGTGGCCCGCTCACTCAAGGCCAAAACTACGGCGACCATTGGTTTGCTGGTGCCCAACAGTCTCAACCCGTATTTCGCCGAACTGGCGCGGGGCATCGAGGATTACTGTGAGCGCAATGGTTACTGCGTGATCCTCTGCAACTCTGACGACAATCCGCAAAAGCAGCGCAGCTACCTGCGCGTATTGCTGGAAAAACGCATCGACGGCCTGATCGTCGCCTCGGCCGGTGGAGACATTAGCCTGGCGCAAGGTTTGGCGGGTGTGCGCACGCCGATGGTGATCGTCGACCGAGGCTTGGAAGGCGTCGATGCCGATCTGGTGCGAATCGATCATGAATATGGTGCTTATCTGGCGACCCGGCACTTGCTGGAGTTGGGGCATCGAGATATCGCAACGATCAGCGGCCCGGCAACCACCAGTGTGGCGCAAATGCGTCTGTCCGGTTTTTGCCGGGCCCTTAAAGACGCAGGCGTGGAAGTGCCCCGCGAACGCATGCTGGAAAGCGACTTCACCAGCACCGGCGGTTACAACGCCGCGGCAATCCTGTTGGCCCAGAACCCGCCCAGCGCCATTTTTGCGGGCAACGACATGATCGGTATCGGCGTGTTACGAGCCGCCGCCGAGCGCAACATCCGTGTGCCGACGCAGCTGTCAGTGATTGGCTTTGACGATATTCAGATGAGTCGCTACGTCTATCCGGCGTTGACCACTGTGGGACAGTCGATCCTGCAGCTGGGCGAGATGGCCGCAGAAGTGCTTTTGCGGCGGATCGCCACGCCGGATCTGGCCACGGAGCAACGGATCGTGACGCCGAGCATTGTTGTGCGCGAATCGACAGCTCCGTTGCCCGGCGTATTCGACGAATACCGCTGAAACTGAATGAATGAGTACTGTATGTCAGCAAACGTAGTGGTAATAGGCAGCCTGAATATGGACCTGGTCACCCGGGCGCCACGTCTGCCGCGTGGCGGTGAAACCTTGATCGGCGAATCGTTTGCCACGGTTTCCGGTGGAAAGGGCGCAAACCAGGCCGTGGCCGCGGCACGATTGGGAGCACAAGTCTCGATGGTCGGTTGCGTGGGGAGTGATGCCTACGGCGAAGCGCTGCGTGGAGCCTTGCTGGCTGAACAGATCGATTGTCAGGCGGTCAGCACGGTTGATGGCTCCAGTGGCGTGGCGTTGATCGTGGTCGACGATAACAGCCAGAACGCGATCGTTATTGTCGCTGGCGCCAATGGTGCGCTGACACCCGCGTTGATCGGTTGTTTTGATGCCGTACTGCAAGCTGCCGATGTGATCATTTGTCAGCTTGAAGTGCCGGACGCCACGGTCGGCCACGCGCTCAAGCGCGGTCGTGAGTTGGGCAAAACCGTGATCCTGAACCCGGCGCCGGCCAGTCAGCCGCTGCCGGCTGATTGGTATGCCTCGATCGATTACCTGATTCCCAACGAAAGCGAAGCGTCGGCCTTGAGTGGTTTGCCGGTGGATTCTCTGCAAAGCGCTGAAGCCGCCGCGACCAGACTGATAGCAATGGGAGCTGGCAAGGTGATCATCACGCTTGGTGCCCAAGGATCATTGTTCGCGAGTGGTGATGGTTTCGAACACTTCCTGGCACCTGTCGTGAAAGCGGTTGATACAACGGCGGCTGGGGATACGTTTGTCGGCGGCTTTGCTGCAGCGTTGGCGGCTGGCAAAGGCGAAGCCGAAGCGATTCGCTTCGGACAGGTCGCCGCAGCGCTGTCGGTCACCCGTGCTGGTGCACAACCCTCGATTCCCACCCTGTCCGAAGTCACGGTGTTCAAAACCTCATGAAAAAGACACCGCTATTGAACGTTGCGCTGTCGCGGCTGATCGCGTCATTGGGGCATGGCGACATCGTGATAATCGCTGACGCCGGTTTGCCGGTGCCGCCGGGTGTGGAGCTGATCGACCTGGCCTTGACCCAGGGTATTCCGGATTTTGTCAGCACCTTGAAGGTTGTGCTCAGCGAAATGCAGGTCGAAAGGCATGTGCTGGCGCAGGAGATTCTCGAGAAAAAACCGTCAGCGCTGGCTGTGCTTGATGAGCTGAGCGCTGAAGGGGCGCTGGGACAGCGGGAGTGGCTCAGTCATGAGCAGTTCAAAGCCCTCAGTCGCCAGGCGAGGGCGATTGTTCGGACCGGTGAATGTCAGCCGTACTGCAATATTGCTCTGATTGCCGGAGTAACGTTCTGAATCGTTTTTGATTTTCCAATGCACAAGGAGTGCGCCATGTACCGCTATGCTAAGAAACTGCACCATTTGTTCCGGAGTCTGCTGCTTTTGTCCGTTATTGCTGCAACAAACGCCCAGTCGGCGGAAAAAATCGACCTGATCATCGACACCGATCCGGGGGCCGATGACGTGGTCGCCTTGCTGTTTGCGCTGGCTTCGCCGGATGAACTGAATGTTCGTGCGTTGACCACTGTTGCAGGCAATGTTCGTCTGGATAAAACCTCGCGCAATGCACGGCTCGCCCGGGAGTGGGCAGGGCGGGAGGAGGTGCCTGTTTATGCGGGCGCGCCGAAACCGCTGATGCGCACACCGATCTACGCCGAGGACATCCATGGCAAGGAAGGTCTGTCGGGTGTCACCGTGCATGAGCCGAAAAAGGGCTTGGCCGCAGGCGGCGCGGTGGCTTATCTGATCGAGACCCTGAAGGCGGCCAAACCCCATAGCATCACCATTGCCATGCTGGGCCCGCAGACCAACCTGGCCCTGGCGTTGATCCAGGAACCTGAAATCGTCCAAGGCATCAAGGAAGTGGTGATCATGGGTGGTGCACACTTCAATGGTGGCAATATCACGCCCGTGGCGGAGTTCAACCTGTTCGCCGACCCGCAGGCTGCCGAAGTGGTACTCAAAAGTGGCGTGAAACTGACCTACCTGCCGCTGGACGTGACCCACAAGATTCTCACCAGCGAATCGCGACTGCAGCAAATAGCCGTCCTGAACAATAAGGCCAGCAAGCTCGTGAGCGACATTCTCAATGAATACGTCAAGGGTGATATGGAGCATTACGGCATTCCGGGTGGTCCGGTGCACGATGCCACGGTCGTCGCCTACCTGCTCAAGCCCGAGTTGTTCAGCGGTCGCTCGGTCAATGTGGTGATCGATAGTCGCGAGGGGCCGACGTTCGGTCAAACCATCGTTGACTGGTATGACGGACTCAAGGCGCCGAAGAACGCTTTCTGGGTTGAAAGCGGAGACGCTCAAGGCTTCTTCGATCTGTTGAGCGAGCGCCTGGCGCGATTGAAATAGGTTTTAGCGCCCGCAGGTGCTGGCCCTGCGGGGTTTACCCCCGCCCGATATCCGTTGCGGCCCGTTGGTCTGCCAGATGCTTTTCGAAAACCTGTTCGATAAACGATTGGGCGGCGTCGGCTCCCAGGTCCCTGACCAACAGATCGATACCGATAATGGCCAGCTCTTCGGTGCTGCCGGGGCTGTATGAGCTGTGGCCGTCCTGCCACTTGGCCTTGATGTCGGCGTCGATGCTTACAGTGGTCATGATGGCGCTCGTGAAGTCTGGGGGATTGAGCGTCGAGTTAAGCATTTTGCGGGGCGTTTGGCACTCCGACTTAGGCATGATTGGAGCGCTATGCGACACTTGGTCTTTGACGAAAATTCAAGGAACGTGCCGTGCAGATCGATTTGAACTCCCCAGATGGCCTGACCCTTGACGCTGTGCGTCAGATGCTGGCAGGTGCCAGTGACGATGAACATACCCAATTGCGGGTCACCAAGGGAGGGGTTGCCTATATTTCCTCGGGTGTCGTGGGCGGCACCGATATCGACGGGTTGTTGTTTCGTCTCGAAACGTGGGCCAAGGGTTCAGGCTACGTCGGGCTGGTTGCAGCTAGCGATGAAGTCTGGGTCATGCAAATCTTCAATGCGTTGAAAGATAACTGGCCAAATCCTGCGTACGACTACATTGACGTTTATTGACCGTCGTTCATATTCAGTCACGATTGAATGGTTAAGGGGAGGGCGGCACTCAGGCAGAATCGCGGCTCGTCCGGATCAGGGGCGCGGTGTCAGTGCTCCTTGTGAAACCAAACGCCAGCCTGGTTGTCGCACGATCTCAGCTTAATCATTGAATAAGGAGGCTTCATGCCTTGGAAGCTCGCGTCATTGGGTGCTTTGTTGGCCGCTGCCACACTGGCCGGTTGCAACACTACCTCCACGGAGTCGACAGCAGGCACTGCTACGACAACTGACACGGGTCACAGCCGTTGTGAGGCAAAGGCTGCCGAATTCACCATTGGCAAAAAGGCATCGCCAGAACTTTTGGAGCAGGCGCGTACTCGCGCCGGGGCACAAAATGCACGGTTCCTCTTGCCAACCGATATGGTGACGCTGGAATACCGTTCCGATCGACTGAATCTGAACACCGATGCCAATCGGGTCGTCACCCGCGTCAACTGCGGCTGACCACTCACGCTTTTGTTTCATCCATAAAAAACCCCGTCACATGGACGGGGTTTTTTTAGTGCGCCTGGAAATTACTCTGGGCGAACTTGAGCAGCTTGCATACCCTTTTGGCCTTTCTCAGCCACGAAGGAAACAGTCTGGCCTTCTTTCAGGCTTTTGAAACCGTCGCTTTCGATAGCTTTGAAGTGTACGAACAGGTCGTCACCGCCACCTTGAGGAGTGATGAAGCCGAAGCCTTTTTCATCGTTGAACCATTTAACGGTGCCGGTTTGGCGATTAGACATGGTGTATCTCCAAGAAACATATATTTTCAGTAGTACTGTGCTGCTCAGGCCAACTGGGCACACCCGAGTATCATAGTCGAAATGTTCGCTTTGGGAGCCCCCCGGACGCACTGTTTGCCAACCAGTCGTGTTTTCTTTGTGTCCTTTGGCGGCTGAAAGCCCCGTTCTATAAGGCTTTCAGTCGAAAGTTAAGGCGATAAAAAAAGCTGAAAAACCTGAATAAATTGTACGAAAGGGCCTGTTTCAGCAGCTTTTTAACAGTATTTCAGGGGTTGAAAGCGCGAGGGCGAGCTTATTTTTGCTCTTTGTTGGTGGCCTTGCAGGCTGCAATTTTGCTCAGTGCCTGCTGCTTCAAAGTGTCGCTGGCCGTGTTGTTCATCAGGGACTGAATATCGGCGGCAGGGTACGACTTGATCGCATCGGCACCGCAGGCGCAGTGGGATTTCGCTGCGGGTGTACCAATCTTCTCGGCAGCGGCAGGAACACACTGAGCCATGTATTTCTCCCGTTCGCCTTTCGGCCATTCTGCATGGGCGGCCAGTGGCAGCAGGAGAATGACGGGGGCGACGACTGCGAATAAACGATTCAGACGCATGCTGAGATACTCCTTGTGGGTCAAATGTCTTGTTATCTGAGAGCGATAGTGCACTTCAAGTTCAGCACTCTGGCATAAAAACAGCCATTTTACCCAGCTACAAAACCTGCACGCCGTGGCAACCGTTCATCTGTGCTAGCATGCGTCGCTCGGGCGTTTGCAGGCTCCGGTTGACCTTCAGTCCCGGCAGCGGCTAAAGCACGATTAACCCTGATTTGAACCCCAGTCACTCTGGTTCGGTTTCCGGTTGGCCGCAAGGCTCCTGCCGCTGTAAGGCAGGCGTTCGTCATTGAATGGCCTGGATCGGATCTTGTACTGGCTCATCCCAACCCACGTGACCTTTGGTAGGGGTCACCACTAGGAGAGGAGGCGCCATGCCAACTATTACTCTTCCCGACGGCAGTCAACGTTCATTCGATCATCCGGTTTCCGTAGCCGAGGTCGCCGCATCCATTGGTGCCGGCCTGGCCAAGGCCACTGTAGCAGGCAAGGTCGATGGCAAACTGGTCGATGCCAGCGACATCATCAACAGCGACGCCACGCTGCAAATCATCACGCCCAAGGATGAAGAGGGGTTGGAGATCATCCGCCACTCTTGCGCCCACCTGGTCGGTCACGCAGTCAAACAACTGTATCCGACGGCCAAGATGGTTATTGGTCCGGTCATTGATGAAGGCTTCTATTACGACATCGCCTTTGAGCGTCCTTTCACTCCGGACGACCTGGCTGCTATCGAACAGCGCATGCAGCAGCTGATCGAGAAAGATTACGACGTGATCAAAAAAGTCACTCCGCGTGCCGAAGTGATTGAAGTGTTCAAGGCCCGTGGCGAAGACTACAAGTTGCGCCTGGTCGAAGACATGCCGAACGAGCAGGCTATGGGCCTGTATTATCACGAAGAATACGTCGACATGTGCCGCGGTCCGCACGTGCCGAACACCCGCTTCCTGAAATCCTTCAAGTTGACCAAGTTGTCCGGCGCCTACTGGCGTGGCGATGCCAAGAACGAGCAATTGCAGCGCGTTTACGGCACCGCATGGGCCGACAAGAAACAACTGGCTGCGTACATTCAGCGTATCGAAGAAGCTGAAAAGCGCGATCACCGCAAGATCGGCAAGCGCCTGGGCCTGTTCCACACCCAGGAAGAGTCGCCGGGCATGGTGTTCTGGCACCCGAATGGCTGGACTCTGTACCAGGTACTTGAGCAGTACATGCGCAAGGTTCAGCGCGACAACGGTTACCTTGAGATCAAGACACCTCAGGTCGTTGACCGCAGCCTGTGGGAGAAATCCGGGCACTGGGCCAACTACGCCGACAACATGTTCACCACCCAGTCGGAAAACCGCGACTACGCCATCAAGCCAATGAACTGCCCTTGCCACGTGCAGGTGTTCAATCAAGGTCTGAAAAGCTACCGCGAGTTGCCGATGCGTCTGGCCGAATTCGGCGCTTGCCACCGTAACGAGCCGTCGGGTGCATTGCACGGCATCATGCGCGTCCGTGCATTCACTCAGGATGATGCTCACATCTTCTGCACTGAAGAGCAGATGCAGGCTGAATCCGCTGCGTTTATCAAGCTGACCATGGACGTCTACGCCGATTTCGGCTTTAAAGATGTCGAGATGAAGCTGTCCACTCGTCCGGAAAAACGCGTCGGTTCCGACGAGCTGTGGGATCGCGCCGAAGCTGCATTGGCCGCAGCCCTTGATAGTGCGGGCCTGCCGTACGATCTGCAGCCAGGTGAAGGTGCATTCTACGGTCCGAAAATCGAGTTCTCGCTGAAAGATTGCCTTGGCCGTGTCTGGCAGTGTGGTACTCTGCAGCTCGATTTTAACCTGCCTGTCCGTCTGGGAGCCGAATACGTCTCCGAAGACAACAGTCGCAAGCACCCGGTAATGTTGCACCGGGCGATCCTGGGCTCCTTCGAACGTTTCGTCGGAATCCTGATCGAGCACTACGAAGGGGCATTCCCCGCGTGGCTGGCTCCGACCCAGGCAGTGATCATGAACATCACTGATAAGCAGGCAGATTTTGCCGCCGAAGTTGAAAAAACTCTCAACGAAAGCGGATTTCGTGCCAAGTCTGACTTGAGAAATGAAAAGATCGGCTTTAAAATCCGCGAGCATACTTTGCTCAAGGTTCCTTATCTCTTGGTTATCGGAGATCGGGAAGTCGAGATGCAGACTGTCGCTGTGCGTACTCGTGAAGGTGCTGACCTGGGCTCGATGCCCGTCGCCCAGTTCGCTGAGTTTCTCGCGCAAGCGGTTTCCCGGCGTGGTCGCCCAGATTCGGAGTAATTATTATTAAGCGTGAAATGAGACAAGATAAACGAGCTGCACCGAAAGCCCCGATCAACGAGAATATCTCGGCACGCGAGGTTCGGTTAATTGGGGCTGAAGGTGAACAGCTTGGGATTGTGTCAATTGAAGACGCGCTTCTTAAGGCTGAAGAGGCCAAGCTGGATCTGGTGGAAATTTCCGCCGATGCAGTACCCCCTGTTTGCAAACTGATGGACTACGGCAAATCGATCTTCGAAAAGAAGAAGCAGATTGCTGCGGCCAAGAAAAACCAGAAGCAGATTCAGGTTAAAGAAATCAAGTTTCGTCCAGGGACGGAGGAAGGGGATTACCAGGTAAAACTGCGCAACCTGGTACGTTTCCTGAGTGATGGGGACAGGGCCAAGGTATCCTTGCGATTCCGCGGCCGTGAGATGGCCCACCAGGAGCTGGGGATGGAACTCCTCAAGCGAGTTGAAGGTGACTTGCTCGAGTACGGTTCGGTCGAACAGCATCCTAAGATGGAAGGACGCCAACTGATTATGGTCATCGCCCCGAAAAAGAAGAAGTAATCAACAGGGCACGGCAGGCCTTCTGATTATGTTTATCAACTGAATGCGGAGTATCCGAACATGCCAAAAATGAAGACCAAAAGTGGTGCTGCTAAGCGGTTTCTGAAAACTGCTAACGGTATCAAGCACAAGCACGCTTTCAAGAGCCACATCCTGACCAAAATGTCGACCAAGCGTAAGCGTCAACTGCGCGGTAGCAGCTTGCTGCATCCGTCTGACGTGGCAAAAGTCGAGCGCATGCTGCGCCTTCGTTAATTTTAGTCAAGAATAGAGGAAGTAACTCATGGCTCGTGTAAAGCGTGGCGTCATTGCCCGTAAGCGTCACAAAAAAATTCTGAAACTTGCTAAAGGCTACTACGGCGCACGCTCCCGCGTATTCCGTGTTGCCAAGCAAGCGGTAATCAAGGCAGGCCAATACGCCTACCGTGACCGTCGTCAGAAAAAACGTCAGTTCCGCGCTCTGTGGATCGCTCGTATCAACGCTGGTGCTCGTATCAACGGTCTGTCCTACAGCCGTTTCATCGCCGGCCTGAAAAAAGCGTCCATCGAGATCGACCGTAAGGTTCTGGCTGATCTGGCAGTGAACGAAAAAGCGGCGTTTGCTGCGATTGTCGAGAAAGCTAAAGCCACCTTGGCTTAAGTACCCCCGACAGTCACCCGGCCTCGCATCTGTGGGGTCAGGTGTTAAACGTCATAAATAGGGGAAGAGCCTTCAAGCTCTTCCCCTATTTTGTATCTGGAGTCTGTACATGGAAAACCTGGATGCGCTCGTCTCTCAAGCACTAGAGGCTGTGCAAAGCGCTGAAGATATCAATGCCCTGGAGCAAATCCGGGTTCACTACCTTGGCAAGAAGGGTGAATTGACTCAGGTGATGAAGACCCTGGGGAATTTGCCGGCAGAAGAGCGTCCGCAAGTCGGCGCGCTGATCAACGTTGCCAAGGAGCGTGTCACAGAGGTTCTCAATGCACGCAAGGCACTGTTTGAGGAAGCCGACCTGGCTGCCAAACTGTCTGCGGAGTCCATTGACGTAACCCTGCCTGGCCGTGGTCAGACCTCCGGTGGTCTGCACCCGGTTACTCGTACTCTGGAACGTATTGAACAATTCTTCACCCATATCGGCTACGGCATCGCCGAAGGCCCTGAGGTCGAAGACGATTACCACAACTTCGAAGCGCTCAACATCCCAGGCCACCACCCGGCCCGGTCGATGCACGATACCTTCTATTTCAATGCCAACATGTTGCTGCGCACCCATACCTCGCCGGTACAGGTCCGCACCATGGAGTCAAAACAGCCGCCGATCCGCATCGTCTGCCCAGGCCGTGTGTACCGTAGCGACTCGGATATCACCCACTCGCCGATGTTCCACCAGGTCGAAGGCCTGTTGGTCGATCGCGACATCAATTTCGCCGACCTCAAAGGCACCATCGAAGAATTTCTGCGGGTGTTCTTCGAAAAAGAGTTGGCCGTGCGTTTCCGCCCTTCGTACTTCCCGTTCACTGAGCCATCCGCTGAAGTCGACATGGAATGCGTGATGTGCAGCGGTAAAGGCTGTCGTGTCTGCAAACAGACCGGTTGGCTGGAAGTCATGGGCTGCGGCATGGTTCACCCGAACGTGCTGCGTATGTCCGGGATTGACCCGGAAGAGTTTTCGGGCTTTGCCTTCGGCATGGGTGTTGAGCGTCTGGCCATGCTGCGTTACGGCGTGAACGACTTGCGTCTGTTCTTCGACAACGACTTGCGGTTCCTCGCGCAATTTCGCTAGTCGTAACGAATTCTTAGGAGAGCAGGATGAAATTCAGTGAACAATGGTTGCGTGGCTGGGTTAGCCCGCAGGTAAGTCGCGACGAGCTGGTTGCTCGTCTGTCGATGGCCGGTCTTGAGGTCGATAGCGTAACGCCGGCCGCCGGTGTTTTCAGTGGCGTGATCGTGGGCGAGGTGCTTAGCACCGAACAGCACCCGGACGCCGACAAGCTGCGCGTTTGCCAGGTCAGCAACGGTTCGGAGACCTTCCAGGTTGTATGCGGTGCACCCAACGTGCGCCCGGGCCTGAAGATCCCGTTCGCTACCATCGGTGCCGAATTGCCGGGCGACTTCAAGATCAAGAAAGCCAAGCTGCGGGGCGTTGAGTCCAACGGCATGCTGTGCTCGCAAGCCGAGCTGCAAGTGGGCGAGGGTAACGATGGTCTGATGGAGCTGCCGGCAGATGCGCCGGTGGGTCAGGACATTCGTGAATACCTGAACCTGGAAGACGCCAGCATCGAGGTCGACCTGACCCCGAACCGCGGTGACTGCCTGTCTCTGGCGGGTCTGGCCCGTGAAGTTGGCGCGCTGTATGCCGCTCAAGTCACTCGTCCGGTGGTTGCAAGCGTTCCAGCGGTCCATGACGAAGTGCGATCGGTTGAAGTGCTGGCGCCGGCGGCCTGCCCGCGTTACCTGGGTCGTGTGATCCGTAACGTCGACCTGTCAAAGCCTACACCGCTGTGGATGGTCGAGCGTCTGCGCCGTGCTGACGTGCGCAGCATCGACGCCGCCGTCGATATCACCAACTACGTGATGCTGGAGTTGGGTCAACCGCTGCACGCTTTCGATCTGGCCGAAATCAATGGCGGCATTCGTGTGCGCATGGCTGAAGAAGGCGAGAAGCTGGTACTGCTTGACGGTCAGGAAGTTAGCCTGCGTAGCGATACGCTGGTGATCGCCGACCACACCCGCGCACTGGCAATTGCCGGCGTCATGGGGGGCGAGCATAGCGGCGTCAACACCGCGACCACTCGCGATATCTTCCTGGAAAGCGCGTTCTTCGATCAGATCGCCGTCGCTGGCAAGGCCCGTTCCTATGGCCTGCACACCGATGCATCGCACCGCTACGAGCGTGGCGTGGACTGGCAGCTCGCCCGTGAAGCCATGGAGCGCGCCACTGGCCTGCTGCTGGAAATCACCGGTGGCGAAGCCGGCCCGATCATCGAAACTGTGAGTGAGCAGCACCTGCCGTCGATCGCCCCGATTACCCTGCGGGCTCAACGCATCACCCAGATGCTGGGCATGGAAATGGACTCGGCTGAAGTTGAGCGTCTGCTCAGCGCTTTGGGCCTGACCATTACCGCTGATGGGGCAGGGCAGTGGCGCGTAGAAGTGCCAAGCCATCGCTTCGATATCAGCCTGGAAGTCGACCTGATCGAAGAGTTGGCGCGTCTTTATGGTTACAACCGCTTGCCGGTTCGTTATCCGCAAGCGCGTCTGGCGCCGCAAGCCAAGGCGGAAGCCCGTAGCGACTTGCCGGAACTGCGTCGTCTGCTGGTTGCTCGTGGTTATCAGGAAGCGATCACCTACAGCTTCATCGATCCGAAACAGTTCGAGCTGTTTAACCCGGGTGTTGAACCGCTGTTGTTGGCTAACCCGATTTCCAACGATATGGCTGCCATGCGTTCGTCGCTGTGGCCTGGTCTGGTCAAGGCGCTTCAGCACAACCTGAACCGTCAGCAGGATCGCGTTCGTCTGTTCGAGAGCGGACTGCGCTTCGTCGGTCAGCTCGAGGGCTTGAAGCAAGAGCCGATGCTGGCCGGTGTCGTTTGCGGCAGCCGCCTGCCGGAAGGCTGGGCGCAAGGTCGCGATGTCGTCGACTTCTTCGACGTCAAGGCTGACGTGGAAGCGGTGCTGGGCTTCGCCGGTGCGCTGGGTGCATTCACTTTCGTGCCTGGTAAACACCCAGCGTTGCATCCGGGTCAAACCGCGCGCATCGAACGTGACGGGCGTCTGGTTGGCTTCATCGGCGCAATTCACCCTGAGTTGTCGAAAACCCTGGGTCTGGATCGTCCAGTGTTTGTTTTCGAGATGGTTCTGGCGGAAGTGGCCTCGGGCAAAATGCCGAAATTCCACGAGTTATCGCGCTTTCCTGAAGTTCGTCGTGACTTGGCACTGATCGCGCACAAAGACGTCGCAGCCTCGGCTGTATTGGACGTAATCCGTGAAAATGCAGGCGAATGGCTGACAGACCTAAGGCTATTTGACGTGTATCAGGGTAAAGGCATTGATCCTGATAGAAAAAGCCTTGCAGTTGGCTTGACCTGGCAGCATCCATCGCGCACTCTTAATGACGATGAGGTGAATACCACGACGCAAAACATCCTCACCTCGCTCGAAAAAAGGTTGGACGCCACGTTAAGGAAGTGACGTATGGGGGCTTTGACGAAAGCTGAGATGGCGGAACGTCTGTATGAAGAGTTGGGCCTGAACAAACGGGAAGCCAAGGAATTGGTTGAGCTGTTTTTCGAGGAAATCAGGCACGCTCTTGAAGACAACGAACAAGTCAAATTGTCCGGTTTCGGCAATTTCGACCTTCGGGACAAACGCCAGCGGCCTGGCCGCAATCCGAAAACGGGAGAAGAAATCCCGATCACGGCTCGCCGTGTGGTCACCTTTCGTCCAGGGCAGAAGTTGAAGGCCCGAGTTGAGGCTTATGCTGGAACCAAGTCATAACGACGAGCTACCCGTCATCCCAGGCAAACGCTACTTCACCATTGGTGAAGTCAGCGAGCTTTGTGCGGTCAAACCGCATGTGCTGCGCTATTGGGAGCAGGAGTTTCCTCAACTCAACCCCGTCAAACGCCGCGGCAATCGTCGGTATTATCAGCGCCAGGATGTGCTGATGATCCGGCAGATCCGCGCGCTTCTTTACGATCAAGGGTTCACCATCGGCGGCGCACGCTTGCGTTTGTCCGGCGATGAAGCCAAAGACGACACCACGCAATACAAGCAAATGATTCGCCAGATGATCGCTGAGTTGGAAGATGTTCTGGTGGTTCTCAAGAAATAATTTCCTGCTTTTAAATACTTCCAGTTTTCAAAAGCTTGCGATATATTCTTGAGCGTCCTTCGAGGTGAAGGACGGTTTCACGCCTAGTCGGGGCGTAGCGCAGTCCGGTAGCGCACTAGCATGGGGTGCTAGGGGTCGAGTGTTCGAATCACTCCGTCCCGACCATATAATTCAAAGGGTTGCGAGATTTTATCTCGCGACCCTTTTTATTTTTTGTCGTTTTTACCCCTACAAAACGACTGGCACTGGGTGGAATCTTTGGCTGATACAAAGGCCAGAGCATGTCCCGGAAGGCACAAGCAGCACGTCAATGCGTCCAGTCAGACCTTCAGACCGGCAGCTTCCCAATGGCACTGATGCCACTCTGCGCGTTGACCGCTGCTGGTCAGTAGTTTGAAGCAGTTGATCCATCCTCGAGCCGTGATTCAGAAGAAGTACAACGGTCATCCCATTGATGAGGAGATCGTGCGCTCGCTTTTGACCTTCTCGTTTTTCTTCACCATCACGATTGCCGCCATCGCCTTGGGCTTGGCTCTCATTGGCCTTGATTGGACAACGGCATTGAGCGGCGCCGCTACTGCGGTGTGTACCGGACGCTGGTTGTCGACCTGGACGCCCAGGCCAACTCCACGTATTACCTCACCGGCCTGACCGGGGATGATATTTCGGTGGGTATTGCGGACTTTTTCAAGCAAACGCTGTCTTCTGGGCCGGCAGCCAAAAAATGTCGCGCTCATATCGTTGAGACACCCTACGACAATCTTCACCTCATCACTGCCAGCCACGAGCTTTCGGATTTACAGCCCAAGCTGGAAGCGAAGTTCAAGATAAACAAGCTGCGCCGGCTGTTGGATGACATTTCACAAGACTACGACCGGATTTACATCGATACGCCGCCGGCGATGAATTTCTATGCGTTCAGTGCGCTCATCGCCGCCGATGCGGTTTTGATTCCATTTGATTGCGATACCTTCGCTCGCGAAGCGTTGTACCAGGTGCTGGCACAGGTGACCGAACTTCAGGCTGACCATAATGAATCACTGGCCGTTGAAGGAATTGTCATCAATCACTACGTCAGCACCACTGGCGTTCACCGCAATCTGGTCGAGGAACTCATCGGGGAAGGGCTGCCGATTCTTCCGGTGTATCTCAGCAGCTCGGTCAAGATGCGTGAATCTCATGAGCGGTGCCTGCCCTTGATCTACCTCGACAGGCATCACAAGCTGACAGGCCAGTTCGTTGATCTCTTGCATGTGCTGGAGGCGGCAACTGAGTGAACGCTACTGTTACGGCCGGCGGCTGCCGAGAATTGAAAGATCTGGAGATAATGCATTCTATCGACTTGAAGGTGGGCGATCAAAACGCTGCTTAACTGAACAGGGCGTTTTCTCGGATCACTGTTCGAGCGAGGAGAAAGAAATGGCTGACAAAATTCGGGTGCTGTTTGTCTGCGCTAAAAATGACGTCCGTTCGTTGCTGGCCGAGGCTATGCTTCGCCACACTGACTCTTCAAGCTTCGAAGCTTTCAGCGCTGGCCTTGAGCCCGGTGAGGTTGATCCTCGAACCGTAGAATCTCTCGAACACATCGGCATAGAGACCAACGGTCTGCGTAGCAAATCGATTAATGAATTTGACGGGCAGCAGTTTCACTACGTGATCACGCTGTGTGATAAATCCTCGGAAGACGCTTCACGGATGCCGTCCTCCGGTGAGGTGATCGTGTGGTGTTTTGAGGACCCGACGACCAGTGAGAAACATGAGCCTTTCCGCCATGCACTCCAAGAGATTCACGACCGCATCAAAATGTTTGTCACAGTGAAGACAAGGCAGTGAGCTTGGATTCAGTGAAAACGACTACAAACTGTTGTTAGACTTGCATTCCAATGACCGCTATTGGCATGTGGATTCAAGCGGCCAGCAGCGGACTGAATGAGTTTCTCGATTCACTTTGAAGGAAAGCTTGCGCTCACTCATAAAACTTACCACCAAGCAAAATTGCTGCACAACGCAGCCATACGTTTAGCTTTTGCTACTGGCGGTCGCTCCAGTAGCCGCTGCATCAAAAAACGTATCCACAGATCCATTTTCCGATCCCCGGCGCCTGGTCCATAGGGAGATAATGACATCGTCTGCTCCAAGATACGCTCACTGGTAAAATCAGAACCAAGAGCTCCGATAAACCCGATGAACGATTGCTCATTGTTTACACCTTCCAACAACTTATAGGTACAGACTGGAAAAAAACAATGGTGATCCCATGAGCTGTCTTATTTGTGCAGGTGTCGCTGAACGCATTCGGTGCCGTGGCCCGTGGGAGGAAAGAGATTGTCCCGCCTGTGGCCACTATCGAGTTTCCGATGCGCTCGTGTTGGCACTGATGGAGCAGGGGCAAATTTTTGATGTGAGCAAAACAAGGATTTGGCTGGCCAGTAAACGCAAGGAAGTAGCCATTCCATCTATTGAGATCGACCAAGCGCTTTTGGTGCCATGAAGTGTCTATTGTCTAAAGCTGACTGCCCTCGCTTGCATTCGCCTTTATATCCGTGAGTTACGCGTCGTAGTAAGTCACGTTCTGGACGCTCGAATCACGTGGCTATATAGACTCAGTGAGCTGTACCTTCTAGCTCTTTCGATATGTAGTCAGCGAAGGCACAATGCCTATCCTTTTTTGGCTGGCCTTGCAGGAGGCCTTGAAATGATCAAAACGCCGTACTACCTCATCGACAAACAGAAGCTGCTGGTCAACATGCAGAAGATCGCCTATGTGCGCGAGCAGTCGGGGGCCAAGGCCCTGCTGGCGCTCAAGTGCTTCGCGACCTGGTCGGTGTTCGACCTGATGCAACAATACATGGACGGCACCACCTCGTCGTCCCTGTACGAACTCAAGCTCGGTCGTCAGAAGTTCGAAGGCGAGACCCACGCCTACAGCGTGGCTTGGGCCGATGACGAGATCGAAGAGATGCTCGACAACAGCGACAAGATCATCTTCAACTCCATCAGCCAGCTGCAACGCTTTGCCGAGCGCTCGCAAGGCAAGGTCCGCGGCCTGCGGGTCAACCCGCAAGTAAGCAGCTCCGACTACCTGCTGGCCGACCCGGCGCGCCCGTTCAGCCGGCTGGGCGAGTGGGACCCGGTGAAGATCGAAGGCGTGATCGATCAGATCTCTGGCTTCATGTTCCACAACAACTGTGAGAACGGCGATTTCGGCCTGTTCGACCAAATGCTGTGCACCATCGAAGAACGCTTCGGCGAGCTGCTGCACAAGGTCAACTGGGTGAGCCTGGGCGGCGGCATTCACTTCACCGGCGAAGGCTACGCGCTGGACGCGTTCTGCGCGCGGCTCAAGGCCTTCTCGCAAAAATATGGCGTGCAGGTTTACCTGGAGCCGGGCGAAGCGGCGATCACTAACAGTGCCTCGCTGGAAGTGACCGTGCTCGACACCCTGTACAATGGCAAGCACCTGGCGGTGGTGGACAGCTCCATCGAAGCCCACTTGCTGGACCTGCTGATCTACCGCCTCAACGCCAAATTGGCGCCGAGCGACGGCGAGCATACCTACATGGTGTGCGGCAAGTCGTGCCTGGCCGGGGACATCTTCGGCGAGTATCAGTTTGATAAACCGCTGGCCATCGGCGACCGCCTGTCGTTCGTCGATACCGCGGGCTACACCATGGTCAAGAAGAACTGGTTCAACGGCCTGAAAATGCCGTCCATCGCAGTGAAACAACTCGACGGTACCGTCGAGGTGGTTCGTCAATTCGATTTTGAAGACTATCTGTCCAGCCTTTCCTGAAACGGACAGATAAAGGAGAAGTAAAGCAATTGAAAAAGAACGTTCTTATCATTGGTGCAGGAGGTGTCGCCAAGGTGGTGGCCCACAAGTGCGCGCAGCACAACGACGAACTTGGTCGTATCGCTATCGCGTCGCGCAACATCTCCAAATGCCAGGCCATCATCGACAGCGTCAAGGCTAAGGGCAGCCTCAAACAGCCCGCCGAAATCCAGGCATTCTCGCTGAACGCCCTGGATGTCGAAGCGACCAAGGCGCTGATCCGCGAAACCGGATCGCAGATCGTCATCAACGTCGGTTCCGCCTTCCTAAACATGTCGGTGCTGCGCGCCTGCATCGATGCCGGCGTGGCCTATCTGGACACCGCCATTCACGAAGAACCGGGCAAAATCTGCGAGACGCCGCCCTGGTATGGCAACTACGAGTGGAACCACCTGCAGGAATGCCAAGAGAAGAACATCACCGCCATTCTCGGTGTGGGCTTCGACCCGGGTGTGGTCAACGCCTATGCGGCGCTGGCACAACAACAGTATTTCGACCGCATTGATTCGATCGACATTCTCGACGTCAATGCCGGCTCCCATGGCAAGTATTTCGCCACCAATTTCGACCCGGAAATCAATTTCCGCGAGTTCACCGGACAGGTCTGGAGCTGGCAGAACAGTCAGTGGACCAGCAACACTATGTTCGAGGTCAAGCGTACTGATGACCTGCCGGTCGTAGGCGCGCAGAACCTGTACCTGACCGGCCACGATGAAGTGCACTCGCTGTCGAAAAACCTCGACGTGCCCAACGTGCGTTTCTGGATGAGCTTCGGCGAGCACTACATCAATGTGTTCACCGTACTCAGGAACCTTGGCTTGCTCTCCGAGCAACCGGTCAAGACCGCCGAAGGCCTGGAAGTCGTGCCGCTGAAAGTGGTCAAGGCCGTGCTGCCTGACCCGAGCTCGCTGGCGCCTGGCTACACTGGCAAGACCTGCATCGGCGACCTGATCAAGGGCACCAAAGATGGGCAGCCGCGCGAGGTGTTCATCTACAACGTGGCCGACCATGAAGAAGCCTACGCAGAAACCGACAGCCAAGGCATTTCCTATACGGCTGGCGTGCCGCCAGTGGCTGCAGCGCTGCTGGTCGCCCGCGGCGAGTGGGACGTGCAACGCATGGCCAACGTCGAAGAGCTGCCGGCTATGCCGTTCCTCAGGGCGCTGGACGTGATGGGCCTGCCGACCCGCATCAAGGATGAGAATGGAGACCGCCCCTGGAGCGGTAACGCCGAAGGCTCGTAACATACAACTGAGCTTCATTGCCTGCTGCAAAAACGCCGCTCAATAAGCGGCGTTTTTGTTTGTACGTGACTTTTTTGAATACGCCGAAGAGAGCTCACAACCTATGCTTTTGTTCCGGCTCTTCGTACTGGAGCGGCATCTAACACCGTTCTTAAAAACTGTAGATACAGGCAGAAGGCCAAAGACTGCCTAATGCTGACTGGTTTTTTTCATCGATTCCAATTGAGCTCAACTACGCCCAGTGTGAATTGGTGATCGCTCAGCGAGCGATCTAAATATTTCAGATGTACTAAAAATCAGGAGGAAAAAACTTCCGAGCGTTGTTGCGCTGGCGCCTTGTGTCTGAGCGGTTGCTGCCAAGCTAGCTGCGCCTGGAGTTCAGCTACTGCATCCAAGACTCTCTGTGCCCAGCGCTCGTCTTCCGGATGTACGACAACCACGCGAAAACCGTGGTCATGACCTTCAATCTGCACACCTTCGGAATCATCGACATGCAAGTCGATATCGAATGCTGGCGGAAATTTCGAAGGGGCGTTCGACAGCCCATGCATCGTCAGGGCATGGTTATGCCGCACACTGTTGACCACGCCGTCGACGCGGATACCGTAAAGTAATAGCCAACGCCGGATGTAGGAAGGCGTGCGACCCGATGACGTGTAGACCCAGATACTGCAGCCCTGGCGACGTAACTCTCGGGTCAGGGAGCGTGTTCCGATACGCAACGGCTCACCCAGCCAACGGTGGACACAGGCCGGCAGCCGGTTTTTCTCTACTGCGCACTGGTGGAGTTGGCAGGCCAGCGTGTCATCGATATCGAACGAAATCCGTATGCGCGGACGCCTGAACACGGGCATCGGGATGGCACACTGGATGGCTTGCCATACACGGCTGCCGAAAGTTCGGCATTTAGCGAGCATTGGATGCCAGCTCATCAACGGCCTTCCTGATGGACGGGCAAGGGCTTGTCTTTGAGAAAAAACTTCATTGGATCAGGCGCCTGTTCTTCCAGGAAGGCTGCATATTTTTTCTTGATCTTGGGCAGTTCGTACAGCGCCTTGATTCCATGCTTGGCGGAGTTGCGTATGACTGAGGATGGGTTGAAATAGCCCTCGGCGTTTTCCAGCGTCAGCACGAACGGCGGTAAACCTGCGCGCATGAGCAAATAGCTGACGATGAGCGACCCACTGCGGTTGTTGCCTTCTATGAACAATTGCGGCTTGCTCAGGATGCGCACGTACACACCCGCGGCACGCTTCCAGACTGATTCACTGCGATACGCGCTGTACCAATTGAACAAGTCTTTGATTCCACCCTCCACGTTGTTGAAGAAGTGTTCCTCGGTGGCAGCAAGGTGTTGAGCGAATTCCAGCCGGCGCGCCGGGTCTCGACCGCACAGGACCGTGGCATTGATCTCCAGCATCAGATTCAACTGCTGAAGATCAAACAGGTCGACGCCACGTGCAATGTAGTCGTCAATCAGGGCATAGCCATCAAGCACGTTCTGAAGCACTTCGTCCGTCAAGGGATCTCGTGGCTCGGTGAAGTGCCTGCTGAGCTCAGCAAAACGACTTTGCACCTCACGCAGCGCACGTTCAATCGCAGACAAATCAAGACGACGCTTTGCAGACATTGGCAATCCTGATGAAAGAGGGGTGGGAAGGTAAAACGACCAAATGCATGCCAATGTCGTTTGGCCCTTGGCTGCATTCGGTCTGACCGGACGGTTTTTGCCTAGCTGAATTTTCCGCTGATGTAATCGCTGGTCATTTGCTCGCGCGGATTGTCGAATATCTGGGCCGTGGGGCCCATCTCAACCAGATAGCCGGTACGCGTGCCCAGTGAAATATCCACCGAGAAAAATGCCGTCGTGTCAGCGACACGGATCGCCTGCTGCATATTGTGGGTGACCAGAGCGATGGTGTAATCCTTCTTCAACTCGACCATCAATTCCTCGACGCGGCGGGTGGCAATCGGGTCGAGTGCCGAGCACGGCTCATCCAGCAACAGGACTTCCGGTTCGGTGGCGATGGCGCGGGCGATACAGAGTCGTTGCTGCTGGCCCCCTGAGAGGGACAGACCGCTGACCTTGAGCTTGTCCTTGACTTCATCCCACAGCGCGGCGCCCTGCAGGGCGTGCTTGACGCGGTCGCCCAGATCGCCCTGGTAGCGATTGAGGCGTAGGCCAAAAGCGACGTTATCGAAGATGCTCATCGAGAACGGGTTTGGTTGTTGAAACACCATCCCGATATAGCGGCGCACGACCACGGGATCAACGCCCTTGCCATAAACGTCTTGCCCGAGGAAATGCACATGACCCTCGAAGCGAAAGCCTTTGACTAGGTCATTCATCCGGTTGAGGCTGCGCAGTACGGTACTCTTGCCGCAGCCCGAAGGACCGATGAATCCGGTGATCTTGTTTTTTTCGATCGGCACATGGCTGTCACGCACCGCCATGAAATTGCCGTAGAAAATCTTGTCCAGCTTGCAGTCCATGACCACAGGGACCTGTGTCTCGAGCGGGGCAACTTTTTGCGCAGATAATACATTCACACTATGTGCTCCCATTCTTAAAACTTTGGCTTGCCGAAGATTCGGCTGACGATATTCACGATCAGCACGATCATCACCAACACCAGCGAGGCCGCCCAGGCGAGCTCAAGCTGATTGTCGAACGGCATGCCGGAGAAGTTGTAGATCAGTACGGCGAGCGATGCGGTCGGATTCATCACCGCCAGGCTGCCGTCGTGGTAGATCCAGTAATTGCTGAACAGGGCGGTAAACAACAGCGGCGCGGTTTCGCCGGCTGCACGGGCCACCGCCAGCATCACGCCGGTCAGGATCGCTGGCAGGCCGGTAGGCAGTACGATTTTCCAGATCACCTGCGATCGGGTGCAGCCCATACCGTAGGCAGCATCCTTCATGATCTTGGGCACCATCCTCATCGATTCTTCAGCCGTCAGCACAACGATGGGCAGCATCAATACTGCCAGCGCCACGCCACCTGCCGGTGCCGAGTAGGTGCCCGTGGTCATCACCACCAGGGCGTAGGCAAAAACCCCCGCCAAAATCGAAGGCAATCCGGTGAGCATCTTGGCGGCAAAGCGCGCGGCGTTGGCCAGCTTGCTGTCCGGCCCAAGCTCAGCCAGAAAGATGGCCGCCATGATGCCGACCGGAACCGCGATGGCAGCGGCGATACCGACCATAACGAAGGTGCCTGCCATCGCGTTGCCGAAGCCGCCACCCGTCTCGAAGCCGGTCGGCGGCAGTTCGGTGAACACCTCTACGCTGAGGCGGGCACCACCACGTGTGATCAGCATGTAGAGCACGGAAATCAGGGGCACGCTGGCCAGCAGGGCGCCAGCCCAGACCAGCGTAGTTAACACTAGGCTGCGCAGGGCGCGTCCTTCAAACTTGCGCTGCAGACTGGGCAAAGCGGCTGTCGAAGAAGTGATGTCAGTCATCATTTAGTACCACGCTGGGCATAGACCATGATCATGGAGCCGATGACGTTCACGATCAGGGTGATCAGCATCAGGACCAGTGCTGCATACATCAACACCTCGATCTCGGTCGGTCCCGCCTCGGGGAAGTTCAGCGCCAACAAGGCCGCGAGCGTGTTGGCGGGTGCAAACAGAGAAAGGGAAATGTTGTTCGAGTTGCCTACCAACATGGCCAGGGCCATCGTTTCACCCAAGGCCCGACCCAGACCCAGCACCAGCGAGCCAAAAATGCCGGTGGCAGCGGAGGGCACCATGACCTTGAGAATCGCTTCCCAGTGGGTGGTTCCCATGCCATAGGCCGCCTGCTTGGTTTTCATCGGAACGCCGGTGAGGGCATCCTGCGAAACAGCGGCAATGGTCGGCAGAATCATGATGGCAAGCACCAGCGCGGCAGGTAACAGCCCCGGGCCACTCAAGGTCGTGCCGAAAAAGGGGATCCAGCCAAGTTCACTGTTCAGCCAATCCGTGAGGGGACGAATGGCCGGGATCACCACGTAGATGCCCCACAGGCCATAAACGACGCTGGGAATGGCCGCGAGCAATTCGACAATGGTGCGAAAAACGGCCGCCAGTTTCGCGGGCAGGAAATCCTGGGTCAGGAAAATCGCCATGCTGACGCCGAAAAAGCCTGCGATCATCAAGGCGATGAAGGCGCTGTAGAGCGTGCCCCAAATGGCCGGCAGGATGCCGTACTTGCCCTGGTTCACGTCCCACACGGTTCCCAAAAGGACGTCAAAACCGTGTTTCTCCATGCCTGGAAGTGCTTTGCGTCCCACCTCGAACACCAAGGCAAAGACCAGCGCCAGAACGAGAACCACACCGATGCGCGCCAGTGCGCGGAAGGTGCGATCAACCAGAAAATCCTTTGCAGACGGTGGACGGCAGGCGGAATCCGGATTGACCGGTACGACAAATGGCTTGTTCATGGGCTATTCCGGCGTAGGGGAGAACGCTCTCGGCGAGGCTGGAAGCACACGCCGAGAGGTCTCGCGAGCGTCACTGGATGTTGGCGGAAGCTTTGCGAACCTGATCGACGACCGATTGCGGCAGGGGGATGTAGCCCATCGAATCGGCGATTTTCTGACCTTCAGTCAGGCTGTACTCAACCATTTCACGCATGGCTTTGGCCTTGGCCGGGCTTTCGTTCTGCTTGCGGAAGATCATCCAGGTGTAGGAAGTGATCGGGTAGGACTTGGCGCCATCCGGATCAGGCAGCCAGGCCACCAGGCTTTCAGGCATCTTCACCGCAGCCAGAGCTTCGGCACCGCTCTCGGCATTCGGCACAACGTAGTGACCGGCCTTGTTCTGCAATTGGGCAAAGTCGACCTTGGCCAACTTGGCGAAGCCGTACTCGATGTAGCCAATGGCGCCCGGGGTCTGACGTACGGTAGCGGTCACGCCATCGTTTTTAGGCGATTTGATGAATTTGTCGCTGGCTGGCCAGTTGACGGTGTTGCCTTCACCTAACTCTTGCTTGAACGCCGGGTTGATTGCCGCCAAGTGCTTGGTGAATACCGCGGTGGTGCCGCTGGAATCTGCACGCACGACAACGGTGATCGGTGTAGCAGGCAGTTTCAGCTCCGGGTTGGCCGCGACGATCTGCGGGTCATTCCATTGGGTGATCTTGCCCAGGAAGATGTTGGAGTAAACATCGCGTGGCAATTTCAGCCCTTTAGGACTGCCTGGCAGGTTATAGGCCAGGACGATTTCACCCGCTGTCATCGGCAGCAACTGCGCGCCTTCGGCAACCTTGGCGATGTCCTCGTCTTTCATCGCCGAGTCGCTGGCGGCGAAATCGACCGTTTTGTTCAAAAAGTCCTGCACACCTGCACCGCTGCCCTTGGATTGATAATCCACGGTGACGCCAGCGGTTTTCTTGCTGAAATCCTTGAACCAAGTGAGGTAAATCGGAGCCGGAAAACTGGCGCCGGAACCTGTCAGTCGAACGCTTTCAGCAGCGAAAGACACTGAGGTTGCACAAAGAGAAACCGTAATGGCGAGCGCAACAGACTTCATCAAATTTTTCATCGAAGGAACTCCTTGTGATAGCGGGCTCCGAAACTCTGCAACAATCTTGTTACGCCTTTATGAAAGTCCGATGGCACAAGATCTCGCTGATTGACTTGTCTGCCAGCTCGATATCGCCTTGCACCCGTAGCCGCCCTTGATACGGGCCTGCTTTGAAGCAAAAGTTTTTGTAATTACTTCGTAACCAAGTACGACTAACACTGAGTCAGGCCCTTCCCGACGCGAGTTGCTCCTATGCTATCAACCGAAGACACACTGATACAGCGCATCCGCCGCGAGCTGCTTGATCACAGTGACGAAGAGCTGGAACTGGAATTATCCGAAGACGGCACTGACCTGAATGCTCTGTTCGATGAGCAGGTAGAGGAAGGAAGTGAGAAGGAAGCTCGAAGAGTTTATTTCAGCGAACTATTCCGCCTGCAAGGCGAATTGGTGAAGCTGCAAAGCTGGGTGGTAAAGACAGGCCACAAAGTAGTCATTCTGTTCGAAGGTCGTGATGCCGCGGGCAAAGGTGGTGTCATCAAGCGCATTACCCAACGGCTCAATCCTCGCGTGTGTCGAGTTGCCGCGTTGCCTGCACCCAATGACCGCGAACGTACTCAGTGGTACTTCCAGCGCTACGTCTCACACCTGCCGGCAGCGGGTGAGATCGTGCTCTTCGACCGTAGTTGGTACAATCGCGCAGGCGTCGAACAGGTGATGGGTTTTTGCAACGCCGATCAGTACGAAGAGTTCTTCCGCACTGTGCCAGAGTTCGAAAGAATGCTTGCACGCTCCGGCATTCAGCTAATCAAATATTGGTTCTCCATTTCCGACCAGGAACAGCACCTGCGCTTTCTCAGTCGCATTCACGACCCGCTCAAGCAGTGGAAACTCAGCCCAATGGATCTGGAGTCCCGTCGGCGCTGGGAAGCCTATACCAAGGCCAAGGAAGTAATGCTGGAACGCACCCACATCGCCGAAGCGCCATGGTGGGTGGTGCAAGCCGATGATAAGAAGAAAGCAAGACTTAACTGCATCCACCACCTGCTCGGGCAGATGCCCTATGAAGAAGTAGAGTTACCGGTGATCGAACTACCGCAACGCGTAAGACAGGAGGATTACTCCCGCAGTCCGACGCCACCGGAACTCATCGTTCCTCAAGTCTATTAAAGAGAGGCTGGAGCGAGGCGCCCTTCGATTGGAGAGCAGCATTTTTTCGCATGTCAGATGGTCTTGCCTGACGCCTTGTTTTCGGGCCGTTAGGGCGTTTTCCCTCACTCGCTCCGCGACGCTAAACCCTGGAAGCAGACCCAGCGCGACAGCCGTATCGCAATGATTTACGAGGGTTCTGACCGTAACTAGCCTTTTGGACGTGACGTTTAAGGAAAGCTGAAGACGATTTTGGAGTAAAAAATTCACAGATAAAAGGCATTGAAATAAATACTCCAGTGTTTTACTCTCGTCCCTAGTTGTACGAGATCAACCGCTGTTAGCACCTAAAAAACAAACAATCGGGAGCAAACATGAAAGCGAAAGTGATGTTGGGATTGTTCATGACCGCCGCAGTTGCACTGCCAGCGTGGGCCGCGGACTGGACCGTAGGTGCTAACGTGGGCAACGTGCCTTGGGAGTTTCAGGATTCCAAAGGTGAGTTTGTCGGCTTCGAAGTTGATGTCGTAAAAGAGGTCGCCAAACGAGCCGGAAAAAGCGTCGAGTTCGTCAATATTCCCTTCAACGGCCTGTTCAGTGCCGTGCAATCGAAGCGTGTTGACATCGCTATCTCATCCATCACCATCACCCCGAAACGCCTGGAGTCGGTTGCCTTCGCACAGCCTTACTTTGACAGTGATCAGTCCCTCACCGCACTGACCACGTCCAAGGTCAAGAGCCTGACCGACATGAACGGCAAAGTGGTTGGCGTCGATACCGGCTCGACCGGCGACATGTGGATCGGCCAACACAAGGACGAATACAAGTTCGCCGATGTCTCGCGATACGAAGGGCTTTCGCCAGCCATGCTTGACCTGGCGTCCGGGCGCATCGATGGCTACCTCAGCGATATTCCGGCGCTGCTCTACTACATCAAGGACAAGCCGCAATACACCATCGTCGCGCGTATTCCCACCGGTGAACGTTACTCGCTGATGCACGCCAAAGGCTGGGCAATGACTGATCAGGTCAACGACATCATCAGCAAGATGAAAGAAGACGGCACACTTGGAAAGATCCACAAACAGTGGTTTGGCACCGAAGCCGATAAGGATTCGAGCACCATGAAAGTGACCGCGGTCCTCAAGTAAGCCCTGCCGATGCTGCATGTAAGTGGCGACATCTGTTCGCCACTTGTAATGACCGAGGTATCCCATGGATCTTTTGCAGACATTTTTTAACTGGAACGTACTCGTCGAGTCGCTTCCGCTGATGATGCGCGGTCTGGGCGTGACCATTGTGCTGGGGGTGGTGAGTATTGCCCTGGGCTTGGTGGGCGGGCTTTTGCTGGCGTTGCTGCGGTTGTACTCCTACGCACCTGTTCGAGCACTTGCGCGCATCTACATCGATATCATGCGCTCCATTCCGTTGCTGGTTTTGTTGGTGCTGATCTATTACGCGCTGCCTTTTGTCGGCATCCGACTGTCGTCTTTTGCTGCTGCTGCCAGTGCACTCTCTTTGGTCTCATGCGCCTACAGTGCAGAGATTTTTCGTTCGGGCATCGAAGCCATTCCCCGTGGCCAGTTCGAAGCATCGGCTTCTCAGGGCATGAGCTTTTTCAACACCATGCGCGACGTCGTTTTGCCGCAGGCCATTCGCATCGTAATGCCGCCCATGACCAGCAATTGCATCAACGTCATGAAAGACACCGCGCTTGCCTCGGTGGTTGCGATGCCTGACTTGCTAAAGCAGGCCACCCAGGCTCAGGCACTGGCGGCCAACCCGACACCGCTGGTAGGGGCTGCCTTGCTGTACCTGTTGCTGCTGTTGCCGTTGGTGCAGATGGTCAGCTGGGTTGAGCGGCGTAATGCCTCTGGAGGAAAAACTGCATGAGCACGTTGATCGACATTGAAAAACTCGACAAGTACTACGGCAACTTCAAGGCGTTAAGCGATATCAACCTGCAGGTTGAAGAGGGTGAAGTGGTGGTCATTCTTGGCCCGTCAGGTTCGGGAAAATCGACCTTGATTCGCTGCATCAATCTGCTTGAAGACTACCAACAAGGCGATATTCGTGTAGGGGGTGAGCGGGTTGAAAACGGTCCGCGACTGAGCGCCATCCGTAGTGAAGTGGGCATGGTGTTTCAGAGTTTCAACCTCTATCCGCACCTCACTGTGCTCGACAATGTGTCGCTGGCGCCGATCCGTGTTCGCGGGTTGAGTCGGCGTGACGCGCACGCCAGGGCCAAGGAGCTATTGGTGAAGGTCGGTATGGGCGATCACGCGCACAAATACCCGAGCCAATTGTCTGGCGGCCAACAGCAGCGTGTTGCTATTGCCCGCACCATGGCCATGGAACCTCGCGCAATTCTATTCGACGAACCGACGTCGGCACTGGACCCGGAAATGGTTGGCGAGGTCCTTGATGTCATGCAGAACCTTGCTCGCTCCGGCGTCACGATGGTCGTGGTCACTCACGAAATGGGCTTTGCCCGTCGGGTCGCCGACCGGGTGATCTTCATGGAAAGTGGACGCATTGTTGAGCAGAACATCCCGGAACCGTTTTTTACCGCACCTAAGGAACCTCGCACACAAGCGTTCCTTCAGGCCATCTTGCACCATTGACTCAGGCTGGAGAAAGTAGAGTGAATCCTCTCGATATCGATTATGTTCGCAAGCAATTTCCAGCACTGGCCGATGGTTATGTCTACATGGATAACGCTGGTGGTTCGATGGTACTGGGCACCGTGGCTGGGCGGGTCTGTGATTACCTGCTGAACAACAGTGTGCAACTGGGCGCTTCTTACCAACCTTCCGTTGTTGCTGGCGAGCGAGTGATGCAGGCGCGCCACTCGGTCATGCAGTTGATCAATGCTGAACATCCCGAAGAAGTGATCATGGGCGGCTCGACCACCCACTTGTTGCAAATTTTGTGTCGCGCCATCGCCCCGTCAATCGTTCCGGGTGATGAAATTATCGTCACCAATTGCGATCACGAGGCCAACATCGGCCCATGGGTCAAACTGTGCGAAAGCCGTGGTGCGACCTTGCGCGTGTGGCAGGTCAATCTCGACAGTTGTGAGCTGGAGCTCGATGACCTGCAGGTCTTGCTCAATGACAAAACCCGCTATGTTGCGATGACCCACACCTCGAACATTCTCGGCTCGGTCAATCCCGTCGCCGAGGTTGCGCGGCGTGTCCATGCGGTGGGCGCCAAGCTGTGCGTGGACGCCGTCGCTTATGCGCCACACCGTCTGGTCGATGTTCAGGCCAGCGGCGCCGATTTCTACGTCTATAGCTTCTATAAAACGTTCGGCCCGCACTTTGCCGTGCTCTGGGGGCGCCGTAATTTGTTGCTGGAGTTGCCGAGCCTCAATCACTTTTTCATCGGCCAGGACGTTGTGCCTTACAAATTGCAGCCGGGCAACGTCAACTACGAGTTGTCATTCGGCTGCATTGGCATTACCGACTACTTGCTCGACATCGGCACCCGGCTTGGAGCACAAGGCAGCGAGCGCCAGTGCATGCAGGCTGCGTTCGATGCCTTCGAGGTGCAGGAAGATTTGCTCGCCGAGCGTCTACTGGCGTTTTTGCGCCAGCGCGAGGGTGTTCGGATCATTGGCAAAGCGCATACCCCCAATCGAGTGCCAACCATCAGTTTCGTGGTTGAAGGCATTCGCTCGGAGTTTGTTGTGCGCAGGGTCGATGAGCACCGGATCGGCATTCGTTTTGGTGACTTCTATGCGCGGCGCCTTATCGAAGCCCTTGGGCTTGCCCAGTTTGGTGGGGTAGTGCGGGTGTCGTTGGCGCATTACAACACGCTGGAAGAAGTCGACCGCCTCATCACGGCGCTGGATCAAACCATCAATGCGTTGCGTTGACCGGCGTACACACTTCCATTTTGACGAGCCTTGATCATGGCCTTACCTGAAACCCTTGCAGAGCTGCGTGACAGTATTGCGGCCCAGCACGAACAACTGACAGGTCGCCTGCGCGATGCTGCACGATTCCTGATCGACAACCCGCATGAGGTTGCACTCAATACGGTGGCCGAACTGGGTAAGCGTTCAAGCATCGCGCCTTCCGCTTATATTCGGCTGGCTCAGGCCCTTGGGTTTTCAGGTTTCAAGGACTTGCAACGATTGTTTCGCGCACCGCTGCAACAGGTTGCCGACACCCACAGCGAACGTATTCGGCACTATGGCGGTGAGACGTTGCTGGAGGACCCGAGTGACGTCGGCGGGATTTTGCGGGAGTTCAGCCAGGCCAACATCGTTTCTCTGGAACACCTGGCTGAAGGCGGCGAACAGGCCAATATCGAAGCCGCGATCGCCCATCTGCAAGTGGCTCGTACCACCTTCGTGATCGGCATGCGTCGCGCGTTTCCGGTGGCGGCGTACCTCAGTTATGCATTGAGCCGCATTGGTCAACGTACCGTGCACATCAGCGGTGCTGGCGGCACGTTGCCGGAGCAGGTCAGTGCCATAGCCGATGATGATTTGTTGATAGCTATAAGCTTCCCGCCGTACGCCCATGACACCGTTGAAGCCTGTCGCCAGGCACGGGAGGCGGGTGTGACGCTGGTGGCGATCACTGACAGCGTTCTGAGTCCTATCGGGCAGATGGCCGATACGGTGATTGAGGTCAACGACGCCGAATTGCTGGGCTTTCGTTCTCTCACAGCTTCGTTCTGCATTGCCCAAACCCTGGCCATGGGGCTGGCGTTTCGGGAGTGGGGTTCCCTGAGTCATGACCGGTTGAACGATATCGACTGTTAAACCCCTGTTTTTACCCTTGATCCAATAGTCAGAATTTCAGGAGTACATTCCGATGGTTTCACCTGCCCGCGATTTGATCGGTTACGGTAAAAAACGCCCTCAAGGCACTTGGCCCAATGGTGCGCGTTTGGCCGTCAGCCTCGTCATCAACTACGAAGAAGGTTCCGAGCGTTCGCTGGCCATGGGCGACCCGGACCAGGAGTCGATGACCGAATGGGGCAGTTACGCCATACCCGACGGCACCCGCAATCTGGCAATGGAATCGATGTACGAGTACGGTTCCCGCGTCGGAATCTGGCGAATTCTGGATATTCTCGACCAGCAATCGGTTCGCGCGACGTTTCATGCCTGCGCAGTGGCGTTTGAGCAGAACCCCGATGTCGCCCGTGCGGCGGTAGCCGGTGGTCATGAAATTTGCAGCCACGGATATCGCTGGGAGGAAGTGTTTCGCCTGACCGAAGAACAGGAGCGTGAGCACATGCGCCTGGCAATCGAATCGTTCGAGCGCACCTGTGGCAAACGCCCTGTGGGCTGGTATTGCCGCTATGGCGCCAGCGTCAACACCCGACGGCTGGTCGCGGAAGAGGGCGGTTTTCTCTACGATTCCGATGCCTACAACGACGACGTTCCCTACTTTGTCGAGGTTGAAGGTAAGCGTCACTTGGTGGTGCCTTACACCGCCGACGTGAACGATTTCCGCTACTGGAATTCTCCGGGGCTTTCGCAGGCATCGGACTTTTTCGAATACATGAAAGAAAGCTTCGAGGTCCTTTATGAGGAGTCGGCTGACGGACCCCGCATGATGTCGATTGGACTGCACCCACGTATGGTGGGCCGTCCCGGGCGGGTAAGGGCGATCAAGCAATTTATCGAGTTTGCCAAGCAACACGGCGGTGTCTGGTTTGCCACGCGCGAAGAAATTGCCCGTGCCTGGCTTGAACGAGCGTGATTGCGTGGCAATCACGCCGGATCAAAAAATGATGCTATCCCCACTGTGGTGAAAGAGTTCAGGGGGAACAGCCAGCCGCTCGACAGAAGTCGCCATTCAATCCCGAGCAATCTTGTCATTTGCCAAGGCTTAGGGCAGGGTCGATACCACTGACATCTCTGCCAAAGGAGTCACCCCATGTCAAAGCTATATCCCAGTATCGATCCTGAGGGGCTGGTCGAGTACTCCGTGGTCTACACCGACCGCTCGCTCAACCACATGTCGCAGTCCTTTCAAGGTGTGATGAAGAACATTTCCACGACCCTGAAACAGGTCTACAACGCCCAGGCTGTTGCGGTGGTCCCGGGCAGCGGCACATTCGGCATGGAAGCGGTGGCGCGACAGTTCGCCACCGACCAGCAATGCCTGGTGATACGCAACGGCTGGTTCAGTTATCGCTGGAGCCAGATCCTTGAGATGGGCAACATCCCGGCGGCCACTACGGTGCTCAAAGCCCGACCGATCGACACGGGTCGCCAGGCTGCCTACGCCCCACCCCCTCTGGACGAAGTGCTGGCAGCCATTGCCGCTTCGAGGCCGCAGATTGTCTTCGCCCCCCACGTTGAAACCTCATCAGGGATTATCCTGCCCGACGACTACCTGCGGGCCGTCGGCGACGCCGTGCATGCGGTGGGTGGCCTGTTCGTGCTGGACTGCATCGCCTCAGGCACGATCTGGGTTGATATGCACAAATGCGCAGTCGACCTGCTGATCAGCGCACCGCAGAAAGGCTGGAGCGCCTCCCCTTGTTGCGCCCTGGTGATGTTCAGTGCTTTGGCACTCGAGCGCATTCAGCAGACGCAAAGCAGCAGCTTCGCCTGCGACCTGAAAAAGTGGCTGCAGATCATGCAGGCCTACGAACAGGGCGGACATGCCTACCATGCGACCATGCCCAGTGATTCCCTTGCGCGATTCAACGAAGTGATGAAAGAGACCCAAGCCTACGGTTTCGACAAGGTCCGCGGCGAGCAACAGGCACTGGGCGATCGGGTGCGCGCAATGTTGACCGGCAAAGGCTTCAAAAGCGTGGCCGCCGCCGGCTTTCAGGCCCCTGGCGTCGTGGTGAGCTACACCGATGATGCCGACATCAAGAGCGGCAAGAAATTTGCCGACCACGGCCTGCAGATCGCCGCTGGAGTGCCGTTGCAATGCGACGAGCCGGCCGACTTCCAGACCTTCCGCATCGGTCTGTTCGGACTCGAAAAGCTGCACAATATCGAGTGCACCGTCAGCACCCTCGAGCAGGCGCTGGACGAGGTGATGGTTAGCTAAGCGGGTATTCGACACCGTTACCACCGTGGTCCCGGACATGTTGAAAAGCACGGGCGTAGACATGCGCCGCCTGACCGGCCGGGGCCGGTTACTTCTGGAGGAGGGCTGGTATGCAACCTTTTGATACGGTGATTCGCAACGCCCGCGTGGTAACCGCCGCGGACACGTTCACCAGCGATATCGGCATTCGTGATGGGCGCATCGTCTCCCTTGGCCTGGATCTGGCGCATGGTCTCCAGGAAATCGACGCGGCAGGCCGGCATGTCACCCCCGGTGGCATCGACAGCCACGTGCACCTCGACCAGCCAACGGGCGACGGCTCGGTGATGGCCGATGACTTCTTCAGCGGCACGGTCTCGGCGGCCTGCGGCGGCACCACCACCGTCATCCCGTTCGCCTGCCAGCAGAAGGGCGAAAGCCTGCGCTCTGCCGTCGATGACTACCATCGTCGGGCGGGCAACAAACCGGTGATCGATTATGCCTTCCACCTGATCGTCACCGATCCTACCCCGCAGGTGCTGCGTGAAGAACTGCCGGCCTTGATTGCTGAAGGCTATACCTCGTTCAAAATCTATATGACCTACGATGCGCTGAAACTGGGCGACCGGGAGATTCTCGAGATGTTGTCGGTCGCGCGTCGTGAGTGCGCCATGGTGATGCTCCACGCCGAGAACAGCGACTGCATCGCCTGGCTCACCGAGCGACTACTGGCGGCCGGGCTGACTGCACCGCGCTACCACGCCGCGTCGCGGCCGATGCTGGTGGAGCGCGAGGCGACCCATCGTGCCATCGCCCTTGCCGAGTTGGTGGATGTGCCGATCCTGATCGTGCACGTGTCGGGTCGCGAGGCCGTGGAACAGATTCGCTGGGCCCAGAGCCTGGGGCTGAAGGTGTACGCCGAAACCTGCCCGCAGTACCTGTTCCTGACCGCTGACTCGCTGGGGTGTGACGACAGCTTCGAAGGTGCCAAGTGCATCTGCAGCCCGCCGCCGCGTGATGCCGCAAACCAGCAGGTGATCTGGGATGGCCTGGAGAACGGCTCGTTCGAGATTTTTTCGTCCGACCACGCACCCTTTCGTTTCGATGGCCCGGATGGCAAGAAGGCCCACGGTGAAGAGGTGTCGTTCGACCAGATCGCCAACGGCATTCCCGGTGTCGAAACCCGCATGGCACTGCTCTGGTCCGAAGGCGTGCGCAGTGGGCGCATCACCGCGCAAAGCTTTGTCGCGCTGACCTCCACAAATGCCGCCAAGCTGTATGGGTTGTATCCGCGCAAGGGCAGCATCGCCATTGGTGCTGATGCCGACCTGGTGATCTGGAACGAAGGTGAGTCGGTTCACCTGAGCAACGAAATGCTGCACCACAACGTCGATTACACGCCTTACGCCGGCATGACGCTGAGCGCCTGGCCGGCCATGACCCTGTCTCGCGGTGAGGTGGTCTGGGACGGCGAGCCGCGCGGTGAGGCGGGTCGCGGCCGGTTTCTGCCATGCGAGCGCCCGGCGCCCGCGCAACTGCGCCGACGCAAGACCGAGCTGGATTTGTGAGTGCGGTCGCGCAGGTGGCCGCCAGCCTGATTCGTGGTTGGCGTGAGGGTCGCCAACAACCGTTGCCAACCCTGGAACTGGCTAGCGAAGCCGAAGCCTATGCCGTGCAGCACCAGGTAGCGGATGCCCTCGGCTGGTTCGCCTCCGGGCCACCAGTGGCCTGGAAACTGGGTGGCGCGCCCGGAGGGCTGATCAGCACCGCCGGAGTACCTGCAATGGCGGTACACCCGTCGGGTTGGCAGGTTCCTCCGGGCGATGCCTTCGGTTTCGGGATCGAGGGAGAACTGATCGTGCGCCTGTCCCGCGACCTCGACGAACACACTGATCTGGCCATGGCCTGTGCGGCGGTCGATGTGTGGATGCCGGGCATCGAGCTGTGTGGCACGCGCTGGCTGCAGGGTGACCAGGCCGCGCCACTGCTTCGGCTGGCCGACCAGCAACTCAACCGCGCGCTGATACTTGGTGCAGCGCAAACGTTGGGGGAAATGCCGGATTGGTCAAGACAACAGGTGACGTTGCGGGTGGCCGGGGAGCCTGAGTTCGTCGGCGTAGGCAGCCATCCATTCGGTGAGCCGCTGAGTTCGCTGCCATGGCTGGCGCGTCACGCTGCAGCAATGGGCAGCCCGTTGCGAGCCGGTGATCTGGTGGCTACTGGTAGCTGGACCGGCATCTACTGGGCATCGGCCGGGGTGCAAGTGGAAGTTGAGTTTGCCGGGATAGGACGGGTTGCCTTGTCGACGTGATGCGTTTCAACGGCTTGCTGATTTCCAGTTTACGGAGCGAGCCGACGTATTGCTCCTGCTTAAAAGGCGTGGATTTTTGAGGCTTGCCTAGGGGCACTCCTTCAGGCTCCTCTCTCGACCTCCGCCGTGCGATGAGCCGGTGTGGGTTCCACATCCAAGATGACGCCTTGCTCGGTATCGATCAGATATTCGTGGAGTAAGCGTAGAACGCGGGCCCACCTGGAGCTGCGGTCCAGCAGGCTTGTGGATCATTCAGCGACAAACACTTCGGCAGTGTTTCGGCCAGAGCCTCTTCGTCGAGTGCCTCAAGATATTCACGCACAGCGAGGCTGCTCAGGGCCGGATCGCTCCCGTTGATCTGTTCATCGCCCGGTATGCCGCGCTGCCGACTCTCATCCGCCTTGATGATGCAGGCGTCCACAGCACAGCCTTCACCCTTGACAAGGCCAGCGTCCATGCAGCGACGCAGCACTTCATTGAATAACCAGCGAAACAGATCACTGCCCAGAAAACGGCCATGGCGGTTATTGGAAAAGGTCGAGTGATTGGGTACTTCGTCTTAAAGGCTCAACCGGCAAAACCAGTGATACGCCAGGTTCAAATGGGCCTCTTCGCGTAACCGCCGCTCTGAGCGAGTGCCGTAGTTGTAATAGATCCGAGGTCTCTGCTTCATCTGCAACACTCCTTCTGCTTACACAGAATTTAGTTGTGTTGCGCCCACCGGTTGAATCCACACTAAAAACCGGTCCACCGGCGCCCATGCTAGAAATTCACTTTTCGCAACATATGTCATGAAATGAAATGCCATTGTCGCCTGATGAAAAGCGACTGATCAGGCCCTCGGCTTACAGTCCAATCAGCCAACATACCTACCCTGTCATCGCAAGATGGAACGCGCCACCATAATCGGCACCAAGCCTTGCTGACGTTCCGCTCAACAATAATAAGTATTTTAGAGACCCCTATATGAACTTCCTTGATGGCCACCTCTTTGTCGAGAACCAGCAGCCTCTGATCATCACTGCAGCGCCGTATGCACCGTCGTGGCAGCCTTCAGATTTCCCCGAGGACATTCCGGTGTCCATGGCCGACCAGGTGCAGAAGGCCGTGGATTGCTACAACGCTGGGGCTACCGTGCTGCATTTGCACGTGCGTGAACTGGACGGCAAGGGCTCCAAGCGCCTGTCGAAGTTCAACGAACTGATCGCCGGTGTGCGTGAAGCCGTTCCAGAGATGATTATTCAAGTCGGCGGCTCGATCAGCTTTGCGCCGGAAACCGAGGGCGCCGCGGCCAAGTGGTTGAGCGACGATACGCGCCATATGCTGGCCGAACTCGATCCCAAGCCAGACCAGGTTACGGTCACCGTGAACACCTCGCAGATGAACGTCGTCGAGCACTGGGATGACGCCGACATCAAGGGCACCTCGATGGAAGACCCTGCTGTCTACAGCGCCTACAAGGAAATGACGGTGCCGGCGCAGCCGGGCTGGGTGGAAGAGCACGTGCGACGCCTAACGGCCGCGGGCATCCAGAGTGCCTTCCAGTGCTACAACATCAATAGCTTCGACTCGGTCGAGCGCCTGATGCGCCGCGGCATCTACAAGGGCCCGCTGGTCATGAACTGGGTGGCGATCGGCGGCGGGATGGACGTGCCTAACATCTACAGCCTGGCCAACATCGTGCGTGCCGTGCCGGACGGCGCAGTGCTTACCGTGGAAAGCTCGACGCGTAACGTGCTGCCGGTCAACATGATGGGCATTGCGATGGGCCTGCACGTGCGCTGCGGCATCGAGGATAACCTCTGGAACCAGGCGCAAACGGATAAAATGTCCACCGTTGAGCAGATCGAGCAACTGGTGCGCATTTCCCGCGAGTTCGGTCGCCCGATCGCCACCGCCCAGCAGGCGCGCGAGATCAGCAAGATCGGCGTGTTCTATGACACTGTGGAAGAAAGCCTGGAGGCCAATGGCTTCGCGCCTAACCGCAACGGTGCCCAGCAAGGGTTCTTGCGCAAGAAGGTCTGAGCCATTTTGTGAGGGCGCGAATATGGGGCTGGACTGGATGGATGAGTCCGGCCCCATTCGCTCATGAACTATGAACAAAAGGTGGGAGTTGTCGAGCCCCAGCCAGGCTGCGATGGGGCTGGCGTGGCAAACATAGATGTTGCCTTGCCCACCGCTATTGCAGCCTCGCTGAGGCTCGACAACTGCCACAAGGGTTTCACTTCGCTTACCGGATTCAATCCTTAAGCGAACAGCATTGCGCTTATTGAGCGGCCTTGGTGATGGCGTCAAAGGCGACCATGTCGTCGATGACCTCGCCACCGGTGGATTTGGTCTGTGCTTGCCACACCACAATCACCACATTGTGGGTTGGATTGATGTAGACGTACTGACCAAAAATGCCGGCAGCGGTGAACGCTTTATCTGCCTTCGAAGCCTCTGTCCAGGCAGGCCACCACATGGAAGCAAAGTCGCCATATGCCGCATCCGCGCCAGTGGTTGTACTGACGAAACTCATCCAGTCTTTGGGCAGTACCTGCTTGTCGCCGGCCTTGCCGCCGCTGAGTACGAACTGTCCGAAGCGCCCGTAATCTTCAAGCGTCGCACTGATACCGCTGCCGCCCACCTCATTGCCATTGGGGCCGTCGAGCCACCAGTTGGCGTCGCTTTGCATGCCATACGGTGCCCAGATTTTTTCACTCAAGTAATTCGCCAATGGCTTGCCCGTGGCGGCGCTGACCAATTGCCCCAGTACTTGTGTTTCCCCGGTGCTGTAGTTGGTCAGCGTACCTGGGGTCGCGATGCTTGGCCGTGTGGCCATGTACTTGAGTGCCGAGCCGGGTACTTGCGCGATTTGCAGCTTGAGCATCATTCGCCGGTCTGAGGTCGGATCCGCGTATTTCTCACTCCACTTGACCCCAGAGCGCATGGCCAGCACCTGGCGTACCGTCGCCTGTTCGTAACCACTGCCAGCCAGTGAAGGCAGGTATTTGGTTACTTTGTCATCCAGGCTTTTGATCGAACCGTCTTGCAACGCTGCGCCCACCAGCGTCGAGGTGATGGACTTGGCCACCGACATCGACATCCACCGGGTGTCCGCGGTATTGCCCTTTTCATAGCGTTCAGTAACGACTTTACCGTCCTTGAGCACCAACAGACCCGTTACATGGTTAAGCGTGACGTAGTCATCGAGGCTGTATTGCTTACCTTTGTAGTCAAAGGCAACTGGCCCGAGCGGCTGGCCGCTGCGCGGTAATGGAAAGGGATGACCGCCGGCCTTGATGGTGCGCACAGGGAACAAGCGATCAATGTTGCGGAAGGTGTTAACGGCCATGTCTTCGCTGAGCTTGCCGTTGTACATAGTCTCGACGTCACCAATCGGCTCCTGTGCATGGCGGTAGGGCTTCGTTGTATCCGCGTGGCTCGAACAAACTATTAACGACAGCACCAGTGCCGAAACGCACGTCACCGCCTGAACACGGCGTCGCTCAGCGATTGATGAATGATCAGAGTGCAACATGAAAGATTTCCTTATTATGGTTTTTGTGGTTGAACAAATAACATCCGCAAGTAACATGCTAAAAAACGCTTCCCCGGCGGCCTGCGGACCCTGGGATCACGTCGTCAAGGGGCGACCGCGGACCAGTGATGCAGTTGACGCTCCGCGTTCCACATAGGATGGACTCGCGCAAAATAGAGGGCGTAATAGGGACGTTTCATCTGTACATTTTCAAAATATGCTCGACTACTCCATGTTTCAACGAGTAACACATGATGGGGACAATCCTCGCTCTGCAGCACGTCAAACCCCAGGCAGTCAGGCTCACGTTCGATCAGCGTGCGCAAATTCGACAGCTCGTGCAGAAAGTCCGCGAGACGCTCAGACCGGATCTTTAGCTCTACCGTGAGAACATACATAACTGTTCAACTCAAAGTGAGTCAGTCAAGCCGCCATCGGTCAGGAGCGTGCGCCCCGTGATCCAGCGCGATTCGTCCGAAGCAAGGAATACGACCACGTCCGCGATGTCCTCGGGCTCACCGATACGCGCTGCGGGTGTCGCTGCGATCACCGCTTGCCGACGCACGTCGGGCGTCGCCGCAGTCATGTCCGTGCTGGTCATCGAGGGCGCTACCGCATTCACCGTGATCCCACGCGCGCCGAGTTCCTTTGCAAAACCATTTGTCAATACGGACACTGCCGCCTTGCTGGCTGCATAAATGGCCGTACCTGGACGGGGGGAATAGATCAAGTTAGTCGAGACGTTCACAACGCGCCCGCCGGTGGACGGAAAATGCGGAACCGCTGCCTGCATCATGTGCAATACGCTACTCATGTTGACGGCAAAGAGCCGGCTCACATGGTCCGCATCGATGTCCGCAAAATTGCGTCCCTCGAAAATGCCGGCGTTGTTCACCAGAATATCGATGCGGCCAAAACGCGCGACGATCATGTCGATAGCACTGCGCACAGCGGATGCGTCCGCTACATCCGCAGCAAAAGCCTCTGCCGCTCCCCCCGCCTCCCTGATCGCCCGAACCACCGACTGTGCCTGATCGAATCCGGATTGATAGACAACCGCAACGATTGCGCCCTCAGCTGCGAGCTTTCGGGCGATGGCAGCGCCGATGCCACGTGAGCCTCCGGTAACAACCGCAATTCTGTTTACAAGCTTCATCATTTGCTCCTGAAGATAGGTTGCTTCTGGCTCATCTATGCGCTGGATACAACCAAGACCAAGGGGCCAACGGAATGGCTAGCGCATCGGGAATTCACCGGACTTCAACGGCGATGACTCTATGATCCGCCGGCATCCAGAATGAAAGAGCCCGTAGGGTACGTTTGAACATGTAATGGGAATAAGACGGGGAAACGAGAAAGATTTTTTCCCTAGGGAAGAAATCTCCCCCGATTTGACATTACGGCTACGGTCCTTCAACCGCGCTGGGCAAACGCTCGATCAGAAAATCGGCAAAGGCCCGAACCGCTGGCATCAGCCCTCTGGCGGAGGGCAGGATCAAGCTCAATGTTCGTCGAGAAACCTCCCATTGGGGAAGGACCCGCACGAGCGTTCCATCGGCCAGTTCCGTCCGGCAGGTATGCAGTGGCACGACGGCAACGCCCTGGCCTGCAATAGCTGCTGCCTTGAGCAGCGAAACATCGTCTGAGCCGAGACGGTTTTTTAACCGTACCGTGGCCTGTTCTTCGCCCGGCCCCCGCAACGTCCAGACGCTTAAGCTGCTATGCGTCGCCAGGTGAAGACCGTCGACTCCATCTACATCTGTAGGATTGGCAGTCCGACGCTCGCCAAAGTAGTGGGGGCTGGCTACCAGCACCATCTGCAAGGTGGCCAGTTGGCGCGCGACCATCGACGACTCGACCAGGTCCTGTTCATGCGAACGCAGGCCAAGATCAAAGCCGTCTGCAATTAGATCGGTGTAACGGCTGCTTGCGATGATGTCGACGCTGACTTGGGGATAGCGGGCAAGGAATTCCGGCAGCAGTGGCGCAAGCAGCGAACGCAGGACCCCTTGCGGGCAGGTCATCCGGACACGCCCTGCGGGTTCGCCCAACACGCCGCGCAGATGAGCTTCGGCCGACTCGGTCTGTTCGACAATTTTCCGGGCGTAGAGATAGAGCTGTTCGCCGGCCTCGGTGAGAGCGAACCGGCGAGTGGTGCGGTCAATCAGGCGCAGGCCGAGATGGTTTTCCAGGGCTTTCAGCCTGCGGCTTAGTGTACCGGTCGGTATGGAAAGAATTTCCGCCGCAGCAGTGAAGCTGCCACGTTCTGCAAGGAGCTTAAAGTAGTACAGGTCGTTGAGATCAAGCATCGGTATCTCGATAAAAGAATGTAGGTTCAGCAGCCGCTGTCAAAGGGCCCGCACTGAAAGCGATCCTGCGAGTGATGCCTGTCTATGTGAATTGGAGAGGTACTTTTCGGTTGCTGCGCTCTGGCTCTCCTCGTTTGCGGGACCTGCCACGAACGGCTTGCACAAACGTATTGCGATGCACGCGTGCTTGGCAACAGGCATAGGTAATCATTTTGATCGGATATGCACGGGGCCGGGGTAACGCGGTTTGCTCATGGCACCTCCTAATTGGCCTCATTTTGAGGCGTGGAGGTGTCTACGAAACCCGGGGCGATTCAGTCTGAACCAAGCCCCGGTGGGCTGTGAGACAAGTAAGGGGCGGCGTTTAAAGGGGGCCTTTCATAAATTTTCAGCGTTTTTCATCGTTCATCGGCGGGCGACTCAACCTATTTCAGAGCGGTTTTGTTGAATAGATGCCCTACTATGGCAGCTCTTGGCTAAGCCGACGCAGAACGGTAAGAGGAGCGCGAGAATTGTGATGTCAGCTGACAGGTTGTGGCCTGCCGCAACGTCTGTTTACGTCTGATAAACGCCGTCTTGGTTTGGTGGTTTGCTGGCTAAGTGCTATATCTATTTTCAGTACCTGTTTCTGGCTCATAGGGATGAACGAACTGCCTCTCAGGTGCTAGTCCAGCCAGCTTGAGAACGAGTCAAAAAAACATGACAGAAGAACTTAAGCCCAGCCCTTCCAGCCCCTCCACCGTGCCCCGTTTTGGACTTGGCAAGAAAATCGGGATTGTGTTCCTGGCGCTGCTGATGCTCGGGCTTGGCAACATCCTGGTCGTGCACGCCATGTTCGCGGAATTCACCGGTTTTGACGAAACGATGCGGGTTGCGGGCAAAATGCGTTACCTGGGTCACCGGATGGCGCTCAACACCAGCAGCTTTTTGAACGGATGGTCTCCCGGCAAGGAGGCTGCGATGTCAGACATCAAGAGCTATGAGGATGCGGTCAGTACGCTGATGCACCGAGGAAACACAAATAGCGATCAGATACGGCAAATGACACCGCCACAGCAGCTCAAATTAGAAGAGATCAGCATCGCCTGGCAGCGCTACCGCGAAGATATCGAGTCGGCGCTGCTGCGCGACGGTAACTTCCCTCCGGAGGCAAGGCAGATAGGCGCGCTTGCCGAGAATTCACAACGTTTGCTCGACGATGTCGATCAGCTGATGATCTCACTGATAAAGGAGATGCACCGCGAGCAGGAAGTCGAGCTGAATATAGCTTATCTGTTGTTGGTGATAGACATACTGTTCCTGGGAGGGACGTGGCTGATTGTCCGGCGAAGCTTCGTTCGTCCGGTGCTGAGGCTCGCGCAGGGCAGTCGCGAACTGGCAAACGGCAACTATCAAGTCCATATCGAACACTGGCCCAATGATGAGGTGGGTCAGTTGGCGGATGCCTTTAATGACTCCGCAAAGCGGATCGGTACCCTGGTTGGCAACCTCGAGCAGGAACACCTGAACCTCATGCGTGCTGAATCGATGTTTCGCGGCGTGGCGGAAACTTCAGCAGTCGGCATCTACATCATCCAGGATCACAAATTAGTGTTTGCCAATACACGAATCGCTCAGATGTTCGGCGTTGAGCAACATAAGCTCGTTGAATCGCTGAGCGTGTTCGATCTGGTGGCGGAAGGTGATCACGATCTACTCAATGACAATCTGCAAAAACGCTTGAGCCCAGATGGCGGGATCGAGGGCCTGGCCAGCGAATACCGAGCCCGCAGGATAGATGGATCGTTGTTCGATCTGGCGGTATACGGATCGAGTATGTCTCTTAACGGTCGACCCGCAATGATTGGCATCGCCATGGACATCACTGAGCGTAAGGTTGCTGAGGAAGCCATCCGCAAACTGGCTTTCTACGACCGAATGACCGGTTTGCCGAACCGCCGAATGATGGAAGATCGGCTGGGACAACTGATCGCGCTCGCCAAGCGGGAAAAACGCAAGCTGTCGTTACTGTTTATTGACCTGGACAAGTTCAAGGCGGTCAATGACCAACACGGGCATGAGGCCGGAGATTGGTTATTGGCCCAGGTCGCATCCCGTATGGGGTCTGTGCTGCGCGAGTCTGATACCGCCTCGCGCATTGGCGGTGATGAATTCGTCATTCTCCTGCCGGATGCCCGAAATGCAGAAGATGCCGTTGTGGTCGCCGAGAAAATCCGCCTGGTACTTGAACAACCTTTTGTCATGGATAACGGTGTAACACTCTCCATTTCATCAAGCATTGGCGTGGTGATATTTCCCGACCTGGCTGACAATTTGCGCGATTTGCTGCGCTATGGCGACGAAGCCATGTACCGCGTCAAGAAGGGCGGCAGGAATGCCGTCGAGGTGTTTGCCCCTCTGCCGCCGGAAGCAGCATAGGATGTGGTGCAACGGCATGAGCCTGTGGGCGCTGCCCTTTGATCTTGATAAAGACCTCTTGCTGGATGCGGAATACCGCCAGTATTCCCCTGAAGCAAAAAAGCACCTGAAGGGCGATGGCGATACCCGCTGGATTCATCGTGGCGCCGACGATATTGCGGTCAGTCGGCAGATAGCCCCCCCGGCGCTGCGTATCGTCAGCAGTTCGCCGATGATCTAGGCGCGGGTGGTGCTTGCGGCGGACTGTTTGACGCCCTTGGCGGTTTTTGGCGCTCTCATCAGCAGCGGGCCAAATGTTGCGAGCAGGCCAAGCATGATCAATGGGAAAAACATCAGTGACTCCAGGCCGAAATGGCTGACGATCACGGTGATGGCTGCGGGTCCCACGAGCATGCCGGAGAAGCCGATGCAATTGACGATGCCGATGTTGCGACCGGCATGTTGTGGGTCCCGGCGTCCGGCTGCGGAAATCATCAGCGGCGCGATGCAGGAAAGTCCGAGACCGAACAACGCAAAGCCGAGAATGCCGGTAACGACCGTGCCGCCAACGATGGTGAGGGTCATGCCCAGTACACAGACTGTGCCGCAGGCGAACACCACTTGAGCGTTACCAAAGGCCGCCGCCAGCCGGTCGCCGAACAGGCGCCCGATGAACGCCGCACCGACGAATATCGACACCGCCATGCCTGCGGTGGACGTCGAGGTCGAGAACTCGCGGCGAATGTATTCCTGGCCCCAGTCGGCAATCGCGTTTTCACCCATCATGCTGCCCAACAACAGTGCGCCAAGTGCAATCATCACCAACAGCGTTTTGGTCGATGGACCCTTGCCGATTTCCTCCGCTGACTGAGCGTCTGTTTGCCAGTCGCCTGAAGCCGCGTCGGGAACGTCATGCTTGCCCAGCAGCCAGCGGCTGAACACACAGCCGACGATCAGCATGGCGATGCCCAGCACGGTAAACGGCACCTTGACGCTGTCGGTGTAGAAACCCGTCAGCCAACTGCAGGCCATCCCGAGCAGAAAACCACCCAGCGAATAGAACGCGTGGAAGCCGGACATGATCGAGCGCCGATAAAACCGCTCGACTTGCACACCATGGGCATTCAACGCGGTATCCAGCGCGCCGCGCAGCAAACCCAGCACCACGCCAAAACTCATTGCAAACCAGAAACCGCTGACGAAACCCAACGGAATGATGGACAGAGGGTAGGCAAGGGCGCAGAAGGTGATCACCGGTTTTGCACCGAAGCTGTCCAGCAAACGGCCGACCAGCAGGGCTCCCGCCGCTGAGCCGACGCCGACCCCGAGCGCGATCAGGCCGAAGTTGGCATCACCCAGCTCACCGGTAAAACCCAGTTGTGTCCTGAAGACACTCACCCCGGTCGACCAGATGTACATCATTGCGCCGATCATCATGAAGCCGAGGAAGGTCGCAATACGCGCCTTGCGGATGCGTGTGGGGATCGGTGTTTTTTGAACGTTATTCATCACGCTGCATTTGTCCCTGTTGTTTTTGTGGGGGGTGTTCATGCAAAAGCTGAGTCGTACTAGAGTTATACGTATAACTCATTCAAAAATAACATCGGTGACGGCATTGATGTCAACTGTTTCTGGGAGGCGATTGCCATTCAGGTGACATCTGGCATGCAGATATGCTCGGCGGGGCGATCAGTTTTTAACGTGGCCTGTGGTCGAACAGGTCAATTTGGGTTATACGTATAACTTGAATTGATCCGAGCACAGAGGTTTTCGTGTCGTCTCAAGAATTGCTACTGCCGTGCGCCATGCCTCATATGTTGGCCTATCGATCGACGTTCCTGTTGTCAGGGCTGTGTATGGGTGCCTGGGCGCCCCTGGTGCCCTATGCGCGCAGCCGGGCTGGGGTTGACGACGCGGCCCTGGGGCTGCTGTTGCTGTGCCTGGGCTTGGGCTCGTTGGTGATGATGCCACTGGCCGGCATTCTCAACGCGCGCCGGGGCTGTCGTTTTACGATGCACGTGGGCATTGCGCTGGTGCTGCTGACCTTGCCTTTGTTGGCGACGACTCATTCCTTTATCGGTTTGATGTTCGCCTTGGTGGTATTTGGGGCAGGGTGCGGGTCGGTCGACGTGACCATGAACGTTCAGGGCGTGATGGTCGAGCGCGCGACGGGACGTTCACTCATGTCCGGTTTCCATGGCCTGTTCAGCCTCGGCGCGATTATCAGTGCGGCAGGTATTACCGCGTTGTTATGGCTGGGCGCCACGCCGTTGATGGCCAGCAGTGCGGTCATGGTAATCCTGGTCGCCTTCGTCCTGACCCATGGCCGTCAGTTGCTGGGGCGCAGCGGTGACGAAGGCAGCCCGATTTTTGTCCGGCCGACCCGAAAGGTTTTACTGCTGGGCATGCTGTGTCTGTTCGCCTTCCTGGCCGAAGGGGCGATTCTCGACTGGAGCGCGGTGTTCCTGGCTGACGAGCGAGGCGTCCAGCATTCTCTGGCCGGCCTGGGTTACGCCGTGTTTGCAGTGATGATGGCGCTGGGGCGATTGAACGGTGACCGGATACTGCTGAAGCTGGGGGCACGGGTGGTGCTGATTGGCGGTGGACTCGTGGTCATGTTGGGGTTCGCGATGGTCGTGTTGGCCAATGACTGGCTGTTGAACCTGGTGGGGTTTGCGGTGATTGGCGCCGGTCTGGCCAACATCGCTCCGGTTTATTTGTCGCTGGCAGGTGCGCAAAAGACCATGCCTGGCGAACTGGCCATTGCCGCTGCCACCAGCCTGGGTTACCTCGGGATTTTAATGGGCCCGGCCGCCATCGGGTTTGTCGCCCATGCCAGCAGCCTGCCCCTGGCGCTGCTCGTCGTTGCCGCGCTGATGATCGCGGTCCTTGTCACTGCCACTCGACTGGTTCCGAAGGTTTCGCCTCAACAGTTACACTGAGCGCGTGGCGTTTTTTATCACTGACCTCGCACGAGGTTTTCAACTAGGTTGGGAAGCAAGCGATGGCATCCGTTTCAATGAAAGATGTAGCACTGGCGGCGGGGGTGTCTCAGCCTGCGGTGTCTTACGCTTACAATCGCCCATCCAAGCTGTCCGAGGCCCAACGTGAGCATATCCTTGCCGTAGCCGCGTCGCTGGGCTACCCGGGACCCAATGTGCTTGGCCGGAGCCTTCGCTCGGGCAAGATCGGGGCGATCGGGTTGATGATGATGGACAAGTTGTCCCTGGCGTTCGCCGACCCTTGCACCGTTGCCTTGCTGCGCGGGATCAGCGAGGTGGGCGAACTGGAGAACGTTGCGCTGACGTTGTTCCCTCTCAACAACAACCGGTTGGTCGGTCGGACACCGGCAGCCAATCACGGCAGCCTGGCGCTGCGAGGGTTGGTTGATGGCTTGATCATCTCGACCCTGCCCGATGACCACCCTGCGGTACTGGCGGTGGTGAAACAGAACATTCCGTTTGTGGTGATCGATTCGCCGCTGGTGGAAGGTGCTTTTTTTGTCGGGATCGATGACCGTGGGGCCGCCCGCACTCAGGTGCAGCACTTGCTGGATCTGGGGCACCGCAAAATAGGGATCATCATTGACCGTCTGAACCCTGATGGTTATCGCGGTCCGATCGATCCGCAGCGTTTCAAGCATGCCAGTGAGCGCATTGTCAGGGAGCGGCTGACCGGCTACGTCGAGGCGGCGAATGCGGCGGGCCTGGCATTCGAGGACCTGAGCATTATCGAAGCAGGTGGACTGGATTCGACGTCCGGGCAAGCGGCCGCGTTCACCCTGCTGACGTCCAGCGACGTCACGGCGGTGGTGGCCTGTTCCGATGTGATGGCGATCGCTTGCATGAAGACGGCTCACGCGCTCAATCGCAAGGTTCCGCAAGACCTGTCGGTGATCGGTTTCGACGACATTCCCGAAGCGGTGCAATTGGGCCTGACGACTATTGGCCAACCCATGGTGGAGAAGGGCGTCTACGCCGCGAGGCTTTTGACCGAGCAGCTCAATGCACCGGCCGACACCCGGCTTGAGCCTGAGCAGAAGATTTTCGCCACCAAACTGATCGTGCGTGGTTCAACCCAGAAGGTACCGGGCGTTTAACCGCGCTCATGGCATCAGGCTGCGGTGTAATCACTACACCGCAGCGCTTGCCGCTCAGGACACTTCGTGTTTGAAGTTCGCCGCGACCCGCAGGGCGTTGGCGGCGATGGTGAGTGCCGGATTGACCGCGGCCGAGGACGGGAAGAACGAACTGTCGACCACCCAGACATTGTCCAGGTCGTGCATCTTGCAGTTGAGGTCCAGCACGCTCGACGCCGGGTCCTTGCCCATGACCGCCGTACCGCATTGATGCGAGTTGGTGGCAATGCCCATGCGCGCCTTGAGGATCAGCGGATAGCCCGCGGCTCGCATGACACGGCTGGTCTTGTTCACCAGGCCTTCATGGGCTTTGAGGTTGTTGGGTGTCCAATGGACCTTGATCGCACCCCGTTGCGCGTCATAGGTGACCCGATTGTCTTGGGTGGGCAGGTCTTCCGACGTCAGGTACAGGTCGACACTGTGATCGGTGATGTATCGCGAGGCGAATTTCGGCAGCCACGGACGCATGGAACTGATCATGGGTTCGCGAATTTTCCCCAGCATCTGCACATTACCCAGGGGGAACACATTGTTCGCACCGGCGCTGTACCAGTCGTTGAGGGCCAGGGTCTTCTGGAAGACCACCTTGTTCTTGCGTCGGGGGTCTACCGCCAGCATGAACGTGCTGTTGTGCACCATGTAATTGCGACCCACTTGCCCTGAGCTGTTGCCCAGGCCTTCGGGGTGCTGATCGTTGGCCGACTTGAGCAACAGCGCCGCGCTGTTCACGGCTCCGCAGGCCAGTACGAAGCGCTTGGCACGCAGCGTCACGGCACGACCCTCGATCAGGCCGTGGGCCTCAGTGACCGTCCGCCCGTCTGCCACTGTCTTCAGTTGGTTGATCGTGGTGCGGGTCAACAGCCTGACGGTTGCACTGCGCAAGGCCGGTCTCAACGCGCTGGTCTCTGCGTCAGCCTTGGCGTCCAGCAGGCAAGGGTACCCATCGCAGGTTGAGCACAGTACGCAGTCACCGCCATCGCCATAGTCCACTGCCGCCGGCATCACAAAAGGCTTGAGCCCGGACCGGCGCATGCTCTGCTCCAGGGAGGCCAGGGCAGGGTCATGTTTGAGCGCAGGTCTTGGATAGGGGCCTGAGCGCCAGGGCTCGCTGGGATCTACGCCTGCCGCGCCATGCACGCGGTAGAGTTTTTCCGCCTCGGCGTACCAAGGCTCCAGGTCCGCATAGCTGATCGGCCAGGCCGGGGAGAGGCCTTCGGCGTGCTGGATTTCGGCAAAGTCGGCTTCGCGAAACCGTGGCAGCATCGCGCCGTAGAATTTGGTGTTGCCGCCGACGTAATAAAAAACGCCTGGTGAAAAGGGTCGGTTGGATTCGTCCAGCCATTGTTCGGCATTGCGATAACGGCCTTGGCCGAAGACCGATTCGGTGCTCCAGTTCTGTATTTCTCGCGGCAGGAAATCACCGCGTTCAACGATGACAATGTCCAGTCCGCTGTCACGCAGCGCATGGGCAAAGGTCGAACCGCCCATGCCCGAGCCGATAATCACCACATCACAATTGATATTGCCATCTGCATCAGGTGTCACCACGTCGAGGGCGCGCGGTTCGCGCGACGCCCCCGATTGTGGATTCAGCTCTGCATGATGCGTAATCAATGCATCACTCATTTGAGCCGCTCCAGTTCTTATAGGTGTTGTTCGGAGTTGCGCAGTTCCCGGTATTCGTCCTGGCGCTCATCGGTGATGTACTCAGGAATCGGGAAGTCCCACCAGCCCGGTACCCAAGGGCCCGCGGCGTCGCGGTCGGTCGGGACCTCGATCAGCACCGGCACGTTCAAATCCAGGGCTTCCTGCAGGATCGGCTCGAGGTCTTCCGGGCGCTCCACACGGTAGGACTTCAGGCCGAAGGCTTCGCCCACCGCCTTGAAGTCCGGGCTGTATGGCGTGCCGTCCGGATGGTTGAACTCGGTGCCGATATGGCGGCTGGTCTGCTTGCGCTGGCCACCGCGAATCGACATGTACCCGGCATTGTTCTGGATCATGAACACGACTGGAATGTTATTGGTCACGCAGATCGCAATTTCCTGCGAGGTCATCAGGAAGTCACCGTCACCCAGGATGCACACCACCGGCTGGTTCGGTGCAGCCAGCTTGGCGCCGATGGCGGCAGGTACGGCCCAGCCCATGGAGGAGAACCCGCCGGAGGTCAGGTGAGTGCGAGGGGTATAGACCGGGAAGGTCTGCTTGACCGCGCCCTGGGTATTGCCGGAGCCGACTACCACGATGGTGTCCCGCGGGAAAATCTTGCGCAGCGCACCCAGTGGACGTTGAGAGGTGAACGGGAAACGGTCCGAATCACGACGACCGGCCAGCTTGGTTTCCCATTCATTCTGATAGCCACGCAGATCGCTAAGGTACGCTTCGCGATCGACGGTCTGACCCTTGAGGCCTTCGACGATGGCGGCGAGGGCGTACTTGGCGTCGGCGCAGATGCCTACGGTCACCGGGTAGTTCTTGCCGATTTCGTGCGGGTCGATGTCGATGTGAATCAGCTTCGACGGCGGAATCGCAAAGGTCACGCCCTTGGCATAGCTGGACGATGACCAGTCGGTGAAGCGGCAACCCACGGCGATAATCACATCGGCGGTGGAAGCCACTTTGTTGCCGCACATCGTGCCGGTCTGGCCGACGCTGCCGGCGAACAATTCATGGTCCTCGGGGAAACCGCTTTTGCCGTTCCAGGTGGTGACCACCGGGATTTTCCACGCTTCGGCCAGGGCCAGGATCTCGGCGTGCGCTTCACCGGTAATCACACCGCCACCGATCACGAGCACCGGGCGCTGGCAGGCTTGCAGTTCTTGTACGGCACGGGCGGTGGCCGCCGGGTCTGGGAACGACTTGCCGATCGGGGTGCGCTCTTCGAGGTCATGCAACGTCACTTCAGCCGCTTCGGCTTGCACGTCCATCGGAATTTCGATGTGCACCGGGCCAGGACGGCCGGTGACCATCGCGCTCCAGGCGCGGTGCATCATGAACGGCAGCTCTTCGACGCGTGTGGCGACCCAATGGCGCTTGGTGACCGCTTCGGCGATTTTCGGGAAATCGTTATCGGTGTAGCGCTCCAGTTCTTGCAGCAAACCGTGGCCGCGCATGTGGGTGGGCGGCCCACCGGTGATCAGCATGAGGCTGGTGGAGTCGGTGAAGGCCGTGGCGAGACCAATGATGGTGTTGGTGGCACCGGCGCCGATGGACGTGACAGCCGCCATCGGCTTGCCGCACACCCGGTAGTAACCGTCTGCCAGGTGCACGGCACTCTGCTCGTGGAAGACCTGGATGAACTTGAGTTTCGAGTCTTCTTCGAGAAAGGCGTCGGTGAGTGTCCAGATACCGTGGCCGGGAATGCCGGCGACATACTCGACGCCGTAGTTTTTCAGGGTTTGTGCCACGATCTGGCTGCCGGTCAATTTGCTCATGACAGGACTCCTTGGGTTGATGAAAGCGGGGTAGTTTTGCCAGTGATTGCTTCGCGGCCGCGGGTTGCCCAGTTCAGGCCCTGCTTGGTCAGGCGGCGGATGTTCGGGTCAGCCAGGTTGCTGGTGTCGTGGCCGATGGAGTGATAGAAAACGCGCCCCTGACCCCACTGGCGTACCCAAGCGACCGGGCTGCGGTGGCCCTTGATCCATGGGAACGGGTTGCCGTCGAAGGTGGTTTCGGCGAGCACATGGATGTTCGGATCCACCTGCATGTAGTACTGCTCGGAACGGACCTCGAAATCCTCGACGCCTTGAGTGACCTCATGGGTGTGGTCGATGACGTTGACCTGGTAGGGATGGGGGAAGCCTTCGCCCATCGGATGCTCGAGAAAGGAGCCGCCCAGTACCCAGTGGTATTTGAGGCTTGCACGAAAGGCCGCGCCCGCACCGTGCCAACCCACCAGGCCGGTGCCACTTTCGATCGCTTCGAGCAAGCGGTTTTCCTGCGAGGCAGTCAGCGTTTCAGTGGTGACCGCGTTGTTCCAGCCAATCACGATCAGGTCGTAACCGGTCAAATCCCTGTCCAAGGTGAAGATGTCCGTGGACTCTTCAACGTCGAAATCCAGCTCCTGGAAAACGGTCCGGGCCCAGGCGGCAATTTCATAAGGGAAATGGCCGGGCCAGCCACCGTATAGATACAAGACTCGACTCACGGTTGGTCACCTCTTCGGTTGGTTATGATTATTAGGTTATACGTATAACTGCTTATTTAAGCTAACACTCAAAATGGCGCTGTCAATGCCTTGAATGTATTTTTTATGGAAGTGGCCAATCAGACCGGGAGCTTCATGGGGATCGCGAGAATAGCTACAGACTACAGAACGGTTTTGTTGGCGGCGCTTTTGATATGAAAAGGTTATACGAATAACGGAATGGCCTGTGCCAGAGCGTCAGTGCTGTCCCCAGTGCTTCAACTTTGCGTCTGTGCTGCGTCAGATCGCGTCAGCAATAAAGCCGCTGCGAAATTGCCGGGAGCAGGGGGGTGAGAAAAGATGTTTGCCAAGGCTGAGTGCATGTTGCGTGCATCAAGAACCACCTGGAGCAAATTGATGATTCGTTATCTGAAAAAAAGTAAGCCCGTCGAAGCCCAAGCCGAAATCGCTTCGCAAGTGCGCGATACGGTCGAGCAGATCATTGCCAATGTCGCCAAAAACGGTGATGCAGCCGTTCGGGAGTATTCGAAGAAATTTGATAAGTGGGAGCCTGCTACCTTCCGCTTGACCGACGATGAGATCGCCGCGTGCGTCGCGAGTCTTTCGGAACAGGAAATCGGCGATATCAAATTTGCGCAGGCACAGGTCCGTCGGTTTGCCGAAGTGCAGAAAGCCTCAATGCACGATGTCGAAGTCGAAACACTCCCGGGTGTGATCCTTGGGCATCGCAACATTCCGGTGAACTCGGTGGGCTGCTACATCCCCGGCGGCAAGTACCCATTGCTGGCGTCGGCACACATGAGCGTATTGACCGCCAAGGTGGCGGGCGTGAAGCGTGTGGTGGCAGCGGCTCCGCCGTTCGACGGCAAGCCTCATCCGGCCATCGTGACGGCCATGTACCTCGCCGGCGCCGATGAAATCTATTGTGTGGGCGGGGTTCAGGCTATTGCTGCGTTGGCATTGGGCACCGATGACTTCAAACCGGTCGATATGATCGTCGGCCCGGGCAACGCCTTTGTCGCCGAAGCCAAGCGCCAGCTGTTCGGCAAAATCGGCATCGATCTGATTGCCGGCCCGACCGAAACACTGGTGATCGCCGATGACAGTTCCGACGTTGAAATCATTGCCGCAGACTTGCTGGGTCAGGCCGAGCACGGCGTCAACTCGCCAGCGGTGTTTTTGACCAACAGCGCTGAACTGGCAGAAACCTTGCCGGCGGAAATCGAGCGTCAGTTGGCTATCTTGTCGACCGCGCCGGTCGCCTCCGTTGCCTGGCGTGACTATGGCGAGATCATCCTGTGCGACACCGTGGACGAATTGGTCCAGGAAGCGGACCGCATTGCCTCCGAACACGTCCAGGTCATGACCCGCGACCCGCTGTATTTCCTGGAGCACATGACTAACTACGGTGCGCTGTTTCTCGGCCAGCGAACCAACGTCTCTTACGGCGACAAGGTGATCGGCACCAACCACACACTGCCTACCACCGGGACGGCGCGTTACACCGGCGGCCTGTGGGTCGGCAAGTTCATCAAGACCTGCACTTATCAACGTGTCTTGACGGACGAGGCCTCTGTGCTGGTGGGCGAGTACTGCTCGCGCCTGTGCGGCATGGAAGGCTTTGCCGGGCACAAGGAACAGGCTGATATCCGCATTCGCCGTTACAAGCAGCCAGTCTGATGTCTGCCGTTTATAGAGCGCAACGTTTGTCTGGGTGAGAGCGTTCGTTCTCCAACATCGAACCGACGGATCTCACCGGGTCACGGGTTATTTGCAACACTTGGCAAGTGGGTAGCGGGAAAAAGGGTCGTTTCTCGGTACTACGGGTCACTCTTACCGCTTGCCAAGTGTTTTCAGGCTCCCCAATCGGGGAGCTTTTTTTTTGGGTTCTTCACGGATTACCGGGAAAGACGCTCTTGATCTTCATGAAAAAGACGGCAGTAAATCTTTAGCCGTTTGGCGAACTGGATCAGAGCAGGTATTTCGCTTTCATGTGCGTGGCGCAGCCATTGCTTCCAGGCTGAGCTCCAGTCCCAGGCGGTGCTCGGCGTGCAGAGCGTTTTGAGTTCAGCCTCCATCAAATAGACCGTCATCAGCGATTGGTTGGCCGCTACAGGGTCTGATCAGCACGCTGAATGTGATCAGCCGCTTTCTCGCCGATCATGATTGCCAGTGCATTGGTGTTGCTGGAGCACAAGCTCGGTGCGATGGAGTTGTCGGCGATCCGCAAGCCATTGATGCCGTGTACCCGCAGATCGTTGTTCACCACCGCCATGGCGTCCGTACCCATCTTGCAGGTGCCCACCGGATGCAGCGCGGCGTGGGCGTGCTGGCGCACGAAGCGCCGATAGTCGTCACGTGTGCGCAAGGGTTCTGCGGGCACGTGCTCGCGCAGAATGTGGCCGGCCAATGCAGCCTGGGACATGATGTGCCGACCAAACTCAGTGGCCTGTGCCATGCACTCCACGTCGAGCGGGTCGGTCAGGTAATTAGGCTCGATGCGGGGCAAGTCCATGGGGTCTGCGCTGCGCAGTTGCAGGAATCCGCTGGAACGGGGGCGGGTCTGACACACGTTCAAGGTGCAGCCGTTGCCACCGGGGACAGAACCTACACCGGCCTCGACGCCGGCCCCGGCCATGAAACAGTACTGGGCGTCCGCGCGGTTCTCGGCCAGAGAAGTACGCCAGAACGCGCCACCTTCGACCACGTTGGAGGTCACCGGGCCTTGTCGAAACAAGGCGTACTGCAAGCCGGCGGCGATCTTCCAGTGCGGCGTCTTGTACTTGTCGTAGCTCAAGGGGCGACGCAGTTCATTGATCAACGACACCTCGATGTGATCCTGCAGGTTTTGACCGACCCCCGGCAGGTCATGGATGCACTTGATACCCTTGTCGTGCAGGTGAGCCGCGGGACCAATGCCCGACAGCATCAACAGTTTTGGCGTGTTGATCGCCCCGGCGCTGACAATCACTTCGCAATCGGCCCGCAGCACATGGCTACGGTTTTTCTCAAGGTATTCAACGCCAGTGGCCCGACCGTTCTCGACCAGGATTCGCAGCACCCGGCAATTGGTCTTTACCGTCAGGTTGGAGCGCCGCCGCGCGGGTTTGAGATAGGCCACCGAAGTGCTCGATCGCAGGCCGTTGCTGGCGTTGATCTGATACAGCCCGCAACCGTCCTGCACCCCCGACCACGATGTATTGGACCATTGTTGTTCACCGTTCAGGTCAAAAAAAACGCCGGATCAGACTCTTGGTGAAGAGGTGATCCAGCGTTGGCGTTACTGGCAGACCCTGCGCGAAATGCAGCAGGGATTGTCGTTCAAACGAAAGCTGTTCAGGCGGGTATCACCACGAAGCTGTCCGGTTTGCAGGTCAAGGCGACATCCGCACCCGGCGGCAGTGTGAGGCTGCCGGGGGTGGGCAATTGCTGGCATTTGAGGTCAATGGTTCCGCCGGCTACGGCGACGCGGTAAATGACCCGATTGCCGATGAACGAGGTGTCTTTGACCTTTCCGATAAAGGCCCCGTTTGCCAGCGGGTTGCCCTTGGCTGGCTCTAGGCAGATGGTTTCCGGACGGATCGAGACATTGACCGGCCCGGCACTCAGGCTGTTTTTGGCTGTGTGTGCGTAGCGCCCGAACGGCAACTCGACATAACCACCGCTGGTATCGCTCGGTCCATAGGTGCCATTGACGATATTGGTGTCGCCGAAAAATTTTGCCGCGAACAAGGTGCGGGGTGACCAGTACATCTCCTGCGGACCACCGATCTGCTCGATGCCACCCTTGTTCAGCAACACGACGCGGTCGGAGAGAATCATCGCTTCGTCCTGGTCATGGGTGACGTAAACGAAGGTGGTCGAGGTCTCTTCGTGGATCCGTTTGATCTCGTTGAGCATGTGGTGGCGAATCTTCAGGTCAAGTGCTGCCAGTGGCTCGTCGAGCAACAGCACAGCAGGGCGATTAACCAAGGCCCGAGCCAGGGCGACCCGTTGCGCCTGGCCGCCACTGAGCTCGGAAATCCAGCGATTCTTGAAGCTTTCCAGTTGCACCAGTTCCAGTGCCTTGGTCACTTCACGCTTGATTTCATCCCGCGGTTTTTTCTTCAGGCGCAAGCCGAACGCCACGTTGTCGAAAACATCCAGGTGCGGGAACAGGGCGTACTTCTGGAACACCATGTTGACCGGGCGATGTTCCGGCGCCAGCGCCGTGGAGTCCTTGCCATCGATCACCACTTTGCCGGTGGTGGGATCTTCGAAGCCGGCGATGATGCGCATCAGTGTGGTCTTGCCGCAGCCACTTGGGCCCAGCAACGTCAGGATTTCGTTGCGCTTTACGGTCAGGTCGACTTTGCCCAGGGCCGTCAGATTACCGTAGCTCTTGGATATTCCGGTCAGTTCGATGCTGTTGGTCATGGCGATTACTCTGCAGTTTCTGCGCGTTCAAGTTCGAGGCGGCGACGGCGCAGGGTCATGACCAGGCCGGCGATGACAATGATGGCAATGGTCACGACCAGCATGAATACCGAGGCGGCATTGATGGTTGGGCTGACAGCGCGGCGCATCATCGAAAGAATCATGAGTGGCAACGTGGTGTCGCTGCCGGTGACAAACACGGTGATCAGGAATTCGTCCAGGGACAGTGCGATCGCCAGGATCGCGGCACCGGCAATCGTCGGGCCTATGATGGGCAGTGTGACCAGCCAGAACGCCTTGAGCGGTGAGGCACCCAAGTCGCGAGCGGCTTCTTCGAACGACAGATCGAAGTACTCAAGACGAGAACGTACGGACTCGACAAAGAATGGGAAGGTGAACAACGTATGGCCGATGATCACCGTCAGCAGTGAGCGTGGCAGGCCGATCAACGAGAAGAAAATCACCAGCGCAATCCCCAGGAACAAACCGGGCAGGGCGATGGGAGCGAAGTTCATGAAGGCGAAAATGGATTTGAACCGACCCTTCATGCGCATCAGCGCCAGGGCTGAGAAGGTCCCCAGCAAGGTGGTCAGAATGGTCGAGCCCGCGGCGACGATGGCACTGTTGGTCAATGCCGTCATGAAGTCCAGGCTGCTGAACAGCGCCTCGTACCATTGAGTCGAAAAGCCCTCGAACGGGAACGACAGCGAAGCCGACGAATGAAAGCTGAACAGCGCGATGATCGCGATGGGCGCATAAAGAAACAGCATGTAGACGTAAGTGAAGAGCCTGATCATGGCGAGTTACCTTTTTTATGGGCGGTCATCAGTCGTGGTAACGCTTGCCGGGTGCCAGGTTTGCAGCCCGCAACACACCCAGCAACAGCGCATAGACCAGCATGAAAACCAGCAGCAGCAAGTAGGCCATCGCAGCACCCAGTGGCCAGTTGCCGACCGAGCGAAACTGGTTGGCGATCACCAGGCCCGTGGTCATCGCATCTCTGCCGCCCAACAGTTGGGGAGTGACATAGTCACTGGCGGCAAGGACGAAGGTGAACATGAAGGAGCTGACGATGCTCTTGTGCGCCATAGGCATGATCACGCGCCACAGGATGGTGGCGCCGCCGGCACCCAGGTCCGCCGCGGCCTCCAGGTAGTCCTTCTTGATATCGCGCAAGCCCGATACCAACAGCAGCAGGGTGAAGGGCAGCATGATGTGCACCAGAGTCAACACCACCGAAAACTTGCTGAACACCAGCCATTCCAGCGGCTGATCGATCAGCCCGAGGTGCATCAGGGTGGAGTTGATCACGCCGTTGGTACCCAGAATCGAGCGCCAGGCGTAGACCCGTACCAGGTAGCTGGAGAACCAGGAGACCAAGGCCAGGTACAGAACGGCATTGGAGCGCGTCCGATAGACAATGTAGTAGGCCACCGGCGCACTGATGACCGTCGACAGCACGGCGGTCCAGAAACCGTTCTGCAAGGCGATCCACAGCGAGTCGTAAAACCCGGTGGCACTCAAGGCCTTGGCGTAGTTGGCCAGTGTTGCGGCGGGTTCCATGCTGAAGGTTTTGGCGGTCCAGAAACTCGCGACCAATAACAGTAGCGACGGAATGAGGAAGAACACCACCAGAAAGAACAGTGGAGGCGACGCCAACAGATACCCGCTGAGGGTTTTCTTGTCGATTTTCATGTGTTTGCCAGCCTTGGAATCCCTGTCATCGAGGAGGATGGGCTCGCTGTTGTTGACTACGTTCATTATTTTTGTGCCTTTGCTTTTTTGTTTCGATAACGAAGGCGCCTTGCCGGGCGCATGCACGTTGTGACCTGTGCTCTGCCTGAGCGGTACGGACAGCATCCGGCATCGAGCAGAGGAGTGTGTGCCCGCAGGCACCCACTCACTCGTACAGTCCTCTCAAGCCGTTCTTTTAGAACGAGCCTTTGAAGTTCGCCCACTGATCGATCCATTCAGCATAGGTCACGTACTTGTCGGAGCTCAGGGGCGGTTGGCCGTAGAGCTTCGACTTCTCGAAAAAGCTGTCGAGGTTCGCGTAGTCGAAAGTGTTTCTCAGCTCTTCGGGGAGCAGCGGTACAGCCTTGCTGTTGACCACGCCAGAGAACATCGTGGTTGCCATCTTCGCCTGGGTATCCGCTTCAAGCGTCTTGTTGATGAACTCCAGCGCGAGCGGTATATCCTTGGCTGTCTTCGGAATGAACAGGGCGTCACACCAAAGGGCAGCCCCTTCTTTGGGCACCGACAGTTCTGTGACTACGCCGCGCTTCTTGGTCTCGCTGGGGGTGTTGGCCGACGCCGAAAACACCGCGTCGACTTCGCCCGATACCAACAGCGAAACGGCGTCGCCCGAGGAGGCTGCAAAGACTCGGCATTGATCACGATACGGTTTGAGTTTTTCAAAGGCGTCGTCGAATTCGGCGCGGGTCAGGTTAGGAAACTTGTCGCCATAACCGGCAATGATCGCGATGAGTGACCAGTTGGAAGTACCGTCATCGACAAAGGTCAGACGGCCCTTCAATTTCGGGTCAAGCAGGTCTTTGTACTCGGTTGGTTTCTTCACGTTCTTGGGGTTGTAGACGATGGTGTTCATGCCCCACAACAGCGGGATGCCCCACTGCTTGCCATCCCAGTACCAGCGGCTGCCCTTGTAGAACAGCGGGACGGTATTCTCTGCCGAGTAGTTCGGGATCTTCGAGGTGTCGATCGCCTTGAGCAGGCCCATTTCCTGATAGATGGTCTCGTAGCCCAACGCATACATGGTCAAGTCAAGCTGCACAGGGTCGGAGCCGGCCAGTCGCGCGGTGATGTCGTCCTGGTTGCTGGCATAGCTTGAACGGACGGTAATGCCCCGCTGTTTACGCCAGTCGGCCAGCTCCGCATCACCGGTTTCACCTTCCCAGCCAAGAATCTCCAGATGGCCGGAAGACGCGGCGAACGCACTTGGCACGAACGAACTGATGTACAACCCCGCGGCAGATGCTGCTGCCCCCAGCATAAAGGTGCGCCGGTTCAGGCTGATCGAATCCAGGTTGATGCCGGTTGAGCCATAACCCGTCTCTTTTTCTTTTTTCATTTTGAGTTCCTGCCTAGGGTGGTTGTTAGCAAACAATTTGCGACCTGCAAGTGGCTTGGGCTCGGCGGGTTTAGCCGGGCACATCCTTATGCATGCAGTCCTGTACATCGGCAGAGTTATGGCCAGCATTGTTTCCATGCTGCTGGGGAGGTTGTGGCGCTTTGCTGCCTGGTAAACAGAGCATTGCGCAGTTGGCCTCCACTGGTCCGATTGACTCTTCCCTAGCTGGTTGCGCGCCGCTTTCCTCAGGTAGCAAGGTGAAGGCTTCACGTGGCGCGCCCAGCGCTTGATAGGCTCGGCTTGTTGTTTTCATGGGTCGAGTATTGGCCTGGCGGGCAGGGCACTCAATTTCGCAGCCCCTTTAAAAGCGACGCACTCTGACGCATCAAAGTGACCTAATCGGCGCAGCAGGCTCCTGATAACCATAGCCCCGCCTGAACGGGAGACGGGCGGTGTTCACCTGCGTCAACGTGCGTCTCTTTTGCGGGGGGTGCGAAATTGAGCCGTGTTTGTTCCAGGCGAATACTCCGATGACGGTCTTGAGACGAAGCAAGGTGCATCCGCCCTTGCGCCAGCGTCTATTCGATGGGAGTTTTTTCTGTGAAGCTCACGGGTGGTCAGATTGTTGCGAAAGCGCTGAAAGCGAACGGTGTCGACTATGTTGCCGGTGTGCCAGGTGACGGTTCGTGGGCCTTGGTGGAAGCATTGCTGAGGACAGGCTCCGACATCCCGTTCATTCATGTCATACAGGAGCAAAGCGCAGTCCATCTTGCCGACGGCTATTTTCGTGCCTGCGGTCGTCCGATGGCTGTTCTCCTGCCGGCGCCGCTAGGCATCTCGAAAGCCCTGGGCGGGATCGCGGTTGCGTTGGCGGATTCCTCGGCCATGCTGGTGATCAGTGGCGGCGACTCCGATCGCGGCGATGACTGGCCTGAATTCACCGCCACTGGCATCACCAAAGAGCATGTGCGAGTTTCGTCGATTGAGCAGTTACCGCAGACCCTGCGCCAGGCCTTCGATACGATGTTCAGTGGTCGCATCGGCCCTGTCTGCCTGGATATCTCGACGGCTGTTCAGAACGCCCGGGTTGACGCCAGTTTGCCACCCGCCACCTTGCGGGCGAACGGCGCCAGCGAGATCCCGCCACTGATGGTTCCCAGGCCCTTGGCGCAACTGAGCTCGGTCCTGGAAGGCGATGCGCTGCTGATGGTCGGGACGCAGTCTCTCCAGGAGACAGTCGGTGAGATGTTCCCGGATTATCAACACCGAGGTCATTTCTGCACCGCTAACGTCGGTACGGTGGGTTGGGCAGTTCCAGCGGCCATTGGCGCGAAGCTCGCCATGCCGGCACGTCAAGTCGTGTGTGCCATCAGTGACGGGGATTTTTTGCAGTCGATGCAGGAGATGGCGGTCTGCGTCATGCACAGTCTTCCCGTGGTGTTCCTGGTGTTCAACAACAGCGGGCCTGAGTCGTTGAGCGATGTGCAAGTTTCGCTCGTGGGGCAACATCGGACCGGGGAATTCAATTTGCCGGACGGCAAACCTTACTCGCCTGACTTCGCGGGCATCGCCAGAAATTTTGGTCTTGACGCGTGGAGAGTCGAACATGCTTCGCAACTCAATCCAGCCTTCATCAAGGCGCTGAACAGCAAAGGGCCTTCGTTGGTCGAGATAATTACCGCCCGCGGTTCACGGGTAAATTAATCAAGCCTTCAGCAGAGGAATCACAAAATGGGCATTTTTGACTGGAAACACTGGATCGTCATTCTGGTGGTGGTTGTGCTGGTCTTCGGCACCAAAAAACTGAAAAACCTGGGCACCGATGTCGGCGAATCCATCAAGGGTTTTCGCAACGCAATGAATGACGAGGGCGCGGACAGCGAACGCCCGCCGGCCTCGGTGCAGCAGGCCAGCACTGCTGTTGATGCGCCGCCGGTCATCGACGGCCAGCATCGCCAGGCCTGAGCAGCGCGCAGGCAGCCTCAGCCGCCTCAGTCCTGACCGCCCCAGACAATAGTGGCGTTGTCGCCGGTCATGTACTCGCGCACTTCCAGCGGTAACGACTGATCGCTGGGAAGCACAGCGGTTGCATTGCGCAAGTGATGTTTACGGATCTTGCCTTTGTCCACCAGCCCCAGCGCCATACGGGTAGAGAAGGGCTGACGGAAAGAGGACGACGCCACGCCGGTGACTAACCCATAAAGGAACCGGATCGGTCGGCGATGCTGCGGCGTGAGAATCGAAAACGTCATTTCATTGCGTTGCTTGCCCTCAAAATCGACCATGAACAGGCGATCGCCCAGCAACAGGCAGAAACCGTGATAAGTGAACGAATAGCCGATCTTTCCACTGCCATCGAGCAAGGGGAAGCGTTCTACGGTGACGTACTGGACCATCGAATCGGTCCGATACAGGCAGGTGACCGAACGCAGGATTCGGCCTTTATAGATAGATGAGTTGTGGTACCGGTAATAGACGCCCAGGTAGTCTTCGAGCAGATCCGCTGACTGCTTCGCCAGGGGCAGGAAATGATTGAATTGCGCCGAGGCACGCAAATCTGTCGGCAATTCGTTTTCGTAGCCTTCATAAAACTTCTTGAACTCGGCGGGCGGCCGGAAAAGATCTTCGGCCTCCATCATGAAATACCGGCCGATTTTCTGCAGGATTTTCTGTGAGGGTACGTGCTGGCCCACCAGGTACTTGTTGAACTGCTGGCGATTGACATCCACTTTGCGGCACATGTCTGCAACCGAGCGGCAAGACTCAACCAGCGTACTCAGGTTTTTTTGCACGTTGGCTTGCAAGTCACTGCGAACCTGTTGTCGCTCAGGGTGAGAGGTGGCAGCAGTTAATGACATGGGGGACGAATCTCCTCGGCTGGGCATTTTTTATCTCGATGTTGGCCTGGATTTAAGAGCGGAAGGTTATATAGGTTATATAAGTTATAAATCAGTTATCGAAATAGCTGTTTGTATAGCTCTGTGCCGAGAAACACTTGAGTATTCAATGTTTTGAATAAGCATGTTCCATGCCCAATCATGATATTTAAGTTCAACCTGTCAATATCAGTCAATGCGTCAGATTGTAAGCGCTTTGACGCATGCCCCCGTACCGCCCGGAAAGTAACACTTCACCTGGCCCCGGTAACAACTGTAGCCGTCGGTGTTGAACGGGAATTTCCAGATTACGAACATGACCCTTGCTTTCTGGTGCAATTGGCGACTGCGTCAGTCCGCGTCATGTATCGATAGTGTGCGAAATGGTGCAGAGAAAAGCCGCCGTCGATACTTAGCGCCGCGCATTCGAAAGCTGGAGATGAGAGGGGCTCTCAATCTGCAGGTCGTGCGCGAGTGAGCGTTAACTATTGGAGTCTTTAAGCGATGGCAAGGTTGACCGGCGACATTCCCGGGAAAAGGCGATTCAAGGTAGGCATGGTTGGCGGTGGGCAGGGCGCTTACTTCGCCAGTTATCACCGGGCGGCCATGCGCCTTTCAAATCGCTTCGACATTGTCGCCGGGGCCTTCTCGTCGAGCCCTGACAAGTGCCGGGAAGCGGGTGAGGCACTTGGCCTCCAGCCAGAGCGGATTTACTTGTCATTCGAGGAAATGGCCGCTGCCGAGTCGCGTCGCTCCGACCCCATAGAGGCGGTCGTCATCGTCACACCCAATCACCTGCACTTTGAACCTTGCCGCTTGTTTCTGCAGGCGGGAATCCCGGTCATTTGCGACAAGCCATTGGTCAACAGCCCACAAGAAGCCATTGAGTTGGCGAGCATTGCCGATCAGAACGATACGTTCTTCACGCTTACCTATACCTACCAAGGCTACCCCATGGTCAGGGATGCTCGCAGCCGTATTCAGGCTGGAGAACTTGGCGACATTCGTTTCATGTATGTCGAGTACTTGCTGGAGTGGTTGGCGCCGGGTGTATCGACGTTGAGCAAAAGCCTTGCCTGGCGCGGTGACCCGCTGAAGGCTGGCCCGACCGGTGTCGTGGGGGATATCGGGACGCATGCCTTCAACATGCTGGAGTTCCTGTGCGGGCGTCGCTGCACAAGCCTGAATGCCAAGTTGACCACGGTCGTACCCGGCTGGGGACTGGACGATACCTGTGTGGTGCAACTGGAGTTTGAAGGCGGCGTAGACGGTTTGCTGTGGGCCAGTTTCGCAGCGCCTGGTCATCGTAATGGCCTGCGTTTCAAGATCATCGGCAGCAAGGCCTCGCTCGAATGGTGTCAAGAGTCCCCGGAAATACTCCGGTTTACGCCTGTCGACGGCGCCGAACGCCTCTACCGCCGTGGGCAGAGTGATAACGCCGCCCAGACGCTGAACTTCACCAGTTTGCCCGCCGGCAATACCGAGGGCTACCTGGAAGCGCTTGCCGTTCTCTATGCCGATTTCGCCGAGGCACTTGATGCCGGCGCCGGTTGGCGCTCGGCGACCACCATCGCGCTACCTGACATCCACGAAGGCGTGCGCGGCGTCGCCCTGTCCCAGGCGTGTGTCGAGTCCAGCCGACGGCGTGCCTGGGTGCCTTTTCCATACAGCGGACACCCGTAACTGGGCAGCGGGTTATCGACTCGTTTGGCGACACAAGGGTTTTGCACGCAGCAAAAAAGTGAGCGTTGTGCTCAACACTACGGAACTGAGGACAATCAATGTTTAGCGAACTCTATAGAGCTGCCTATTCGGTGCTACTGCCCGCGTTCGGGGATTTGAACCTGGATGACAATGTCCGTCGTTATCTGAGCCGAGGTGGCGTTTCCCTTTTGCTGGGCGAGACACGGGACGAGTACGTGGGCAGAGCCATGAGCGAGGCTCGAAAGGGCGCGGAAACCCCGGCAGACTTTATCAACATCGTGCGGCAAGCAGCCGCTTTGGCGGGTGCGCCTTTGCTGATTGCAGTGGATCAGGAACTCGGCGGCATCGAACGCCTTCATCAACTGGTCCCTGCAATCGCGTCGAGAGAGCAACTCAAGGAATTGAGTTCGCAGGACATCGAACATCGATGCTTCGAGATGGCCAAAGCGGCCCGAAGCCTGGGCGTCAATCTGTTTCTGGCACCGATTGTCGACGTGGTGACCGGTCCCAACCCCTGGCTGCTCGATCGGCACCTGGGTGCCGATTCGGCTGAGGTCAGTCGGGTGTCCTGTGCCTTTATCCGTGGGGTTCAACGTGCTGGAGTGATTGCGACGGCTAAGCACTTTCCTGGCCATTACGTCACTGAAGAAGATCCGGCGATTGCTGAAGCCACGGTTCCCGGGCCACTGGAATTGCTGCATGACAACCTTGAAGTGTTCCAGAGCGTCATTGCCACTGGTGTAAAAGCGGTGATGCCGGGGCCAGCAGTTTTTCCGGCGATCGACCCTGAGCATTCAGCCTCTACCTCGTCAAAAGTCATTGGCATTCTGCGTGACACCCTGGGCTTCGATGGATTGATCATTTCCGATGATCTCGATGCGGTGTCCATCCTCCGCGGTAACTCCATCACGGACACGGCCGTTGCTTCACTGAAGGCAGGCGCGCATCTATTGCTGGTGTCCAGTGAGTCTGGTCTTGATGCCATCGCCGAAGCCATTGTTGCGGCCGTCCATGAGGGGGGGCTGGACCGCCAGGTTCTATTGGCCGCCGCGTTCAAGGTACGGGCGTTGGCCTCACTGGCGGACGCCTGAGGGGCAGCCATCGAAAGCTGACGCAGTGACTGCGTCAGTTCGCGCCGTATTTTACGTGACTGCGAAATCTCTACCTGAACCTGATCTCTCTACAATGAATGACAACGGTAGGAGCGTCCCATGAACACTAAAAACAATATCCTGGCCCTGCATTCCACGGTTGCAAAGCACTCGACCCTTGCGATGGACATCGACATCGCAAAGGCTGTGGGTTTCGATGCGCTGGAGATCAACAGCGCAAAACTGGAAGCCTGGCTGCAGGCGGGGTATAGCGAACCGGAACTGAAACACCTGCTCAATGATGTGCCGGTCACGGGCATTGGTTACCTGAGGGATATAGAGCGCCAGGGGGCTGAGCGCGATGACTTGCTCAAGGAGGCCGAGCGACTTTTCCAGTTGGCCAACCTGGCAGGCGCCAAAGGCGTGCAGGTGCTCACCGGACCCATCAACGTTCAGGCCGTGATTGATTTCCAGCAGCACGGCAAGAGCCCCTTTTACTCGGGTCTGCTGGGTTCAGATGAAGCGACACAGTACGTGTTGACCGCAAAAAACCTCGCCTTGCTGGCTGATCTGGCGAAGCAGTACAACGTGCTTCTCTATCTCGAAGCGCTGTCCTGGACTCCGCTCAACAGCCTGGACCATCAACTTCAGCTCATCGATCGCACCGAGCGCGATAACGTCAGGATGGTCATCGATTACTGGCATTGCTTTACCTCCGGCGTGCAGCCGCAAGATATTGCCAGGATGAACAAGGACCTCATCTACGGCGTGCATGTGTGTGACTCGCTGCCGTTTGAAGGGGGTATCCCCAACGAAGAAATTCTCAGGGATGTGCCGACGGGAAGTGGGGTGTTGAACCTTGCCGAGTGGACGGCTGCGGTGAAGGCCACCGGTTACCAGGGCTGGTGGAGTTGCGAGTTGTTTTGCAAGAAGCAGCAACAGCAAAACAGCTACGAAGTCGCCAAGGAGCTGAAGTCACTCTTGACCCGGCTTGTGGGTCAATAAGCAGCTTCTTCAACAAGCACACGTTTTCAAGTTTGATTCCGTCCTGCGCTTTTTTGTGCAGGGTTACGTCAATGCTTGCAATGGTTATGGGCTGCCATCGCTCGGCAGCCTTGTTCTCAACACTAAAAAGAAACTGAGGTCGTCATGGTGGATTTCATCGTAATCGGAGGTGGATCGACAGGTTGCACCGTGGCTTCAAGACTGAGCGAAGACGCTACGGCCTCTGTCGTCCTTTTCGAAGAGGGACCTCGCGATCGCAACCCCTATATCCACATTCCCGGCGCCTACTACAAAACGGCGCAAGGCCCGCTGCTCAAACGCTATGCGTGGGAGCCTACCGAAGATCAACGCCGGACCGAGACGCCCACGATGGTTCAGGCCAGCGTGCTGGGGGGCGGAAGCTCGGTCAATGCCATGATCTACATCCGCGGTGTCCCGGCCGACTACGATGGCTGGGCCGAGCAGGGTGCGACCGGCTGGTCTTACAAAGACGTCCTGCCGTACTTCAAAAAAGCCGAAGACAACGAACGCTTCTGCAACGACGCCCATGGCGTTGGCGGGCCGTTGGGGGTTTCCGATCCGATCAATGTCCATCCGTTGACCAAAGTCTGGTTGCGCGCCTGCCAGCAATACGGCCTGCCGTACAACGAGGATTTCAATTCGGGTACGCCTGAAGGTTGCGGTCTGTACCAGATCACCGCCAAAAACGGCTTTCGCAGCAGTGCGGCTGTGGCCTACCTGGCACCCGCCAAATCGCGCAAGAACCTGACGGTGAAGACGGGCTGTCGCGTCATCCGCATCTTGACCCAAGGCAACAAAGCCATCGGTGTGGAATACATCGAGAAGGGCGTGCGTCACGTGATGCACGCCGACAAGGAAATCATTTTATCGTCCGGCGCCATCAACTCGCCGCGATTGTTGATGTTGTCCGGTATCGGTCCGGCTGCACAGCTAACCAAGCATGGCATCAACGTGGTCAAGGATTTGCCCGGTGTCGGCCAGAATCTCCAGGATCATATCGAGGTGTCGCTGGTGTATGAGCTGACGGGACCGCATAGCTACGACAGGTACAAAAAGCCCCTTTGGAAAATGATGGCCGGTTTGCAATACGCGTTGTTCAGGCAAGGCCCGGCGGCGTCGAATCTCATTGAAGGCGGGGCTTTCTGGTGGGGTGACAAGGCAGCAGCCCATCCGGATATCCAGTACTTCATGGTGATGGGTGCCGGCATTGAAGAGGGGGTTGACTCTGTTCCGGGGGGCAATGGGTGCACGTTGAACCTGGGGCAGATACGTCCAAGGTCCAGAGGGTATGTAGAACTCTACTCAGCCGACCCGATGTCACCTCCACGGATCGTGCCCAACTATTTCTCTGACCCATACGATATTGAAAGCCTGGTGGACGGTTGTCTGGTGGGTGAGCAAATCATGTCCCAGGCCGCTTTCAAGCCGTTCATTGCAAGGCGTCATGTGCCGGACGGGGCGGTCAGGTCCCGGGAAGAGATGAAAAAATTCTGCCACGAAGAAGCACACGCCGCGCTGCACCCCTCCGGCACCTGCCGCATCGGGGTGGATGAGCTTTCGGTCGTAGGCCCGGATCTTCGTGTGCATGGTATGGAAGGGCTGCGCGTTGCCGACGCATCGGTCATGCCCACGTTGATTTCAGGCAACCCTAACTCGGTGTGCATCATGATTGGCGAAAAGGCTGCTGACATGATCAGACACGGGCACTAGGTCGCCATGCAAAAAGGCGTGGCAGTAACGGGGGCAACCTTTGACTGCCGCGTTTTTTGTGTTCGGTTCTAGCTGCCGAGTAACCACAGCGAGAACGAAATCCCCATCGCGAAAAGCAACATCCCGGTGCAAATGCTTGCCTGAAGTTTGAACAGCGATGTCCTTGCAACGCGAGGCTTCTCCAGCAAATCAACGGGGCGTACACGAATTCTGGTCATATGAGCTGTTGCATAAAATAGGCTATGCATGGCGTATACCCTCGGGTCGTTTTTGCTCAATCAGGGGGGTAAAACATCCCCCGGTTTCTGTGAGGCAAGCTCCATGCCATTCAGTCTGCGCCGGATGCCCCGCAATCAGCAGATAATGGGGGGCCGTAAAGGGCTCAATCGACCGAGTGCGGAGCGACGAGTTCGACGCTGGTAGCAGGAAGACGTATTGGAGGAGAGCAGCTGCGGCTGAGCAAGGCACCAGAGATGATGCGAGTCCGAAAGCGGACTGTTGAGCATCCCTTCGGGGCACTCAAACATCTGGGTAGCCTGCTGCCCTGATGTTTTGTACAGACCTTGGAAGTTTTCACAGTGGCAACCTGACTCTTTGATAAAGGAAAAAACTTCTAGAGGGGGTTGACCATGTATTTTAATGCTGTACTATTCGCCTCCCGCTAACGAGCAACGTAATGTCGCTCTTGGCTTAAGTAGTTGATTTTGTTGAAAAATCAGAAACTTTTAAGGTTGCAATTTGAAAAGGTGCGCTGTAAGATGCGCGCCTCGGTTGAGACGAAAGATCTTAACCAGCCGCTCTTTAACAACTGAATCAAGCAATTCGTGTGGGTGCTTGTGGAGTCAGACTGCTAGTCAACAGATTATCAGCATCACAAGTTACTCCGCGAGAAATCAAAGATGTAACCAACGATTGCTGAGC